>NZ_CVTU01000098.1:42599-128822 GCF_900004965.1 Pseudomonas sp. 44 R 15
GGGGCGCCTGAGATCAAAAGCAGATCAAGATCAAGAGCGGCTCGCTTCGCATCGTGGTTACGGTGGGTGCTACGGAGTTGTGTAGATACCTATGGCTTGCCCCCGATGATCTTAAGGGCCCTGCTGATCCACCTGATACACCACCGGCTTTTCACCCTCCACCAGCGCCGTCACACTATGCGCGGCATACCCATCTTTTTGCGCGTCCGAAAAATTCGCCACCAACCGCGTCCCATCAGCGAACGTCGTTTGCTGGAGCAGTTTGTCCGCCGTCAGCCAGCGAAAATCAGTCATCGCCCGCGTCGCCAACCGCTCATGCAGCGGGCGGAAAAACCGGTCCTGGCGCTCAATCACCGGCAGCCGTTCCTTGAGCGTTGCTGCACTGACGTGATACAGCGGCGGCACGTTGTAGAGCAGTTGGGCCAGCTCATTCTCCGCCTGCACATTGCTTAACTTCAGGCTGTCGAACAACCAGTGATGGGTGGTAATCACCGAGCCGTGGAACACCGCCTGATACAGCGGCAGGCGCATCGTCGGATCGAAATACACCGTGCGCAGCGGCGCTTTCAAGGGCACCCGTTTGAAGAACACGGCCGGTTGCTCCGGCGGGTACCACTTGCCGACGTAGTTGGGTGACTGCAGGTCCTGGGTCATCTCCCGGTCACCCCAGCCGATCACCGGTGTTTGCATGCCATGGGCAAACAGGATGCCCTGGGCGGTGATGGCGTTGCCGTCTTCGGAGCCTGTGGGCAGTTTGAGCGAGGTGTTGATCCAGCGCGACGCGTCGATATTGGCCTGGGCATTTTGCGCCTGGGTCATCGGCGCACCGTCGCGGTAACTGTCATACAGCATGCTGGTGGCATAGGCATCGAGGAACCAAGCGTTGTAGCCCGCCGCGCCCTGCACCGCCTTTACCCGTGCCTCCAGCAAAGGCCGCACACAGCGCGGATCGGTGTAGTGACCGGACTGCTGGAAGCCGGTTTTCAACGTGCCGTCTTTCAACATGATTGCGCAGTCGCGGTAGGCCTTGCCGCCCAGATGGGCCGTGGTCCAGTCGGGATTTTCCGTAGCCGAAAGCGCCGTTCCATAGGAATCATAGGGGGCGACCAGGTAACCGGCATCCACCCCCGCGCGAATCGCTTCGGGATGCCACAGGCCGCCTTCCCAGCCTTCGCCGAGTGTCAGCATCAAGCGCTTGAGCCCAGCGTCGCGCAAGGCCTGGATGCTCGAATTGCCCCAGGTTTCGGGGCGATCAGCCAACGCGCCGGCGAAATCCACGGCCAGTTCGCGACGCAACTCGCCGTAGCGAGCGGCAAGGCGATTCATGTCGGGTTCCGCCACCTGCCAAGCCTGCCGGGCCTTCTTGTTGATAGCCCCATTGAAGCCGCGCAACAGCACGGTTTGCTCGTAGCGATTCAACGCGCCTGCCTGCGCGAGCACCTGTGCGGATTCCTTGCCCATCAGCTCACTGAGCTCGTGCGTGCGCAGGCGTTTGATCAACGCGGGCCAATCACGTACATCATCGAGCGTGAGCAAGTCGTTGCCCCACAGGTAAACGTGACTGGCGCCGAGCAATTTTACCGCCTCGGGGGTTTGCCGCAGCTTGTCCGCCAGTGACTCGTAACGGCCCTGCTCGACCAGCCACTGACGATAACGCCTGGCGCCGGCCAACGGGTCGGCCTCGCCCAGATGCAAGCGCAGGGTCATCGGTGTCGAAGGCTCGAGCGAGGTAAATTCATGGGACACGGACAGCGCCATACCCTGGCCGTCCGCCTGCCATTCGAGGCGATTGTTATAGGGGTTGGTCAGCAGCCAGTTGAACGTGAAGCGCCCATGATCCACGCCCCATAACGGCAGGCTGAGGTCCTGGGTGGTACTGAACTCGCCCCACCCGATCAGGAAATCTTTCCACACGGCATTAGCGGCAGGCACGTAATGCCCCTCGGCCAACGGCCAGATCAGCCCCTGGCCCATGGCGCTGGCCGGCTGGCGCAGCAGGCCCAGCTTACCCGCTGCACGGGCAGTGATCGTCAGGGACAATTCGCGCTGTTCAAGCCGGGCCGTCAGGCGATACGCGCCGTTGTCCCACTGCCAGGAGACCTGTTCGGCATCGGCTTGCAGCGCGTTGACCGCATGGGCGGCGACACCGCTGGACGCTTGTACCGAAGCTTCGCCCGCGGGGGTGACGCGCAACGCCAGGGTGGCGGGATCGAGTTCGATACGCCACTGGGTATTTTTCAGCACGTTGGTGGCGAAGGTCGGCGGCGCAAGCACAAGCGCGCAGAGTAAAAGGAGTGGACGCAGGCACTGCATGGGAATCGACCTGGATAAGAAGAAGGCCGAAAGAGTAGAACATGCTCAGGCTCGCCGGGGCGGCAAGCGGCGGTTTCGGAAGCTTCCCACAGCCTGACAAGATGCAGATCCAAATGTAGGAGGGGGCAAGCCCCCTCCCACATTTTTTTAACCGCGTTGTTCCTGAGATTCCTGCTTGGGTTCGCGGATTTTGTACCAGGCCACATACAGGGCCGGCAGGAACAACAGCGTCAGCAACGTGGCGATGATAATCCCGCCAATCATCGCGTAGGCCATCGGCCCCCAGAACACTTCCCGGGCAATCGGAATCATGCCCAGGCTGGCGGCCGCAGCCGTGAGCAGGATCGGCCGGCGCCGATGCTCGGTGGCTTCCACCACCGCATCCCACGGCGTGTAACCGGCCACTTCGTACTCATGAATCTGCGTCACCAGAATCACCGAGTTGCGGATGATGATGCCAATCAGCGCCAGGATGCCCAGGATCGCCACGAAGCCCATGGGCGTGCCCGTGGGAATCAGCGCCAGCACCACGCCGATCAAACCCAGCGGGGCGACACTGGCCACCAGGAACATCTTCTGCACGCTGTGCAACTGGATCATCAGGAAGGTCGCCATCAGGAACAGCATCAACGGCACCACGCTGGCGATCGGGCCCTGGGCCTTGCCGCTTTCTTCCACGGTACCGCCGGTGGCGACTTTGTAGCCCACCGGCAAACCGTCGCTGAACTTCTGGATAGTCGGCGCCAGCTGCTTGACCAGGTCGGTCGGCTGCATCTCGTCACGCACTGCGGCCTTGATGGTAATCGTCGGCTTGCGGTCGCGGCGCCACACCAGCGGTTGCTCCAGTTCGTAGCGCACCGTGGCGAAGGCCAGCAACGGAATCGAGGTGCCGTTGGGTGTGACGATCTGCAGGTTCTGCAGGGTTTCCGGCGTACCACGCTCGGCGTCTTCAGCACGGCCGACCACATTGATCAGGTAAATATCGTCATGCACCTGGGTGACCGACGCGCCGCTGACCACGCTGTTCATCAATTGCGCGACGTCTTCGGACGACAACCCCAATTGCCGCGCCTTGTCCTGGGCGATGTCGATGCGCAAGACTTTGCCCGGCTCGTTCCAGTCGTAGATGATTTCGCCCAAGTGGGTGTTCTGGTCGAGCAAGGTCGCCAGTTCGATGGCGTGCTTGCGCACCTGGTCGGTGTCCTTGCCGGACACGCGGTACTGGATCGGCCGGCCCACCGGCGGGCCCATTTCCAGCGGCTGCACGAAGCTGCCGATACCGACGAAATCATCGCGCAGGCGCTTCTGCAGACGCGTAATCAACTCGCCGCGCTCTTCCAGGCCTTTGCTGACGATCACCAGCTGCGCGTAGTAGGGGTTCTCCAACTGCTGGTCCAGCGGCAGGTAGAAACGGATCGCACCCTGGCCGATGTAGGTGCTCCAGCGCGCGATGTCCGGGTCGTCCTTGATGATGGCTTCGAGGCGGTCGACCGCCTTGCGCGTCTCGTTGATCGAGGCGTTCTGCGGCAGGTTCAGGTCAACCAGGATTTCCGGGCGATCCGACGACGGGAAGAACTGGTTCTGCACGAACTGCATGGAAAACACCGAGGCCACGAACAGCGCCACGGTGATGCCGATGGCCCACCAGCGGTTGCGCATGGCCCAGAGCATGCCGCCATTGAAGGCGCGGCCGATGCGCCCCGGCTCGGCGTCGTGCGGCTTCACCTTGGCGCTGAGGATATGCACGCCGATCACCGGCGCAAACAGCACTGCCACGACCCACGACACCAGCATGGCCACGGCGATCACCGCGAACAGCGTAAAGGTGTACTCGCCCGCCGAGCTGGCGTTAAGACCAATCGGCACAAAACCGGCCACGGTCACCAGCGTGCCGGTAAGCATCGGAAACGCCGTGGAGGTATAGGCGTAGGTCGCGGCCTGCTCCTTGGTTTCGCCTTTTTCCAGGCGTGTGATCATCATCTCCACGGTGATCATCGCATCGTCCACCAGCAGGCCGAGGGCGATGATCAAGGCGCCCAACGACACCCGCTGCATGGTGATGCCGCTGTATTCCATGAACACGAACACCAACGCCAGCACCAGCGGAATCGAGCACGCCACCACCAGCCCGGCGCGCATGCCCAGGCTGATAAAGCTCACCACCAGTACGATGATCACCGCTTCGAACAGCGCACTGGTAAAGCCGCCGACGGCCTCTTCCACCACTTCGGCCTGATCCGACACCTTGTGCACGCCGACGCCCACCGGCAGGTCGGCGGTCAGCTCATCCATGCGCCCGTGCAGCGCCTTGCCGAACGACTGGATATTGCCGCCCTTCTGCATCGCAATCGCCAGGCCGATCGCCGGCTTGCCGTTGAAACGGAACATCGGCCGTGCCGGGTCGACGTAGCCACGGCTGATCTCGGCAATGTCGGCCAGGCGATAGAAGCGGTCATTGAGGCGCAGGTTGACGTTGGCCAGGTCCTTCTCCGAGGCGAACTGCCCGGAGGTGCGCACTGAAATCCGCTCCGGCCCGGCCTCGATCACCCCGGCGGGCGTGACCGCGTTCTGCGACTGCAGGCTTTGCACCACCTGGCGCTGATCGATGCCCAGCGCGGCCAGTTTGCGCGTGGAAAAATTCAGGTAAATCACTTCGTCCTGCTGGCCGATCATCTCGACCTTGCCCAGCCCCGGCACCGAGCGGATCTCGGCGCGCACCTGCTCCACGTAATCGCGCAGCTGGCGCATCGACAGGCCGTCGCCGGTAAAGGCGTATACCGAACCGAACACATCACCGAACTCGTCGTTGAAGGACGGCCCCTGCAAGCCTTGGGGGAAGGTGCCGCGAATATCGTCGATCTTCTTGCGAACCTGGTACCAGATCTCCGGGATGGCCTTGGCGCTGGTGGTGTCCTTAAGGAACACGAACACCGTGGACTCGCCCGGCCGGGTGTAGCTCTTCACGTAGTCGAGGGAGTCGAGTTCTTCGAGCTTTTTCTCGATGCGGTCAGTGACCTGCTTGAGGGTTTCTTCCTGGGTCGCGCCCGGCCAGCGGGTCTGGATCACCATGGTCTTGATGGTGAACGAGGGGTCTTCCTCGCGCCCCAGGTTCATGTACGAAAACACGCCCATCAAAAGCGCGACGAACATCAGGTACCACACGAAGGACTGATGCTTGAGGGCCCAGTCGGATAAGTTGAAGCTCCCTTTCATCGCGGGCTGTCCTCGTCGATTTTGACTTTTTGCCCGGGTTTCAGGCTGTTCACACCGGCGGTGACAATGCGTTCACCGGGTTTGACGCTGCCGTTGAGCACGGCGCTGTCGGCATCCCGGCTGACGACCGTGACGTCACGCGGCTGCACCGTCTGGCTCTGGGTGTCGAGCAGCCAGATGCGGGTCTTGCCGTCGACGTCCTGCAGAGCGCTCAGGGGCAGTTCGATACGCGGCGCGATGGCGCTGCTCAAGGTGACGCTGATGGCGGTACCCAGGCGGAACGCGGCGGGCGTTTCGGTCAGGCTCAGGCGTGCGCGACGGGTACGCGTGGCGCTTTGGGCCTGAGGCTCGATCTCGCGCACGATGGCGGTGGTCTGCACGCTCGGGTCCAGTTGCCCGGCGACGAGGAACACCACATCTGCGGGCAAGCGTTCGGCCAGCCCGGCGGGCAGGTCGATCACCGCTTCCTTGACGTCCGGGCGCGCAAGCGTCACCACTTGCTGACCGGCGCTGACCACCTGGCCGGCCTCGGCATTCCAGGCGGTGACGATGCCGGCGTGGTCGGTGCGCAGTTCGGCGTAGTTGAGCTGGTCCTTGGCCTGGTTGACCGATGCGCGCGCCTGATCGAGGGTGGCCTGGGTGGTTTTCAGGTCAGTCTGGGCCACGTCGAGCTGGGCCTGGGCACCGACGCCACGGTTGAACAGTTCCTGCTGGCGGCGGGCATTGGCCTGGGCATTGATGAACTGCGCCTGTACGCGCGCCAGGTCGCCCTGGGCGGCGCGCAATTGGTTCTGCTGGTCGGTGGGGTCGAGCACTGCAAGCAGGGCGCCCTTCTCCACCTCAGCGCCCACGTCCACGGCGCGACGCGCAATACGCCCGGGGACACGGAAACCCAGGTTACTTTCGTAGCGCGCCTGAATGGTGCCGGCAAAGCGACCGAGGTTTTCCTGGTCTTCGGCCTTCACCTCCATGGACAACACCGGACGCACCGGTTCGGGCGGCGCTTCTTCTTTGGAGCAGGCCATCAGCAACAGGCTGGCGGCGACGATTACCGTCAGTTGCCTCATGGCTGGGCTCCTTGCTGGGCGATTTCAACCGGCATGCCGGGGTGCAGCAATTGCCCACCGGCCACCACAACTTTTTCGCCGCCTTTGAGGCCATCGCCGATGATCACTTTGCCGGTGAGGTAACGCGCCACCGTGACTTTATGCAATTGCGCCTTGCCGTCACCGTCCACCAGCCACACGGCGGGTTCACTGAGGTCCTTGGTCAAGGCCGACCACGGCAACTCGATGCTGGCCCTGGCCGGGCCATTGGCGGTGGCGCTGACCACCGAGCCCAACTCCATGCCAGTGGGCAGGCTTTGCAGGGCGATCTTCACCTGCACGGTGCCGGTATTGGCGGCCACGGCCGGGGTGACTTCGCGGACCTTGCCCACGGCCTTGATACTCGGGTTGTCCAGCAGACTGACGGTAATCGGCGCATCCGACGGTGGTTCCACCAGCAAGGACTCATAGACGTTGAACACCGCATCACGCTCGCCATCTCGGGCCAGGCTGAAGATCGGCATGGTGGCCTGGACCACCTGGCCGACTTCGGCCTGGCGCGCGGTGATGATGCCCGGCGCGTCGGCGATCAGCGCGGTATAGCCGAGTTGCTCACGGGCGTTGGCCAACTGGGCCTGGGCGGCGGCCAGGGCGCTCTGGCTGCCGCGCAGCGCGGCCTGGGCGGAATCGTATTCGCTGCGGCTGGTGTAGCCCTTGGGCAAGAGTTTTTCCTGGCGCACGAAGGCAGCGGCAGTCTGCTTGACCCGCGCCTGCTCGGCCACGACCTGGGCCTGGGCGGAGTCGACGTTGGTCTGCAGGTCCTTGGGATCGAGTTTGGCCAGCACCTGCCTGGCCGTCACCCGGTCGCCCACATCGACCATGCGCTGGATGATCTTGCCACCCACGCGAAAGGACAAATCGGTTTGCACCCGCGCCTGGATATCGCCGGTCAGCGTGACCGCCGCAGCGAAATCCGCAGGCTGCACGGTTTGCACGAACACCCGGGAATGGGCTTTGGGTTCGGTCTTTTCCTCACCACAGCCGCCAAGCAGCGTCAGTAAGCCAAATCCGAGTAAAAATGCCGAAATGCGACCGCCCATGCAGGCTCCTTTTGCGTGATGCCGACTTGCCAGTGTCTATGCGACTGTGAGCTTAGTTCAGGGTTCCTTATGTGCATGGAGGATCCCATACTCCAATGGAGGCCGCCATCGGGGGCAAGCCCCCTCCCACACTGAATTGGGTTCACACGTTCTGGCGTGTGAATACAGTCAAATGTGGGAGGGGGCTTGCCCCCGATGAGGCCGGTACAGTCAGCACAAAAGCCAGGAATCAGCCCTGCCACTTGCCGCCTTCAACAATCACACTCTCAGGCTTGGTGTCATCACTCAGCTCTTTACGCACATATTGGTCATACAGCTTGAGCAAGAACTTCTCTTCGCCCAGCTTCGCCAACTCCGCATTCACCCAGTCGCGCAGTTCGATATTGCCCTTCTTCACCGCCGGGGCAATCGGCGCTTCATCACCGAGTTTCTGCTCCAGCACACGGTAGCCCGGGTTCTGCTTGGCCCAGCTGAACAGCACCAGGTTGTCCTGCGCGTAGGCATCGCCACGGCCGGCCGACAGCGCTTGCAGCGACTCGGAGTTTTTCTCGAACTTGAGCAGTTTCCAGTCCGGGTGGTTCTTGGTCAGCCAGATATCGGCAGTGGTGCCCGTGGTGACGATGGTGGTGCGGGTCGCCAGGTCATCCAGGCTTTTGACCGCGCTGTCATTCGGCACCAGGGCCTGTACCGCGACTTTCAGGTTGGGATTGGTGAAGTCCACCGCTTGCTTGCGCTCCGGCGTGACCGTCATGTTGGCCAGGATCAGGTCGACCTTGTCGCTCTGCAGGAACGGGATACGGCTGGCGGGCTCCACGGCGACGAACTCGACTTTGTTCTCATCGCCCAGCAGGTCCTTGGCGAATTGGCGGCCAATGTCGGTATCGAAGCCCACATAGCGGCCAGCCTCGTCGACGAAGCCGAACGGTGGTTTGTCGGTGAAGACACCAACGATCAGCTTGTCCCGCGCCTTGATCTTGTCGATGTAGCTGACAGCCGCAGGTTTTACCGGCTCTTCGGCCTTTTTATCGCAGCCGGCCAGTAAGGCGACGGCCAACAGTGGCAGCAGTAACTTTTTCATATCAGCTCTGGTTCCTTGCTCTTTTTGGGCAGTGTTGAAACAAAGGAGAACTTCTCCAGGAACTGCTGCGCGCGTGCGGTCTGCGGGTTCGTAAAGAATGCCTCGGGGGTGTTGTGTTCGAGGATGCGACCGGCCTCCATAAACACCACGCGGTCGGCGACGGCGCGGGCGAAGGCCATTTCGTGGGTGACGATCAGCAGGGTCATGCCATCGCGGGCCAGGCCCTGGATGACTTCCAGCACTTCCTTGACCATCTCCGGGTCAAGGGCGGCTGTGACTTCATCAAACAGCATGACCTGTGGGTTCATGCACAACGACCGCACGATGGCGATGCGTTGCTGCTGGCCACCGGAGAGCTGGCGCGGGAAGGCGTCGCGCTTGTCGGCCAGGCCCACGCGTTCGAGTAATTGTTCAGCTTGCGCGCGGGCTTCACGCGGGTCGCGTTTTTGCACCTTGAGCGGGCCGAGCAAAATATTGTCGAGCACACTCATGTGCGGGAACAGGTGGTAACTCTGGAACACCATGCCAATGTCCTGGCGCACCTGGCGCCAGTCGGTGTGCTTGTCCAGAAGCTCACTGCCGGCAAACCGCAGGCTGCCGCTGTGAGCGACTTCCAGCCCATTGAGGCAGCGCAGCAAGGTACTTTTGCCGCAACCGCTGGGGCCGAGGATCACCACCACTTCGCCGCTTTGCACACTCAGGTCGATGCCCTTGAGCACCTGCGCCTGGCCGAAGAATTTGTTGAAACCCTGAAACTCGATCAATGCGCTCATGCTTGGGCCCAGCGCCGTTCCAGCACCTTGGAGGCAGCCGACAACGGGTAGCAGATAAAGAAGAAAAACAGGAACAGCGCGCCGTAGATCAATACCGACTCGTAGGTGCGCTCGATGATTTGCTGGCCGACCTTGATCACATCCACCACACCGATCAGCACCGCCAGCGAACTGGTCTTGATGATGCGCGTGTAGACGTTGATGGTCGGCGGCGTCATGCGCTTGAGCGCCTGGGGCAGCAGTACGTAGCCGTACAGCTGCGGGGCGGACAACCCAATCGACAAGCCCGCTTCACGCTGACCGCGCGGCAGTGAATGCAACGCGCCGCGCACCACTTCACCGACCTCACTGGCGCCCCACAGCGACAACACCAATACCGCGCACCAGAAACTCGGCAGGCTCAGACCAAAGAAGATCGGCAGGCCGAAAAACAGCAGGTACAACCACACCAGCACCGGAATCGCCCGGAACAGCTCCAGGTACACCCGCAGCACAGCGTTGATCACCCTGCTGTTCAGCGTTCGCAGTACGCCATACAGCACGCCGCCGACCGTACTGAAGGCGATGCTCAAAAACGAAATCGACAGGGTTTGCGCAGCGCCCTTGCCCAGTTGCGGCAACGACACCCACAACAACTCAAGACCCGAACTGGCCATGCTGGAGCCTCCTTTCCAGGCGGCTGAGCAGCAGCGACAACGGCAGGAACAGCAGCACGCAAATCAGTGTCAGCACGGCGAGCATTTCATAGGTCTTGTAGTAGAGCGCGATGTAGCTCTTGGTGGTGTACAGAATCTCCGGCACCGCCACGGCGGAAACCACCGTGGTCTCCTTGAGCAGAAAAATGAAATTGGCGAACAACGCCGGCAGGCTGAGAATGCCGGCCTGGGGCAAAATCACATGGCGCAGCAGTTGCCAGTCGGACAGGCCGATGGACTTGCCCGACTCGATCTGCGCCTGCGGCACCGCCTCCACGCCGGCGCGCAGCACTTCGGTGAGGTAGGCGCCGCCGAGAAAGGTCATGGTGATGATCGCCGCCCAGAACCCGGAGATATTCAGGCCCAGGGCCGGCAGCGCGAAGTACACGAAAAACAGTTGGATCAGCAGCGGCGTGTTACGCGCCAGCTCCACGTACAACGCCACCAGGCGTGACAGGTACGGCGTGCGAAAGACCAACAGCGCCGCATTGATCAGCGCCACCAGCATGGAGGTGGCAATCGCGATCAAGCCGACTTGCAGCGTCACCCCGACCGCCTTCAGAAACGCGGGCAAGGTGCTGATGATAAAAGCGAAATCGAAGGTCATGTGCAGTCCATATCGCCGCATGGATAATGCCGCGAGCGCAGTCCGTTCCGGCGTGGATAACGTCGGGTAGCGCGAACTTTAAAGGTATAAAAAGCAAACTTTAAATACCGAAATAGCATATTGATATCACCCAAAAAGCTAACCTGTGGATTTCTGGTTCGCAGCGCTCCCAATGTGGGAGGGGGCTTGCCCCCGATGGCGGAGTGTCAGTGACAAATATGCCGGCTGATACACCGCTATCGGGGGCAAGCCCCCTCCCACAGTTTTGGTTGCGTTAAAAAATTCAGCGCCAAAAAAAACGCCGACGCTGTAATAGCCGCCGGCGTTGAAACCTTGAAGGGGGTTTTGGCTTACATCAGAACGCCGGCACGACCGCGCCGCTGTACTTCTTCTCGATGAAGGCTTTGACTTCCGGGCTGGTCAGCGCCTTGGACAGTTTCTGGATAGCGTCGCTGTCCTTGTTGTCCGGGCGGGCGACCAGGAAGTTCACGTAAGGTGACTTGGCGTCTTCGATGATCAGCGCATCTTTGGCCGGATTCAGGCCGGCTTCCAGCGCGTAGTTGGTGTTGATCACGTCCAGGTCAACCTGGTCGAGTACGCGTGGCAGCAGAGCCGATTCCAGCTCCTTGAATTTGAGGTTTTTCGGGTTGTCCTTGATGTCCTTCGGCGTGGACAACGCGTTGGTCGGGTCTTTCAGGGTGATCAGACCGCTCTTCTGCAGCAGCAACAGGGCGCGGCCACTGTTGGAGCCTTCGTTCGGGATGGCCACGGTGGCGCCATCTTTGAGCTCGGAAATATTCTTGATTTTTTTCGAGTAACCACCGATGGGCTCGACGTGTACGCCGACCACGGTCACCAGGTTGGTGCCTTTACCTTTGTTGAAGTTTTCCAGGTACGGCAGGGTCTGGAAGTAGTTGGCGTCCAGGCGCTTCTCGGCCACTTGCACGTTGGGCTGTACGTAGTCGGTGAAGACTTTGATCTGCAGGTCCACGCCTTCCTTGGCCAGGGTTGGCTTGATCAGCTCGAGGATTTCGGCGTGCGGGATCGGGGTGGCGGCCACCACCAGTTTCTCGTTGGCCTGGGCGAAGCTGGCCGTCAGGGCAGCCGCCAGTGCGGTAAACAACAGAACCTTTTTCATGCAATGTCCTTTTAACGACCGTTTTCATGTGAGGTGCCAGCGAAGTGCTATCGCGGCGTGGAGTGGACAATACCTAGATTTTTTATTCCCGAACAATATCTTTTATTCACGTTGATATTCCATTTTGCTCATACAGGAATGTTCGCAGCGTCTCCTGTTCCGCAGGGCTGGCACTCGCGAAAATCCGCTGCACCTGCTCCAACGGCGAGCCGGCGCTGGGCAAGTTCAGATGCTCGGGCAGAATTTCATCGCCGCTGCTCACCAACAGCGCAAAGTGAATGACGTTTTCCAGCTCACGGGTGTTGCCCGGCCAGCTGTGATGCTCCAGCACTCGCTGGGCGGCGTCGCTGATCAGCGGCACCGGCAGGTCCAGGCGCTGGCTGTAGATGCCCAGGAAGTATTCGGCCAGGGACAGGATGTCGCCGACCCGCTCGCGCAGCGCCGGCAGGTCCAATTGACCTTCGCTCAAATAATGGAACAGGCGCTCATGAAACTTGCCCGCCGCCACCGCCTGGGCCAGGTCGATGCTGGTGGCTGCCACCAGGCGCACGTCCACCGGGCTTGGCTGCTGGGCACCGACGCGGGTGACTTCGTGGTTTTCCAGGGCGGCGAGTAACTTGACCTGGATCGGCAACGGCAAATCGCCGATTTCATCCAGGTACAAGGTGCCGCCATTGGCCGAACCGAACCACCCGGCCCGGCTGCTCGCCGCGCCGCTGTGGCTGCCGGCGGCATAGCCGAACAATTCCGCGTCGGCGTACGTCGGGCTGATCGCACCGCAGTTGACCGACACAAACAGGCCCGTGCGGTCACTGCCCCGGTGGATATGCCGCGCCAGCAGCTCTTTGCCGCTCCCCGTCTCGCCATGAATCAACACGGGCAACGCACGCGGTGCCAGATTTTCCAGGTCTTCGCGCAGCTGCCGCGAACGTGGATCGACGAACACCAACGCTTTGGCGCGGATGCTCAGTGGGCTTTTTTCGGCGTCGGGGAAGGTCAGCAACGGCTGGCCGTAGGTTTCATGCAGACTCATGGCAGGCTCCCGCCCCATCCACTCAAGGGACGGGGCGTTGAAATATTTTATGCGCGGCGTCGCGCGTGATGCTCGAGGCGACTTTGCAGGCGATAGAGGTAGGCAAATCCCTGCTCCCAGCGCTGATGGCCGGACTTCACATTGATATGCCCGGCGTCCGACAATATGCCGGCTTCAGCCCCCCAATGACGCGCCAGCTCCAATGCCCGTGGCGCACTGACGGCACTGTCGTTGTCGGAGCTGACCACCTGGCTGGGAAACGGCAACAGGTCGGTAGGAATCGGCGCAAAGTTGCGCAGGGCGGGGGCACAGGCCGGACGTTCGACATCCGCCGGCGCCACCAGCAAAGCACCGCGCACCTGGCGGAGGAACTGCACAGGCGCGGTGGCCGCCCAGTGCGCCACGGTGATGCAACCCAGGCTATGGGCGATCAGGATCACCGGCGTGCTGTCGGCGGCGATGGCCTCGGCCAGCGCGGCCACCCAGTCTTCACGGCGCGGGGTCAGCCAATCGTCCTGCTCCACGCGCGCACTGTTGGGCAGGCTGTTCTGCCAGTGACTTTGCCAATGTTCTTCTGGCGATCCTTGCCAGCCCGGCACGATCAGGTAACGAATCGACTCGCTGTGCATGGGTGTGCCCTCCTGCAGCGTTTAACGTTGCTGACCAGTATAGGGATGCGGTTTATATTCGTTAAGGAATAAGAAGCTATTTATTAATAACCAAAACCCCAATCCCGCATGCAGTCAGTGTGTGAGGGGGCTTGCCCCCGATAGTCATAAGTATCTACACAACTCAGCAACGCCCAACCGTAACCACGATGCGAAGCGAGTCGCTCTTGATCTTGATCTGCTTATGATCTCAGGCGCCCCGTTAAACCACGCTGGCCGAACGCAGGCTTGAATCCGTGGGTAACCCGGCAGGACGCCGGGTTAGCCGCACTGGGCCATGGATGGCCCATTGCGGCGGCCCACGGATTCAAGCCGGAGAGAGGGCACACCGAGCCTAGGCGAGGTGCCGAGTGGTGGGGCAAGAGGGTTTTGCTTACTTTTGCGCTTTTCAAAAGTGAGCCGCCGTCAGGGCGGAACCCTAAGTGGCCGTGACCGCAGTAACGGATATGTACTCGTTCCAATCCAACATCCTGGTCGGCCCAGAGGCCGCCATCGGGGGCAAGTCGAATCGTCGCACCGCCCCTCCCACATTTACCTCATCGGCCATACATAAAAAAAGGCCGCACCCTGCCAAGGAAACGGCCCAAAAATCGTCGAGGCTGTTGTGCAACTAACGAGCGGTTATCACCGACAGCTTGGTAATCCCCGCGCGCTCGATAGACGCCATGGCTCGCGCCACTTCGCCGTAGTTCACTCCATCGTCAGCCTGCAGTTGCACCCGCACATCGGGGTCCTTGGCCTTGGCCGCCTGCAGGTTGAATTCCAGCAGGTCCGGCTGGATTTCGTCCTTGTTGATAAACAGCTTGCCGGCACCGTCGATGCTCACCACCAACGGGTCTTTCTGCTCGACCGGGGCCACGGCCTCGGTCTTGGGCAGGTTGATCGGGATCGAGTTGGTCAGCAGCGGCGCGGTGACGATAAATACCACCAGCAGCACCAGCATCACGTCCACCAGCGGCGTGACGTTGATCTCGCTCAGCACCTCATCACTGTCTTGCGTGGAAAAGGCCATCTCAGGACGCCTCCTTCACTTTCTGCGGGTTGCCGACGCTGGCTTTGTTCAGCGCCGGATGCAGCAGCACACGGAAGGCGTTCTTTTGCGCCAGGCTGTAGAAGTCGTGGGCAAAGTCGTCAAGGTCGGCAGCCGTCAGCTTCAGGCGGCGCAGGAAATAGTTGTAGACCAGCACCGCCGGCACCGCGACGGCAATCCCCACCCCCGTTGCGACCAGCGCCGCACCGATGGGCCCGGCCACGGTTTCCAGGCTGGCTGAACCGGCGGCGCTGATGCCCTTGAGCGCCTCCATGATGCCCCACACGGTGCCGAACAGGCCGATAAACGGCGAGGTACTGCCGATACTGGCGACCACCGCCAAGCCGGTTTCCAGGGAGCGGCGCTCACGCACGATTTGCTGGCGCAAGGCCCGCTCGAGGCGGTCCTGGTGATTGATGGCCTGGCTCAGGTCAGCCGCGTGCTGCGTATCGCCAACCTGGATCGCGGCATACCCGGCCCGAGCCACCCGTGCCGCCGCACCCGGTTGGGTGTCGGCCAACTCGGCGGCGGCGTCGAGGCTCGATGCGGCCCAGAACTGTTTATGAAACTTGCGATCCTGGGCCTTGAGACGCCCGAACTGCACGCCCTTCAACAATGCCAAGCCCCAGGTGGCGACTGAAAAGACCACCAGCAACCAGATCACCGCGCTTTCGATGGATTCAAGTGGAGATGCCAAAGCCATGATGTTTTCCCTCTGTGCCGCTGAATAATTAATGAATCTTGAAATCGATCGGTACGCTGACCCAGCCGTCCTGGGCTACTTCACCCTGCTTGGCCGGCACGAAGTTCCAACGCTTCACGGCGGCCAATGCGGCGTCATCGAGTTGCTGGCGACCGCTGCTTTTCTGCAGCTGGATCTCACCGGGTTTGCCGCTGGCCAATACGTGTACCCGCAGCAACACAGTGCCTTCCCAACCCCGCCGCTGAGCCAGTGACGGGTATTCCGGCGCCGGATTTTTCAAGTACGCGGCGTTGGCCGAAGCGGGCGTTACCGGTGCCGGCGCTGGTGGTGCAACCGGTGCCGGGGGCGCCGGTACCGGTGGCGCGGGCGGTTGTTCGACGGCCTTGGGTGCCGGCTTGGGCTCAGGTTTGGGCACAGGCTTGGGTTTGGGCTTTACTAGCGGTTTCGGCGGCGCCGGCTTGGCGGCCAACTCATCCACCACCGGCGGCGGTGGCTCGACCACGGGAGGTGGCGGCGGCACTGGCGGCGGCGGTGCAACCACCGGCGGCGCCGGCCGGGAAAACTCGATGGTCATCGGCGGGATTTCCGGCGGCACCACCGGCAGCACCGGGGTGGGCTTCTGGCTCACCCAATAGATCACCGCGCCGTGCAAGGCCAGCACCAACAAGCCCAACAGAATGCCTTCGCGCCGGCTGGAAAATCGCTTGGGGGTCTGCTGCAGGCGCAGCTGCCCCAACGGCGCGCGGTGCGGCCGGCCAAGGTCGACCAACTCACCGCTCGGTGCCAGGCGCCCTTGCGCCTCAGTGGCACGGGCGGCGGTCTGGACATTGCCCATTAATTCACTCCCTACGATTTTCAAACCTAAAAACCGACGGGCCTGCGTGGCAGGCCGTCCAGGGTTGAATCATCGGGCTGGGTGCTTATCTCTTAAAGTAATCTTTAAAGTTATGCTTATGCCTAATTTGAATAAATAAAACTGACTCATACGCCAAAGCCACGGTCTGCGCGGCCTGGCGCCGAGGTGGCATTTTTCAATGCGTTTCAGGCATGCAAAATATTCAGTAGAGGCATGGCCCAACGGGGCTGTTGGCGCACAAATCGAACAGTTCAGCCTGTAAGCACTGCCCTGCCGCACTGAGGCCGCTGCGGGCATACAACGCCAGGCGCACGCCTTGCACCACGGGCAAACCGCTCTCTGCGCCCAGCACCACATGCCCGGCCTGCACCACCCGCAGCGGCAACAGACTCACGCCCAACCCCGCCGCCACGGCCGAACACACGCTGGCCAGGCTCGCGCTGGAATAGCCGATACGCCAGCGCCAGCCGCCCACTTCAAGGTGGTGCAGCATTTCATTGCGGTACAGGCCGCCCACGGGAAACGCCACCAGCGGCAACGGGTCGCGTCCCAGGCACGGCGTGCTGCGGCTGTCCACCCAGCACAGCGGCTCGGGCCACGAGGCCAGGCAGTCATCGCTGCTGCCCATCTGCTTGACCAGCAACACGTCGAACTCACCGCTGCGGTATTGGCGCTGCAGCTCGGGGCCCAGGCCGCTGGTGACCTCCAGGCGCACCCGTGGATAGGCCAGCACAAACGCCGAGAGCAACGGCATCAACCGCTGCGCTGCGAAATCCTCCGGCACACCGAGGCGCAACACGCCGTCGCTTTGCTGGTTGATCAACACATCGGCGGCTTCTTCATGCAGCGCCAGGATGCGTCGTGCATAGCCCAGCAGGCGCTCGCCTTCGGCAGTGGCGACGACACGGCGTTGATCGCGGTCCAGCAACTGGCACGCCACGGCATCTTCCAGGCGGCGGATCTGCTGGCTGACGGTGGATTGGGTCAAGTGCAGGCGCTCGGCGGCGCGGGTGAAGTTGCCGCAATCGACCACAGCGACAAAGCTGCGCAGTAATACGGGATCGAACATGGTCATTCTCTTTGCCACTGGCTGGCATGGTTATATTTAATTTCAGAATACCCGGGGCGCTGGCCATACTCACGCCACATTTACCGGGTGCACAGGCGCTGCATGACCCTCAATAAGTCCTTTGCAGGCTGGTGCCTGCTGGTAGTGCTCGGCCTCAACCTGCGGCCGATCCTCAGTTCCATCAGCCCGTTGCTCGGCGAAATTCGCCAGGCCACCGGCCTGAGCTTCCAGAGCAGCGCCCTGCTGACCAGCCTGCCGGTCATCTGCATGGGCCTGGTGGCGCTGGTGGGCGTGCGCGTGGAAGCGCGGCTCGGTGAACGGCGCGGTATCGCCCTGGGCCTGGTGATGATTCTGCTGGCGTGCCTGGCGCGCTGGCTGATGGGCCAGGCGTCGGCGCTGCTGGTCACCGCGTTGCTCGGTGGTGCGGGCGTGGCGCTGATCCAGGCGCTGGTGCCGGCGATGATCAAGCGCGAGTTTCATCAGCGCGTACCGGTGGCGATGGGCGTGTATTCGGCCTCACTGATGGCCGGCGGCGGCCTGGCGGCGTTGCTCAGCCCGGTGGTGGCGACGCACTTCCAGCAGTGGCAGGCCGGGTTGGGTGTGTGGCTGTTGCCGGCGCTCGCAGCCTTGTTGCTATGGACGTGGCTGCCGCTGGGCGCCGCCAGGAGTCCACACGTGGCGCCCGCCTTCAAGGGGCTGCGCAACCGTCGCGCGTGGTTGCTCGCGCTGTATTTCGGCCTGGTCAACTGCGGCTACATGAGCATGGTGGCCTGGCTGCCTGCCTACTATCAGCAACTGGGGTGGGGCGTGCTGCCCAGCGGCTCGCTGCTGGCGTTCATGACCATTTTCCAGGTGATCGCCGCGCTGCTGATGCCGGTGCTGGCACAACGCGGCATCGACCGCCGCCCACTGCTCGGCATCAGCCTGGTGGCGCAGACCCTCGGCTACCTCGGCCTGATCATCGCGCCGCAGGCCTTTCCCCATGTGTGGGTGGCCCTGTGCGGCTTCGGCCTGGGCGCGTGCTTCGCCCTGAGCCTGCTGCTGACCCTCGACCATCACCGCGACCCGCGCCAGGCCGGGCAACTGGCCGCCTTCGTCCAGGGCGTGGGCTTTTTGATCAACGCCGTTTCGCCCTGGCTGACCGGTTGGCTGCGCGAACTGACCGGCAACTTTGTCAGCGCCTGGATCGTGCTGACACTGACCGTGCTGGCCATGCTGCTGGTGACGCGGGTGTTCAGCCCGGCCACCTACCGCACCGGGCTAGAAGTCGTAGCGCCCGGTCACGCCTAGGGTACGCGGGGCGCCCAGCAGGCCTTCGTATCCGCCGTTGCCGCCGGTCCACAGGGTGGTGTAGTAGGTTTTGTCGAAGGCGTTTTTCAGCCACAGCGACACGTCCCACTGGCCCTGTTGGTAATTGCCGCGCAGGCCGGTGGAGAGATTGACCAACGCATAGGCCGGGATCTGCCCGTAGTCGGAATCTTCCACGGTGCCCACCGCCTTGGAGCGGAAGGCATAACTGGCGGTGACGTAGGGTTCAAAGCCGTTATCCAGGTTCCACTTGTACTCGCCGTTGGCGTTGGCGATCCATTTCGACGCGCCCACCACCTGGTGGCCGGTGAGGTCGCAGGACGTCGGTGCGCCGGGGCGCAGGCTGACTTCCGGCGGGCATGGCGCGTCCTTGTAAGACAGGTAACTCACATCGTTGAAGGAGCCGTTGAGGTTCAGCGTCAGGCCCTTGATCGGCACCAGCGTACTTTCCACTTCCACCCCCCGCGAGCGCACGGAGCCGGCGTTGGTGAGGTACTGCACACGGTTGTCCTGGTCGTAGGCGTTGGTCTGGTAGCCATTGACCTGGGTCCAGAACAGGTTGGCGTTGAGTTGCAGGCGGCGATCCCACAACGTGCTCTTGAAACCCAACTCGGCGTTGTTGGCGCGCTCGGTGCCGATCAACAGCGAGTCGGCCCCCGCCGTCGGCGCCGAGCCCACCGCCAGGTTGACGCCGCCGGACTTCTCGCCGTGGGACAGCGTGGCGTAGCCCAGCAGGTTGTCATTGAAGTGGTAACTGAGGTTGAGCAGCCCCGACGGGGTGGCACTGTATTGCGTCAGGTCACCCGAGTCATACGCCCCGGTACGTCCGCGTCGCGCCGTGGCTGCGGCGCCGCTGACCGCAGCGCCGCCCAGCGGGGCATTGCGTGTCACCCAGGCACTTTTTTCTTCGTAAGTGCCGCGCAGGCCGGCGGTGAAATCCAGGCGTTCGGTCAGGTGCCAGGTGCCTTGGGCGAACAGCGCAAAACTGTCGGTGCGGATATGCCCGTTGCCGATGCTGCTCACGTTGCTCAACGCGCCGCTCGGCGTGCCGTTCCAGATGTCGGCCTGGGGGCCGTAATAGGCGAAGGACTTGTTATCCAGGTCAGAGCCGAAGTAGTAGGCGCCGAGCACGTAATCGAAAAACCCGCCTTGGGGTGAAGCCAGGCGAAATTCCTGGGACCACTGCTTGTCCTCCACCGATACGCCGGCGTTATACGAGGCCGGCACGTTAAGACCGTCATCGTTGCGCGGGGTGAAATTCCACCAGCGATAGGCACTGACCGACGTCAGGGTGAAATCGCTCGGCAAGGTCCAATTGGCCTCCAGCGAGGTGCCGCCCTGAAACACGGTGACGTGCTGGTCGTTGTCCAGGTTGACCTTGCGGTGGGTGCCATCGACCAGGGTCGCACCCGCGGCGTTGGCCCGGGACTGATAGAGGTTGGTGCCGTTGATGGTCGGCCCGGTGCTGTAGAGCACACGTGTACCGGCGCTGGAATCCTCCTCGTTGTAGTCGCCGATCCAGCGCAGGTTGAAGGCCTCATTGGGCTTGTACAGCAGTTGCCCGCGAAAGCCCTGGCGCGAACCGCCATTGAGGTCGTGCCCGTCATGTTCATTCTTGATGTCGCCGTCGCTGCGCGTGCGATAGGCCGAAAAGCGTCCCGCCAACTCATCGGTAAGCGGCCCGGAAATCGTGCCCTTGGTCTGGAAATAACCGTCCTCGCCCAACGAGGTTTCGATGCTGCGCTCCGGGGTGAAACTCGGCGCGCGGGTGCTGATATTGATTACCCCCGCCGTGGTGTTCTTGCCGAACAGGGTGCCCTGCGGGCCGCGCAATACCTCAAGCTGCTCGATGTCCATCAGGTCGAACACGGCCATGCCGGGGCGCCCGAGGTAGACGTTGTCGATATACAACCCCACGCTGCCCTCCAGGCCGTCGCTGGCCGGGTTGTTGCCCAGGCCGCGAATCGACACGCTGGACTGGCGCGCATGCATATAGGCGACGTTGACGCTGGGCACCAGCTGCTGCAGGTCCTGAATCCGATACACCCGCTGGCTCTCCAGCGCCTGGCCGCCGACCACGCTCATGGGCGTCGGTACCGCCTGGGCGCTTTCGGTACGCCGCCGCGCGGTGACCGTGACGGTTTCCAACTGGCCACTGGCGCTCTCGCCTGCCGGAGCCGGCTCGGCAGCATGACTGGGGGTCCAACTGGCACTGCCCGCCAGCAGCATCGCCAGGGGCAGGCGCTTGAAGGGTACAACGGGCTTGAACAGACTCATGGGCGGCTCCGGAACCCAGGAATATCCAGCAAGGCATATTCCTTAAGGTTATTTATTTATGGTTTTAAGAACATTTACTGCATAAGAGATAGCCTTTATAAGGAGTCGACCTAATGCATAGCCAATGCATTTCCCGGATATTTTTGATGTGAAAAATGCATATCGACCTGCGCCAACTTCGCCACTTCATCGCCCTCGCCGAACAACGCAGTTTCGTCGCGGCGGCGTTGACGGTGAACCTGTCGCAATCGGCCTTCAGCCGCAGCATCCAGGCGCTGGAACACAGCACCGGCTGCCAGTTGGTCGACCGTGGGCGCAAAGACCTGGCGCCGACCAAACAAGGCCAGGTGCTGCTCGAACATGCCCGGCGCCTGGTCAGCGGCGCGCAGCAACTGGCCAATGAGATCAGCCAGTTCAAAGGCCTGGAGGCCGGCGAGTTGCGCTTCGGTTGCGGCCCGGCGCCGGCCGGTGGCTTGATCCCCCGCGCCATCGGCAGTTTTATCGGGCGCTACCCCAAGGCCCGCGTACAGTTCCAGGTGGACGACTGGGAAAGCCTGAGCAAACGCCTGCTCAGTGAAGAGTTCGAGTTTTTCGTCGCCGACACCCGCCACTTCGAAGCCAACCCCGACTACCACACCCACCGCCTGCGCTCACGCCGCTGGTATTTCTGCTGCCGCATCGGGCACCCCCTCGCCACCCACGACAGCGTCAGCCCCGTCGAACTGATGAGCTACCCGCTGGCCGTGACCATCCGCCCGCCGAACCTGCGCAAAGTCATCGTCGACCTCAGCGGCCGACCGGATTACCAGCCCAACGTCGAATGCGAAAACGGCTACAGTCTGCTGGGCGTGGTACTGCGCTCGGACGCCATCGGCATCGTCAGCGCCAACAGCGACATGCTGCACATGGCCCGGGGCGAGTTGGTGTGTTTGAAGATTGATGGCCTGGATGAAAACCTGGAGGAGCGTTACACCCGCTACGGGATTGTCAGCCGTGCGGGGTATCGGCTGTCGCCGTTGGCGGAGGCGATGATTGAGCAGATCAAGGAAGTGGATGAGCTGGATGAAGATAGTTATACGCTTGAGAATATCGCGGTCTGAACCGACGCCATCGGGGGCAAGCCCCCTCCCACATCTGGAATGCATTTCAAGTGTGGGAGGGGGCTTGCCCCCGATGGCGCCGGTAGCAACACCCATGCATTCATTGCATGAAACCCAGACCTCAAATGCACTTGCCAGCGCCCCACCCAAACAGCGAAAAAACCTCACCTATCTTCCATCCGGTGAGCCTCCATGTCCCAACCCCAACCCGTACGCAACGTGCTCTACATCATGTGCGACCAACTTCGCCGCGATTACCTGTCGTGCTACGGCCACACCCATTTGCACACCCCGAACATCGACCGCCTCGCCGCAGCAGGCGTGCGTTTCAGCCGCGCCTACACCCAGGGCACCATCTGCGGTCCGTCGCGGATGTCGGCCTACACCGGGCGCTATGTCAGCAGCCATCAGGTGGCGTGGAACGCCGTACCGCTGCCCCTGGAGGAACTGACCATCGGCGACTACCTGCGCCCCCACGGCATCCGCACCGCGCTGGTGGGCAAGACCCACGCCACGCCAAACCTGGATGCCCTGCAGCGGCTGAATATCGACCCCGAAAGCGCCCAGGCCGAGGTGCTGAACGAAGTGGGCTTCGACACTTATTTCCGTCACGACGGCATCTACCCCGACAGCCCGCTGTTCGAGGACAAACGCGAGTCCGCGCCCTACACCCATTACCTGCGCGAGCAGGGCTACAGCGGCAGCAACCCGTGGCATGAATGGGCCAATGCCGCGCAAGGTGAAAACGGCGAAGTGCTCAGCGGCTGGCACATGCGCAATGCCGGGTTGCCGGCGCGGGTTGCCGAGCAGCACTCGGAAACCGTCTACACCACCGACCGCGCCATCGACTTTATCCAGGAGCAGGCCGAACAACCCTGGTGCCTGCACCTGTCCTATATCAAGCCGCACTGGCCCTATATCGCCCCGGCGCCGTACCACGCGCTGTATGGCGCCGAGCATATCCAGGCGCCGATTCAACCGGCGCACACCAGCGATCACCCGGTGTACCAGGCGTTTCGTCAACACCAGGAGAGCCTGAACTTCTCCCGCGACGAGGTGCGGCTCACGGTGATTCCAACCTACATGGGGCTGATCAAACAGATCGACGACCAGCTCGGGCGGCTGTTCGATTTCCTGCAAAGCAACGGGCGCTGGGATGACACGCTGATTGTGTTCACCAGCGACCACGGCGACTTCCTCGGCGACCACTTCCTCGGTGAAAAGGAATTCCTGCTCGAACCTGCCGTGGGCATTCCCCTGATCGTGCGCGACCCGCGTACCAGTGCCGATATCAGCCGTGGCTCGGTGGACGCGCGCCTGGTAGAGACCATCGACGCGCTGCCAACCTTCCTCGACGCCCTGGGCCTGCCTGCCGCCGAGCACCGCCTGGAAGGCCGCTCGCTGATCCCGCTGCTGCACGGTGAACCGACGCCTTGGCGTGACTATGCGATTGCCGAGTACGACTACGCCTTCCAGGCCCCCGCCCGCGAGCGCCTGGGCCAGCCGATCGACCGTTGCCGCATGACCATGGTGCGCAGCGAGCGCTGGAAATACCTGGCCTATGACGGCTTCCGCCCGCAGCTGTTCGACCTGCACAACGACCCGCAGGAAGTACACGACCTGGGCGCCGACCCGGCCTATGCCGACGTGCGCGAGGTGCATGTGGGTTATCTGTTCGACTGGCTGCGCGGGTTGAAGCGGCGAACCACCATCAGCCACACCGAGATCGAAGTGCGTGGCCAATGGTTTCGCTACGGTGAGCCGGAGGCGGAGAAGGTGGTGCAGATTGGCGTCTGGTAGAACGATGCAAATCACTGTGGGAGGGGGCTTGCCCCCGATGGCGGTGTGTCAGCAACTGAAAGGTTGACTGACACTCAGCTATCGGGGGCAAGCCCCCTCCCACATTTTAATCTGCAACCTGACTTAGAGACCTTTCGTGGTTCTGCTGGTTTGCCCCTGCACGCCCACCGGCACATCGCCCTTGAGCGTCACCCGGCGCACGATACGCTCCTGGGTGCCGTAGTCGTCCACCGCGTAATGCTGGGTGGCGCGGTTGTCCCAGATCGCTACGTCGCCGCTGTTCCAGCGCCAGCGCACGGTGTTTTCCAGGCGGGTAACGTGGCTTTGCAACAGGTTGAACAGTTGCGTCGAGTCGGCCTGGGAGTAGCCTTTGAGGCGCTTGACGAAGTGCCCCAGCAGCAGGGTTTTCTCACCGCTGACCGGGTGCACGCGCACCACCGGATGCTCGGTTTCATACACCGTCGAGGTGAACACCTTGCGGTACTCCTCGAGCCGCTCCACCGCCACATCCGGCTTGAGCGCGGCGTAGTCGTATTCGTTGCTGTGGATGGCCCAGAGGTTATCCGCCAGGGCGCGCAGCTCGACGCTGAGGTCGTTGTAGGCCGCCGACGTGTTGGCCCACACGGTGTCGCCACCGGATGCGGGCGCCAGCACCGAACGCAGGATCGAAGCCTTGGGGTAGGCATCGACGAAGGTCACGTCGGTGTGCCAGGAGTTGGCGCGCTGGCCGCGCGTGCCGTCCAGCTCCATCAGGAAACGCGTGCCGTCACGCACCGGCACGGTCGGGTGGGCAATCGGCTCGCCGAGCAGATGGGCGAAGGCTTCCTGGCTCTGGTCGTCGAGGTGGGACTGTTCGCGAAAGAAGATCACCTTGTACTGCACCAGCGCTTGCTGGATGGCGTCGACAGTGGCGGCATCGAGATGACCGGACAGTTTGATGCCACGGATCTCGGCGCCGATGCGGCCGGCGACCGGATGAATGTCCAGTGCCTGGGCGATGGGTTGAACAGCTAATGCGGCGTTGCTCATTGTGGTGACCCTCATGTGCCTGCGGATGGTGGAACGCTCGCCGGCAACGCTCTATTCATATGCATTTTAGATCTAGCAAATGAACTAATGCTTCGTTGACGGAATAAGAGCTTGCATTTAAAACCTCAGCTCCGTCGCTCGCAAATGCCTTCGACCTATTTTTCAAATGCCGGGAATGCATATGGATCTGCGTCAACTGCGCTACTTCATTGCCCTCAACGAACACCGCAGTTTCGTACGCGCGGCGGACGCCATGGGCATCACTCAACCGGCGTTCAGCCGCAGTATCCAGGGGCTGGAACAGGAGTTCGGCTGCGTGCTGGTCGACCGTGGCCACAAGGACCTGCGCCCTACGCCCGAAGGCCAGGTGGTACTGCAGCACGCCCTGAGCCTGGTGCATGGCGCCGCCTTGCTGAGCAGTGAAGTCACGCGCATGACCAAGCTCGATGCCGGCGACCTGCGCTTCGGCTGCGGCCCGGCGCCGGCGGTCAAGCTGGTGCCGGATGCGGTGGCGCGGTTTATCGGCGCGCACCCGAAAATCCGCACCAGTTTCCAAGTGGATAACTGGGAAAAACTCAGCCGCGCCCTGAGCCGCGAGGAGATCGAATTCTTCATTGCCGACATCCGTCAGTTCGAAGCCGACCCGAACTTCCAGACCCGAGCGCTGACCGCCAAGCGCGGCGTGTTTTTCTGCCGCCCGGGGCACCCGCTGCTGGCCAAGGACAGCCTGTCGACCAATGACATGTTCGACTACCCGCTGGCGGCGCCGCTGATCTCCCAGGGCATTCGCAAACTGCTGGCAAACCTGAGCGGGCGCATGGATTTTTCGCCGAGCATCCAGACCGAACACTTCCCGGCGCTGGTGAAAATCGTGCTGCAGTCCAACGCCATTGGCGTGGGCACCGAGGAAGCGTTCGCCGAGGACATCGCCAGCGGCACGCTGGTGCTGCTGCACTGGCGCAACCTGCCGCAGAACATGGAGACCCTGAGTGCGCGGTGCGGGATCGTCAGCCGCACGGGGGCGCGGTTGTCGCCGGCGGCTAAAGCGATGATTGAGGTGTTGGTGGAGGTCGACAGGCAGGAGGTGAGTGTGGCGGTCTGAACGGCCTCATCGGGCCATAGGTATCTACACAACTCAGCAGCGCCCACCCGTAACCACGATGCGAAGCGAGCCGCTCTTGATCTTGATCTGCTTTTGATCTCAGGCGCCCCGTCAAACCACGCTGGCCGAACGCAGGCTTGAATCCGTGGGTAACCCGGCAGGACGCCGGGTTAGCCGCCCCGCGCCATGGATGGCGCGTGGCGGCGGCCCACGGATTCAAGCCTGCGTTCGGGCACACCGAGCCTAAGCGAGGTGCCGAGTGGTGGGGCAAGAGCGTTTTGCTTACTTTTGCGCTTTTCAAAAGTGAGCCGCTGTAAAAGCGGAACCATTAGCAGCCGTTACCGCAGAAACGGATATGTACTCGGTCTGATCCAACATCCTGGTCGGCCCCGAGGCCGCCATCGGGGGCAAGCCCCCTCCCACAGTTGAACTGTGAATACCTTCAAAGTGTGGGAGGGGGCTTGCCCCCGATAGCTATAGCCCAGGCACCACTGGACTCAAAGCCCCGCCGCAGCCAACCCAGGCGCCACCCAATCACTCACCTGAAACGACCGACGAATCAACTTCTCCCTGGAAGCCAGATCCACCGCATCCTGTAACTTGCCCAGGAACACCGGGTCCAGCGTCGCCGGGAAAATCTGGCTGAGCTGCTGGTCCTTCAAGTCATTGCTCAGGATCACTGGCGGATAACTGGCCAGCCCCGACACCAGCTCGATGTAGGCCTGTTTGTTATTGTCATCGGTCAACCATTGCACCGCCTGCTGCTGGGCCTTGAGCAACTTGGCCACCGCGTCGGGATGCCCGTCGACAAACTGTTTGCTGCCCACCAATACCGCCTGGATGCTGCCGGCGCCGTTCAGGTCCTTGGTGGTCAGGGCGATCTCGGCCAGCCCCTTGGCTTGCAGCGCCGTGAGGTTCGAGCCGCCCCAGGTCGCATCGATCTGCTTGGCGGCCAACGCCGCACCGGCCGCGTTGTAATCCAGGTTGATGACTTTCAGGTCCTTTTCACTCAGGCCCTGGCTGGCCAATGCGCTGTCGAATGACAACTGGCTGGCCGTGCCGCGAAACACCGCGACGCGCTTGCCCTTGAGGTCGTGCAAGGTCTTGATGCCCGAGCCCGGCACCACGCCCAGGTACTGCTTGATGTCACGCGCGGTAGCGCTGAGCAGGCGGGTATCCAGCCCATTGGAACGGCCGATGATGGCCGCCAGGTCGCCGAGATAAGCGAGGTCCACCTGGCCATTGGCGAAGGCTTCATTGATCACCGGGCCCGCGCCCTTGAAGTAATTCCATTGAATCGTGATGCCCTGGTCGGCAAAGGCCTTTTCGAAGATCTGCTGTTGGCGCAACACATCAGTGATGCCGCCGCCGCTATGTTGGCTCCCGGCACTGAGGTCGGGCACGGCAATACGGATCTCCTTGAGCTCGGCGGCCTGCACCAGACCCGCCAGCGCGGTAGCGGCGAACAGCGTGATCAGACGTTTGAAGGGCAGTTTCATAAGGGCAGCTCCTGGTGGGCGACGGTCGCCTGGGGAGCTGAAAGTAGCCATAGGCAGATAGAAACTTTAAATACTATAAATTCACAATTTAATAACCTTTTGAACTATGCGAGACAAACCGCAGGCTGCAGCGGGCTATGCATAAACAGCATCGAAAATATTCTCCGAATGCATTGGATGCGTGCCGGGCACGGGCTTTAAATGGACTCTCTTATCGCACAATCATCTTGATTACGTTTTTATAAGATCGGAATCACATAACGAAAGGAAGGTCCCCGATGGCCCGGACCGCACGGTTAAGCCCGCCTCTGACAACCCCCACACTGCGCTGGCCGGCGCTCAGCCCCTGGCTGTTACCGCTGACGCTATTAGCCTTGTGGTGGCTGGCCAGCCGTCATCAGTGGATGAGCGAGCAAATCCTGCCGCCGCCTGCATTGGTGTGGAGCAGCGCCGTGGAACTGGCGGGCGGCGAGCTATGGAGCCACCTGGCGATCAGTGTGCAGCGCTTGTTCTGGGGCTTGCTGGCGGGCATCGGCGCCGGGGCGTTGCTCGGCGCCTGGCTGGGCTTCAGCGCGCGCGCCGAGCGCCTGGTGTTCCCCACGTTCAGTGCGTTGGCGCAAGTGCCGACCCTGGCGTGGATCCCGTTGTTCATGGTGTTTTTCGGCATCGGCGAAACCCTGAAACTGGTGGTGCTGGTCAAGGCGATCGTGGTACCCGTGACCCTGCATACGCTGGTTGGTGTACGCGATGCGCAGCCGCAGTTGCGTGAAGCCGCGCGCGTGCTGCGGCTGCCCACCCATCTGCTGATTCGCCGGCTGATTCTGCCCGCCGCACTGCCGGCGTTCATGGCCGGTGTGCGCCTGGCCCTGGCGGCCGGTTGGACGTCGCTGCTGGCGGTGGAGCTGCTGGCCTCCAGTGAAGGCATCGGCTACCTGATGGTGTGGGCACGCCAGTTGTTCATGCTCGACATCGTCTTTGTGTGCATCGTGGTCATCGGCGTGCTGGGCGTGGTGATGGACCGTGGCGTCGGCTGGCTGGATCGCAAATGGGTGCACTGGCCGCATCCGGCCACCGCGCACATCCGGCGCGGCCCGCGTTACCAGGGCTGGCAGCGCCTGCAGCCGTGGCTGCTGCCCATGGGGTTGCTGGCGCTGTGGCAAGTGGCGACGCAGCAGGGCTGGGTCGATGCGAATATCCTGGTGAGCCCATGGACTGTGCTGCAGACCACCGCCACGGGCGTCGTGGATGGGACGCTGTCGGGCGCGCTGGGCAAAAGCCTGGGGCGCACCCTGGGCGGCTTGGCATTGGGCGCCAGCCTGGGGTTTGCCATCGGCTTGTGGCTGGGCTTGTCACCGCGCAGCGAGCGAGTCCTCGGCCCTACCCTGGCCGCCTTGCGCCAGATCGCAATTTTCGCCTGGGTGCCGTTGCTCACGGCCTGGTTTGGCCTGGGGGAATTGGCCAAATGGGTGTTTATCGGCCTGGCGGCGTTTTTCCCGCTGTTTATCGCCACCCAGCGCAGCGTGTTGAACCTGTCACCGCAACTGAGCGAAGCCGCACAGGTGCTGCGCCTGAACCTGTTCCAACGGCTGCGCCGCCTGATACTGCCGGGCGCGGCGCCGGGCATTTTCGCCGGGCTGCGCCTGAGCCTGATCTACGCCTGGCTGGGCACCATCGGCGCGGAATACTTCATGCCGTCCAATGGCGGCATCGGCAGCCTGATGATCGGCGCCCAACAGCTGCTGCGCATGGATTTGATCATGAGCGGCATGCTGCTGGTCGGCCTTACCGGCGCCACCCTCAACCTTATCGGCCAACGCCTTGAAAGCCGCGTCACCGGCTGGAGACACGCATGAACGCACCGATTGTCAGCTTCAACCATGTGGGCAAGTCCTTCGAGGTGGATGGCGTCGAGCTGGAAGCCATCCGCGAATTCAACCTGGAGATTGCCGAGGGCGAATTTGTGGCGATTGTCGGTTCGAGCGGCTGCGGCAAGTCCACGCTTTTACGCTTGCTGGTGGGGCTGGATACGCAGTTTCGCGGGCAGATCCAGGTCGATGGCAAAGCCGTGAGCGGCATCGGCAGCGAACGCGGCATCGTGTTCCAGGAACACCGCTTGTTCCCCTGGCTGACGGTGGCGCAGAACATCGGCCTGGGCCTGGTCAATGAACCCTTGAGCGAGGCCGAGCGCAGCCGACGCATTGGCGACTTTATCGAACTGGTGGGCCTCACCGACTTCACCCGCGCCTATCCTCACCAACTGTCCGGCGGCATGGCGCAACGGGTGGCCATCGCTCGTGGCCTGGTGGCCAGCCCACGGATTCTGCTGCTGGACGAGCCGTTCGGCGCGCTGGATGCGCTGACCCGCCAGCAGATGCAGGACGAACTGCTGGCGATTCGCGCCCGCGCCAAAATCACTACGGTGCTGGTGACCCACGATGTGGAAGAGGCGATTTTCCTCGCCGACCGCGTGGTGGTGATGGAGCCCCGGCCCGGGCGGATCAAGCAGGTGGTCGAGATCGCCCTGCCCCATCCGCGCCAGCGCAGCAGTTTCGAGTTCCACCAATTGCGCGAAGAACTGCTGCATGAATTGATCAGCGACGATCACTACCAGCCACCGGTGCGCGAACAGATTCGCGACCTGCCGCTGGCATTCATTGCTTGCTGAACGCGAGGTCGCTGTCCGGTTGCTCTTCGCGTTCAAACCGATTGGCCCGCGCAAAGGTGCCGAAATCATTGAAGCGCACGCCCATCTCGGCCATGACCTTGTGCGCCACCCTGACCGTCATCTGGCGGATATAGAACGGCTCCTTCACCACGAAATGATGGATGCCGTGGGTGCTGCCGAAATTGAAACAGAACGCCTGCAACGGCCACATCCACCAAGGGTTGAGCACCTGGGTCTGCTGGATCACATTGCCCGGTTCCACATCGCCGTAGTAATGCATGTTGGAACTGACGAAGTGCAGGCAAAAGGTGCGCAGCACGTTGGGGCCAATGATCACCACCGCCGCGATATCGATCACCTGCATCATCTGCAGCGTCCCGGCTGACCAGTCGATGGGCGCGCCCACCAGACCGGCGATGCCGTTGGCGGCATGAAAGCCGAGGAAGATGTACCACGCGCCCCAATGCAGCAGCGCCAGCGGTGCGTACACCAGCAACACGCGCTTGAGGATGCTGAACCTGTGCGGCCAGGTCCTGGCGCGCAGCAGGCGGATCATGGCGGACATCATGTTGTCGCCCACCATCAGCAAGCGCGCGATGCCCCAGGGCTCGCCGTTGGTGATGGCACGCTCTTCCATATCGGCCTCGGTGCCGGAGACCTTGTGATGATTGAGGTGCAGGTGCCGGCGAATCCACGGGTTGATCGTGCTCGGCCGCGCCAGCCACACCAGGCCCATCATCAGGTTGTGGGGCACGCGCTGCTTGCGAAAGTACATGCTGTGGATCAGGTCGTGTTCCAGCTCATGGGTGAGTGAGGCAAAGAACGCATTGAGCAGCAGGCATACCCACCAGGCCATGTGACCGCTGATATACAGCGCCGCCGAACCGAGCATGCCGACCCATGCGAACGCCAGGATGCCCGCGCCCAGCGCGTCCTGATGCAGCAGCCAGGGGTGCCGTTGGCGCAGGCGCGCGCCCTCGGCCAGCACCACCTCGCGGATATGCGCCGAACGCTGTTGCGCGTTCATCTGCTGGGGACTTGCACAAGTACCGTCCATGCTTCCATTCTCTTGTGGAGTGATGCCTGCATCCTGCACCCAACCCTGGCGCAGGCCGCTAGCTCCGCACGCCAACCTGTTGACCGCAAGCGCCAATCGCCATGACTGAACCGACTTCCCTCGCCAGCTGGACCCGCGCCCTGCGCAAGCAACTCGAGGCCCTGGGCCTGGACAGCGCCGCGCTGTGCCTTGAGGCCGGGCTCGACCCGTTGCTGATGGACGACCCGAACGCACGCTACCCGTTGTCGGCCACCACGCGCCTGTGGGCACTGGCGGTGCAGGCCAGTGGCGATCCGGCGATTGGCTTGCGGGTGTCGCGGTTTGTCAGCCCCACGACCTTTCATGCATTGGGTTACGCGCTGGTGGCCAGCGGCAGTTTGCGCGAAGTGTTCGAACGCATCGTGCGCTATCACCAGGTGGTCAGCGATGCCCTGAGCCTGGAGTTGAGCCGACACGGCGACTGCTACCGTTTTCGCCTGCTGCAACCCGAAGGCAGCCCGGCGCCGGCGCTGGAAGCCATCGATGCGTTTGCGGCGATCTATGTGCGCACCTGCCGCAATCGCCTGGGGCGCGACTACGCACCGCTGGCGGTTTACCTGCAGCGCCCGGAACCGGTCGACCCCGCGCCCTGGCACACGGTGTTTCGCGCGCCGGTGTTCTTTGGCGCCGAGGAAGACCGCCTGGAGTTCGCCGCCCAGGACTTCGACAGCCACCTGGACGATGCCAACCCGGAGTTGGCCGAACACAATGAAACCGTGCTCAAGCGCACCCTGGCGCAACTGCAGCCGCTGACCTGGGAGCGCAAGGTGCGCGCCGCCATCGAGGCGCAACTGCCCGACGGCGAACCCGGCGCGGAGCGGATCGCCCAGGCGTTGCATTTGAGTCTGCGCAGCCTGCAGCGACACCTGGCGGATGAAGGTTGCCGGTTTGACGCGTTGCTCAATGAATGCCGGCAGAACCTGGCGCTGTTGCACCTGCGCGATCCGCAGTGTTCATTGGCCGAGATCAGTCATCTGCTGGGGTTTGCCGATACCAGCAGTTTCAACCGGGCGTTCAAGCGCTGGACGGGGATGACGCCGGGGCAGTTCAGGGATGGGTTGCGGTAGGTGAATGGGGGGTGTTTTTGAGGGCCTCATCGGGGGCAAGCCCCCTCCCACATTTGAACTGTGAATACATTTAAGTGTGGGAGGGGCGGTGCGACGATTCGACTTGCCCCCGATAGCGGTCTTTGAGGCTCTGCAAATCCCGGATCAATCACCGCCCCCGATCACGCCGCAACAATTTCCTCACCCGCGCCACCAACACTTTGGCGTCAAACGGCTTGAGCAAGTAATCGTCTTCATGCAATTCCAACCCACGCAGCCGATCTTCAATGCCGTCAGGCGTGGTCAGGAACAGCACCGGGGTTTCTCCGCGCTGGCGAATCGCCTGCTGCAACTTCCACGCATTCAGGCCCGGCAGCATCACGTCCAGGATCACCAGGTCGTACTCGGTGCTTTCCACAAAGCGCTGCGCCGCCATGCCGTTGGCCGCCACTTCCACGCCGAAACCCGCTTCGCTCAGGCCCTGGGCCATGCGTTGCGCCAGTTGCGGCTGGTCTTCCACTAACAACACCTGCATGCCTTACCTCTGGGTTTGATTACAAACCTGTCATCAAATTGTGCGGCTTTTGACCACGTCCACTGGCTACCGTGACGGCCTGCCTTTTGGAGCCCTCACCATGTTTCGCACTGCCTTGTTCCTGAGCCTCGCCGTGGCGACTGCCGCCCAGGCCACGCCGCAACTGCCACGCCACGCCGAGCTGGATCTGCGCACCGCGCGCCAATTGGCCGATGCCGGCCTGGCGCACTGCACCGCCGCGCTGACCGTGCTCGACCGTGGCGGCAACCTGTTGCTGAGCCTGCGCGCCGACGGCGTCGGCCCACACAACAGCCTCGCCAGCCAGCGCAAGGCCTACACGGCGTTGTCGAGCAAAACCCCGACCCGGCTGTTCGCCGAGCGCGCGCGCAACAACCCCGAGGCCGCCAACCTTAACAGCTTGCCCGAGTTGCTGTTGCTCGGCGGTGGCGTGCCGCTGTTTGCCGACGCCGAGCTGGTCGGCGCGCTGGGCATCGCCGGTGCCGGCGGCGCCGCGCAGGACGAAGCCTGCGCCGTGCAGGCCGCCGAACAACTGGGCCTGAAAATCACCCCATGATTACCCCTGTCAAAAAGGACTTCACGATGAAAACCCTCAGCATGACCCTCGCCGCCCTCAGCCTGAGCGGCCTGTGCACCCTGGCCATGGCCGCCGGCAACCCGCTGAGCGTGCATGTGCTCAACCTGGAAAACGGCCTGCCCAGCGCCGGCGTCAACGTCACCCTGGAAGAACACGTGGGCGACCAATGGCAATCGCTGTCCCAGGGCGTGACCAACGAACAGGGGCGCATCGCCGAACTGTTTCCCGCTGATCGCAGCATGAAGCCGGGCGAGTACCGCGTGGTGTTCAAGACCGGCGACTATTACAAGAAGGCCAACCGCGAAACCTTCTTCCCCGAAGTGCCGGTGATTTTCCAGGTCAAGCAGGCTGATCAGCACTACCACATCCCGCTGCTGCTCAGCCCTTATGGCTTCTCCACCTATCGCGGTTCATAGGCCGGCAGCCAGCCGCAGGCCATTGAGGTCGAGAATCTCGATGGCCCCGTAGCTCAGGCCGAGCACGCCCTGTTGCTCCAGTGCCCTGAGCAGGCTGTTGGTGGTCTGGCGCGACAGGCCGAGCATCGCCGCCAGGTCCTCTTGGGGCAGTTGCAACACCCGGCGCGCCTGCGTTCGCTCACCGTAGCCCTGAGCAATCATCAGCAGCCGATGGGCCAGCCGCGCCGACGCGGGCATCAGGCTCATCTGTTCGATATTGATCAACGACAGGCGCAGTTTGTGGCTCATCAACAGGGCCACATCGCGCCAATACGCCGGATGCCGCTCGAGCATGCCGAGCATCGCCGCCTGCGGCACCTGCGCCAGCGTGCAAAGGCCCGTGGCGAGTGCATCGTGGGTGCGCGGCAGGTTGTCGAACAGGCAGATCTCGCCGAACCAGTGAGGCGTCTCCACCAGGCTCAGCACCGCTTCCTTGCCCTGGGCATTCACCGCGCTGATGCGCACCGCCCCTTCCAGCACCGCATACAGGCCACACGGCGGATCGCCGCGCTTGAACAGAAACTGCCCCGCCGTCAGCGTGCGCACCCGCGCCGCCGCCAGCAGGCTATGCTGCAAGTCTGCAGGCAGATGGCCAAACCAGTGGCCGCCGGCCAGGTGCGCGTGCCATTTGCCTGTGTCCATGGGAACTCCGAAGATTGTCGCCCAGTTGACAGTTAGGCGCCGACTGACAGGGCATGATCAAACATCCTACAGGAGGAACAACAATGAAAAGCCTCGTCGACCACCTCAGTCAATACGCCGCCTACCACCGCGACCCACGCAATATCGCCAGCCATTTCATCGGCATTCCCTTGATCGTGGTAGCGGTGGCCGTGCTGCTGTCACGCCCCGAATGGACGGTGGGCGCGCTGTGGATTTCCCCGGCGGTGCTGCTGGCGCTGTTTTCGGCATGGTTTTACCTGCGCCTGGAACGGGCCCTGGGAATCTTGATGACGCTGCTGATGGGCTTGTCGGTATGGGCCGGCCACGTGCTGGCGGCGCAGAGCACGACCGTGTGGTTGAGCAGCGGTATCGGGATGTTTGTGGTGGGCTGGGTGATTCAGTTTGTCGGGCATTACTACGAAGGCCGGAAGCCGGCGTTCGTGGATGACGTATCCGGGCTGATCGTGGGGCCGTTGTTTGTGGTGGCGGAGCTGGCGTTTGCGCTGGGGTTGCGCCAGGCGCTGAAGCAGCAGATTGAGCAACGCTCAGGCCCGGTGGCACGCCGCGATCTCAAACCCAGCGGGATCTAAATGTGGGAGGGGGCTTACCCCCGATTGATCGTTCCCACGCTCTGCGTGGGAATGCAGCCCAGGACGCTCCGCGTCCAAAGCGTGACGCAGAGCGTCACCAGAGGCATTCCCACGCAGAGCGTGGGAACGATCGGTTCCGGAGTGTGCTCAGGCTTTTTGCCAGACCTTGGGTTTGAAGAACAGGGTCTCGCCACGGGTCAGGCCGGTCAGGCTGTCGTGGTCCTTCACCACTTCCGCTTCGATCAGCTCGGGCTGGCCTTCGACCTTCAGGGTCACGCGAGTAGTCGCGCCCAGCGGCCGGATGTCCCGTACCTCAGCTGCGTGGTGATCTTCAAGCTCATGCCGTGACAGCGACACCTCGTGCGGGCGGAACAGCAGGTGTTTGTCCTCGCCCAGATGCAAGCGGTTGGAGTCGCCCAGGAAGTGGTACACAAAGTCGCTGGCCGGGTTTTCGTAGACGTCGCCCGGTGAGCCGATCTGCTCGATCACGCCCTTGTTCATCACCACGATACGGTCGGCGACTTCCATGGCCTCTTCCTGGTCGTGGGTCACGAACACCGAGGTCAGGTTGATATCTTCATGCAGGCGCGCCAGCCAGCGGCGCAGCTCTTTGCGCACCTTGGCATCGAGGGCGCCGAAGGGTTCGTCCAGCAGCAGCACCTTGGGCTCCACCGCCAGGGCGCGGGCCAGGGCGATACGCTGGCGCTGGCCACCGGAGAGTTGTTCCGGGTAACGGTCAGACAGCCAGTCGAGCTGCACCATGTTCAGCAACTCGTGAACCTTGCTCGCGATCTGGCTTTCGGTCGGGCGCTGGTTTTTCGGCTTCATGCGCAGGCCGAAAGCAACGTTGTCGAACACGGTCATGTGGCGGAACAGCGCGTAGTGCTGGAACACAAAGCCCACATTGCGATCACGCACATCGTGACCGGAGACGTCCTCGCCGTGGAACACGATGCTGCCGGCGTCCGGGGTTTCCAGGCCTGCAATGATGCGCAGCAAGGTGGTCTTGCCGCAGCCGGAGGGGCCCAGCAACGCCACCAGCTCGCCACTCTGGATATCCAGGTTGATGCTGTCCAGGGCCTTGAAAGCGTTGAAGTTCTTGCTGACATTACGGACTTCGATCGACATGACTTATTCCTCACCGGCGCTGTTGCGCAGGCGGTTGATTCGGTTCTCGCTCCACTGCTTGAGCAGCAGGATGAAGAGCGCCAGGATCAGCAACAGGCTGGCCACCGCGAAGGCGGCGACGTGGTTGTATTCGTTGTAGAGAATCTCGACATGCAGCGGCAGCGTGTTGGTCACGCCGCGGATATGGCCGGACACCACCGACACCGCGCCGAACTCCCCCATGGCCCGCGCGGTGCAGAGCACCACGCCGTAGATCAGGCCCCACTTGATGTTCGGGACGGTGACATGCCAGAACATCTGCCAGCCGTTGGCACCGAGCAAGCGCGCGGCTTCTTCTTCCTGGGTGCCCTGCTCCTGCATCAGCGGGATCAGCTCACGGGCCACGAACGGCACGGTGACGAAGATGGTCGCCAGCACGATGCCGGGCAAGGCGAACACAATCTGGATGTCGTGGTCCTGCAACCAGGGGCCGAAAAAGCCCTGGGCGCCGAACATCAGCACGTAGACCAGGCCTGCAATCACCGGGGACACCGAGAACGGCAAGTCGATCAGCGTCACCAGGATGCTTTTGCCACGGAATGAATATTTGCTTACGCACCACGCGGCGCTGACGCCAAACACCAGGTTGAGCGGCACGGAGATCACCACGGCGATCACCGTGAGTTTCAACGCCGACAGCGCATCCGGTTCAAGGATCGCGGTGAAGAACGCGCCGAGGCCGTTCTTCAGGCCCTGGGACACCACGATCAGCAGCGGCAGCAGCAGGAACAGGGCAAACACCAGCCAGCCAAGGCCGATCAGGACGCGTCGCGAGGTCGCGCTGCCACGCCGGGCGGCGTTGGCCGAGGACGCGGCGGATATAGACGATTGGGACATGTTCCGCGCCTCCTTATGGACGTTCGATGCGCCGCTGCAACAAGTTGATCAGCAGCAGCAGGACAAAGGAAACCACCAGCATCAGCACCCCGATAGAGGTGGCGCCACGGTAGTCGTACTGGTCGAGTTTGACCATGATCAGCAACGGCAGGATTTCGGTTTTCATCGGCATGTTGCCGGCGATGAAAATCACCGAGCCGTACTCACCGACGCCCCGGGCGAACGCCAGCGCGAAACCGGTCAGCCAGGCCGGCAACAGGGCCGGTACGAGGATATGGCGGAACACTTGCAATGGCTTGGCGCCCAGGCAGGCGGCGGCTTCTTCGACTTCCCGCGGGATATCGGCCAGTACCGGCTGCACGGTGCGCACCACGAACGGCAAGGTCACGAAGGTCAGCGCCAGGGTGATACCCAGCGGCGTATAGGCGATCTTGAAACCCAGGTCGGCGGCGAACTGGCCCACCAGGCCGTTGGGCGCGTACAGCGCGGTCAGCGCGATACCGGCCACGGCGGTGGGCAAGGCGAACGGCAGGTCGATCATCGCATCGATGATCTTGCGGCCGGGGAAGGTGTAGCGCACCAGCACCCAGGCCAGCAGGGTGCCGATCACGCCGTTGATCAGCGCGGCGTACAAGGCGGTGCTGAAGCTCAATTTCAACGCCGCCAGCACGCGGGGTGCGGAAATGATGGCCCAGAACTGATCCCAGGTGAGTTGAGCGGCGTGCACAAACATCGCCGCCAGGGGGATGAGTACGATCAGGCTGAGGTACACCACGGTGTAGCCCAGCGTCAGCCCGAAGCCGGGTATGACGGGGGAAATACGACGCGACATAAGAGTCCTTGGTTAAAGGGTAGAAACCATTGTAGGAGCGAGCTTGCTCGCGAAAGAATCAAGGGCACCGCGCTCATTCAGAATGTACGCGTTATCGTTGACGACCTTCGCGAGCAAGCTCGCTCCTACAGGTACTTTGGTTTATTGCGCCGTGTAGATCTGGTCGAACACGCCACCGTCGTTAAAGAACTTCGGTTGGGCAGTTTTCCAGCCGCCGAAGTCTTTGTCGATGGTGACCAGATCCAGTTCAGGGAACTGTTGAGCGTATTTGGCGGCGACTTTCGCATCGCGTGGGCGGTAGAAGTTTTTCGCCGCAATCTCCTGGCCCGCCGGGCTGTATAGATGCTTGAGGTATTCGGTGGCGATCTCGGTATTGCCCTTTTTCTCGGCGTTCTTGTCGACCACGGCCACCGGCGGCTCGGCGAGAATCGACAGGGACGGCACGACGATGTCGAACTTGTCGGCGCCGCCGTCTTCCTTGAGGGCCAGGAACGCCTCGTTTTCCCAGGCCAGCAGCACGTCGCCCTGACCGTTGTTGACGAAGGTGATAGTCGAACCGCGTGCGCCGGTGTCGAGGATCGGCACGTGCTTGAACAGCTCTTTAACGTATTCCTGGGCCTTGGCTTCGCTGCCGCCGGTCTTCAGGCCATAGGCCCAGGCGGCGAGGAAGTTCCAGCGCGCACCGCCGGAGGTTTTCGGGTTAGGCGTGATCACCGACACGTCTTTCTTGATCAGGTCGCCCCAGTCCTTGATGCCTTTGGGGTTGCCCTTGCGCACCAGGAACACGATGGTCGAGGTGTACGGGGTGCTAGCGTCCGGCAGGCGGGTTTGCCAGTTTTCCGGCAGGGTCTTGCCCAGCTTGGCGATTTCGTCGATGTCGCCGGCCAGGGCCAGGGTTACCACGTCGGCGCGCAGGCCGTCGATCACCGCGCGGCCTTGCTTGCCCGAACCACCGTGGGATTGCTGGATCTTCACGTTGTCGCCCGGGTGGGACTGTTTCCAGAAGCTGGTGAACTCAGCGTTGTAGTCCTGGTACAGCTCACGGGTGGGGTCGTACGAGACGTTGAGCAACTCGTAGTCCTTGGCAACGGCGGAACCGGCAAACACGGCACTGGCCAGCGCGGCCAGGGCATAACGGCGAATCGACGACATAGAAGCTCCTGAAAATTCTTGAGTGTTGGCTTTTTTTATAATTGCGGGTCTATCGCCGTTGCTGCTCAGCTCGGTTTGTTACCCGGGTTCTGCAGGCGGAATTTTTCCTTGCGTTCGATCTGTACCACTTGAGCGTTGTGTACGGTGATTTCCACCGCGCCAAACCGCAGATCGCGCAGGGCGCTCTGGATCTCACGCAAAATGGCTGCTTCGTCCTGGCCGTCGACGCTACGTAGAGATGCGCTCATGGTCTCGCTCCTGAAATGAATAGTGCCTGGCAGTGGCGGCACTGCTTGCGGCGTGAGAGCGATAGTAGATAAGCGGGGATATTCTTAAAAATACTATTTAAGAATGTTTATATAACCAGAAAGAATTTTCTGTTGGGGCGTGGGGTTGCGCGTGGGTTTTGAACCACAGCACTGAAATAAAGCCTTGTGCAGTTCCAATGTGGGAGGGGGCTTGCCCCCGATAGCGGTGTGTCAGGTTAGTCAGTCTTGGCTGACACACTGCCATCGGGGGCAAGCCCCCTCCCACATTTTGACTGTATTTCAACTCTGGATAGGGGGTGCCCGGGTCCAATCTATCTCATCGGCCGGCACCGGCTTTCCAAACCAGTACCCCTGCCCCATGTCGCATTCCTGGTCCAGCAGGAACCGGGCCTGCTCCACCTGCTCGATCCCTTCGGCATGCACCTGCATGCCCATGCTTTTCGCCAGGGCGATGACCACGCGCACGATGGCGGCGTCGTCTTCATCCCACGGCAGGCCTGCGACAAAGCCCTGATCGATCTTGAGTTTCTGCACCGGCAGGCGCTTGAGGCGCAGCAGCGAGGAATAGCCGGTGCCGAAGTCGTCGATGGCCAGGCGTAACCCCAGCTCGCGCAGGCGGTGCAGCTGTTCAAGGGCCACTTCCGGGTCGTCCATCACCGCGCTTTCGGTGACTTCCAGCTCAAGGAAGACCGGGTCCAGGCCTGTATCGTGAAGCACCTGGCCCACGTGTTCGTAGAGTTCGCGCCGGGCAAACAGCCGGCTGGACACGTTGATCGCGATAAACCCCAACGGCGCGCCGTCCGCCAGCCATTGGCACATCTGGCGGCAGGCCTGGTTCATCACCCAGGCATCGATGTCGGCGATCAACCCGGTGCGCTCGGCGATGGGGATGAACTCGCCCGGCGGCACCAGGCCGCGCTCCGGGTGCTGCCAGCGCACCAGCGCTTCGACGCCAATCAGGCGGCCGTCCTGCAGACCGTGCACCGGCTGGTAGTAGACGCGCAGTTCCTGTTGCTCAAGGGCGCGGCGCAGTTCGCTGGCGATTTCCACCCGATTCTGCGCGTGAGCGGTCAGCTCCTCGGTGTACAGGGCGTAGCCTTCACGGCCCGCATGCTTGGCCTTGAACAGCGCCGAATCAGCGTTGCGCAGCAATTGCTCGGCGCTCAGCGCATCGCTGGGGAACAGGCTGATGCCGATGCTGGCGCTGATAAACAGCTGGTTGCCGTCGAACACAAACGGCTCCTTCATGGCGTCGAGCATGCGCTGCGCCAGGGCCGCCGCCTGCATCACCTGCGGGCAACTCTCCGCCAATACGGCGAACTCGTCGCCGCCCAGACGCGCCAGGGTCACCCCAGGCCTGAACAGCCCCTTCAGACGCTCGGCCACCAGCTTGAGCAGTTGATCGCCCACATTGTGGCCCAGGCTGTCATTGATGATCTTGAAGTGGTCCAGGTCCAGCAGCAGCAATGCACAGCCACGTTTGTGCACTTGCGCCGAGGCCAAGGCCTGCTCGGCGCGATCGGTGAACAGCAAGCGGTTGGGCAAGTCGGTGAGCGGGTCATGATGAGCCAGGTGCGCCAGTTCGTGTTCGGAGTCCTTGATGGCGCTGATGTCCGAGAACACCGCGACATAGTGGCTGATGCGGCCTTGCTCATCGCGGATGACGCGGATGGTTTGCCACTGTGGGTAAATTTCTCCGCTTTGGCGTCGGTTCCAGATTTCCCCGCTCCATTCACCGCTGCGCTCGAGGGTCTGGAACATCTGCCGATAAAAATTCGACGAATGGCGCCCGGACTTGAACAGGCTGGGGGGCTTGCCCATGACGTCTTCGCGCCGGTAGCCGGTGATCTCCATGAACGCCCGATTGACGTGCACGATCAGGCCTCGGGCATCGGTGACCAGCACCCCTTCACGGGTGCAATCAAATACCGCAGCGGCCTGTTGCAGGCGCTCATGGTTTTCCTTCAGGGGTTGTTGCAGCTGGTGGACACGGGCGAAACGCACGCCCATCAGGTAGATAGCCAGCGCGCTCAGGCCCACCCAGACATAGCTACGCAGTTGCAGCCAATGCGCCAACGCCTGGGGTTCATCGATAAAGTTGATCAATAAGTGGTGGCTGAGCCTGAGCCATACAATGGAAATCAGCAGGTATACCAGCCCCGCACGTAGGGCTCCTCGGTATGTAAACAGCATATGGTCAGTAATCCTTACCAAAAAACAGAATCGCCCTACGAAGGCTGAGGATTATAGAATAAGAAACATCCAGTCACTCCTATCTGAAAGAGCGGCTGGTTTTCTCTGTAGGCTTAGTGATAATGCGTGAGCTGTTCTTTACTTTATCTGAGGGCCATACAGCCTATGTGGTACAACGGTTTTCTTGACCTGTCAGCCTGGCAACTGGTGGCAGTCACGCTGTTGATGACCCACGTGACCATTATTGGGGTCACGGTCTATCTGCACCGTTATTCAGCCCATCGCTCGCTCGAGCTCAATGCCGGCCTGAAACACTTCTTCCGCTTCTGGCTGTGGCTGACCACGGCGCAGAACACCCGCGAGTGGACCGCTATCCACCGCAAGCACCACGCCAAATGCGAAACCGTCGATGACCCCCACAGCCCGGTGATCAAGGGCCTGTCCACCGTGCTGCGCAAAGGCGCCGAGCTGTACCGCGCCGAGGCGGAAAACCCCGAGACCCTGCGCATCTACGGCAAGAACTGCCCGGACGACTGGATCGAACGCAACCTGTACACGCGTTTCCCGCTGCTGGGCGTGGCGCTCATGGGCGTGATCGACCTGCTGCTGTTCGGCACCATCGGCATCACCATCTGGGCGATCCAGATGATGTGGATTCCGTTCTGGGCCGCCGGTGTGATCAACGGCCTGGGCCATGCCGTGGGCTATCGCAACTTCGAATGCCGCGATGCCGCCACCAACCTGGTGCCATGGGGCATCATCGTGGGCGGTGAAGAGCTGCACAACAACCATCACACCTACCCCAACTCGGCCAAGTTGTCGGTCAAGAAATGGGAGTTCGACCTGGGCTGGGCCTGGATCAAGGTGTTCAGCTTCCTGCGCCTGGCCAAGGTGCAGCGCGTCGCACCGATCGCCCACCGCGTCGAAGGCAAGGGCCACCTGGACATGGACACCGCCATGGCGATCCTCAACAACCGCTTCCAGATCATGGCCCAATACCGCAAATTGGTCATCGGCCCGCTGGTCAAGCAGGAGCTGGAAAAAGTCGATCACTCGGTCCGCCACCAGTTCCACCGCGCCAAGCGCCTGCTGTCGCGGGAAACCAGCCTGCTGAGCGATCGCCACCATGTGCGCATCCAAAGCATGCTGGAGCACAGCCAGGCACTGAGCGTGATCTACGAGAAGCGTCTGGCGCTGCAGCAGATCTGGCTCAAGACCAGCACCAACGGCCACGACATGCTCGCGGCGATCAAGGAATGGGTACATGAAGCCGAAGCCAGCGGTATCCAATCCCTGCGCGATTTTGCCCACCAATTGAAGACCTATTCACTGCGCCCTGCGGGGGTCTGACGCGACGGCGGGAGGGCTCGCCCTCCCGCACATTGGCTTTCTGACGCCATTTTCCGGGCACCGCCAATCGAGCCCGATCACGGAACTTCACCGCAATTCCCCTCTCTCAAAGAACACTTCGCCATCATGGTGACCGCTTGTAGTGACCGCTGTTCCATCCTGCGGCGCGCCCAGAGAGAGTTGTTCCGATGGTTCACGAAAAGCCCTGCACGCCTGATGTGTCCTCTGCCCAGCCACCGCGCCCGGCGGCCGCGTCGACGCTGTTGGCGCTGATGCATGCCCAGGGTGAGGTCGAGCGCCTGAGTGCGCGTGAGCAGCTGCTCAGCTCGCTGCTGGTGAGCGTGAACGCCGTGCTGTGGGCCATCGATTGGGAAACCCGTCGCGTGCTGTACGTCAGCCCCGCCTACGAACGGATATTCGGCCGCAGCGCCGGTTTGCTCCTGGCCGACCATCGGGAATGGCGCAACAGCATCCACCCCGAAGACCTCGACTATGCCGAACACAGCCTGGCCCGTGTATTGGAGCAGGGCGCCGTGGAAGACCGCGAATACCGCATCGTCACGCTCGACGGGCAGATCCGCTGGCTCAGTGACAAGTGCTACATCAACCAGCAGGCCGAGCCGGGCAAGCCGATGATCGTCGTGGGCATCGCCGAGGACATCACCGAAAAAAAGCACCTGGAGCTGGAACTGCATCGCCTGGCCACCACCGATGTGCTGACCCAGAGCAGCAACCGCCGGCACTTCTTCGAGCTCGCCAACCAGGCCTTTGACAGCGCCTGTGCGCAGGGCACGCCGCTGGCATTCCTGCTGCTGGACATCGACGATTTCAAAGACATCAACGACACCTACGGCCATCTGGAAGGCGACCAGGTGCTGCGGCGCATCGCCGAAAGCGGGCGTGGTGTGTTGCGTCGTGGCGATCTGTTCGGGCGCATCGGTGGCGAAGAATTCGCCGCCATACTGCCCGGCTGCGCCCCGGAGATGGCCCTGCAGGTGGCCGAGCGACTGGGCAAGGAAATCCAGGCGCTGAGTTTCAGTGTCGAAGGTCACGCGTTTACCGTGACGGTCAGCCAGGGATTGACCAGCCTGCGCGAAGATGACTCAACCCTGGACAAACTGTTCGGCCGCGCCGATGCGGCGATGTATGAGGCCAAGCGTCAGGGCAAGAACCGCGTGATTGCGGGTTAGGTCGGGGCCAATACGGGGCTTGCCCGCAGCTTTTTTCAAGGTCTCTATTCCACACTGCGCAGCTTGCGCCAAAACGCATTTTGCGCTTGGGCTACAACAATCACTCATAGCATTTTCTCTGTAGGACGACCGTCGAAAGATGGCAGCCCCGCGCTCCAGCCGACTCCCAACCCTCACCACAAAGATCTACCCCCCCGCCACCTCCTCGCGGTACTAAATTCATTCGCCATTGCCGCCGGTCATTCCTCCCGACCGGGCAGACTCTGGAGCATGAACCATGACCATCGGATCCACCTACGACTACCCCGCCCTGGTCGCCAAGCACTTAACAGCCCACGCCCCATCGTCATGGCGAGGCCGGTTCCCAAGTCCTCCGGACTTGTGCTTCAACTATCGCAAATTGGTCGAACAAGATTTTGGCATCGCCCAGGCAACCCAACCCGATTACAAAATCTGCATCGTTGGCGCTGGCATCACCGGATTGACCGCTGCGCGCGAATTACTCCGGTGCGGATTCAACAACGTCACATTGTTGGAACAGTCTCACCGGGTTGGCGGGCGTCACCTATCGATGCTCAATCGCGGCCAATCTCCACTGCTGGGCCAGACCCCCTTCGAGATGGGCGCCATGCGCATGCCCATGTTCAATCAGGCAGGTGAATCGCCTTTAGATGGGCAAACGCTGCTGGCCTACTATTGCAAATTCTTTGAACTGCAGCTGTCCGACTTTCCCAACCCAGGCACATCGCATGTACGCAACACCGGCATTTACCTGCGCGAAGGGTTACTTGAGGGAACGCCACAGCCACAGATGCTTATCTGGAAAAACCCGCAAGGCCACACGCCACCTCCAACAGAAAAATTGCAGGAGGTGTATGCCAAGTGGCGCCGTTTTGCCGATCAGATGACGCACGAAGTCGCCCAGATGTATGGCACGCCACTATGGGAATCCTTATGGGCCGCTATCGTCGCGCGTTACCAGAGCCTGTCCTTTCGTGACTTGGTGGCGTTGGCGAGCGTTACGTGGAGCGCCCGTACTCCTGAGGACTTTGGCGGTCTCGGCATGACCCAGGAAGAGTCCACCCTTTTCTATTCCATCGGTATCGGCGATGGCAGTTGGGGGGCGTTTTATGACGTGTGCTGCCTCTACCCTTTACGTACTGCGATCTTCGGTTTCAGCAGTCAACTCCAACTGGTGCATGGGCGCGTCGGCATTAACGGCAATCCCGCTCCGTCACCGTATCTAGGGGAAACCACCCTCAAAGACTGCAATGACTTACCGTTCGATGCGCCGCGCTACCTGGGGCTAACGGCACTGGACGAGTGCCTGCTTTTTATGGAGGCCAAGTTAGACGGCAAGTCCTTCTATGATCACAGTCGGCAACGCGGGAAGGGCTTTCTTACCGACACCTCAGTGACTCGCTTGACCAAGCTTGAAAACGGCCAAATCCGCTTGACCTATGACTGGCAGGTCAGCAGTCCCACAGCCACATCAGAACGCCATGAAGATTTCGATGCCGTGATCATGACACTGCCATCCTGGATTATCGAAACACACATTCAGCTGGAAAACTTCAGCCAGGCGATGCTGCCGTATTCCGTCACCAATGCTTACAAAACCGCCCACTGGGAAACCAGTTGCAAGGTCTATGCGCCGCTCAAGAAAAGCTTTCTGTCGAAAAACAAAAAAATCCCCCAGATCATGGTCACCGACAGTTTCATCCACGATGTGTACACCTACCGCTACCACAACGCCTATCCCTATGACTGCATCTTGCTCAGTTACACCTGGGAGGACGACGCGACCAAACTGGCTTCTTTCGACGACCAAACCTTGGTCGATAAGTGCGTCACGGAACTGGACCGCATCCTCTTACGCAGCGCCAATATCAAAACGGCGATATCGCCCTACATCGACAAACAAAACGCCATCGTCCAACGCTGGGTGACCGACAAGAACGCACTAGGGTGCGCCAAGCTCTATCGCGCGGGGACCTACTACGACGCAGTCAGCTTGATGCAGTACAACCGGGACTATGCCCATGTCAGCGGCCTTTATCTGGCCGGGGAATCGTTTTCCGTGGATGCGGGCTGGACCGAGCCGTGCCTACGTGGCGCCGTCGACGCAGTGATCAACCTCTGCAGTACCACCCTCGCCAAGTTCAATGGGGGCTTTACCCTGGATGAATATCCCCGGTACCAAGGGCCGCCAAATCGATAGAGCAGCTGCCTACGACCCTAACGGAAACAGCCTACTGACGCACAAGCAAAAAAGACTTTCTATTAAACGCCCACCTGATCCGGTGGGCTCATAACAATAAAAAGAGGTCTACACGATGAACGATTCCACGAGCCCGGTACGCGTCGCCGTTGTGCAATTTGATCCGCAAGTCGGTACCCACAATCGCGCCTCCAACCTGGAAACCAGCCTCAGCCTTGCCCTGCAAGCGATGAACAATGGCGCCAATCTGATTGTGCTTCCGGAGTTGGCCAATACCGGTTATCTATTCAACAATCGCCATGATGCCTATCTACATGCCGAACCCGTTCCAGGCGGTCCCAGCCTGCGGGCGTGGATGGACTTCGCCCAGGCTCACCAAATACATCTTGTGGCGGGCCTGGCCGAGCGCGAAGGCATGCAGCTGTTCGACACGGCAGTGCTGCTGGGCCCCGATGGCCTGATTGGCAAATACCGCAAGGCCCACCTCTGGAACAAGGAAAAACTCTGGTTCACCCCTGGCAACCTTGGATTCCCCGTATTTGAAACATCCATAGGCCGCATAGGCTTACTGATCTGCTGGGACATCTGGTTCCCCGAAGTCCCACGCATACTGACTCAGCAAGGCGCCGACATCATTTGCAGCCTGAACAACTGGGTGTGGACCCCGCCGCCCCTGTTCGACGAAGCGGGCAAATGCATGGCCTCTTACCTGACCATGACCGCCGCCCACGCCAACAACGTGTTCATTGCTGCCGCCAACCGCATCGGGGAAGAACAGGATGCGCGTTACCTGGGGTGCTCGCTGATTGCCGGCACCAACGGTTGGCCCATCGGCAAAATCGCCTCATCCGACGAGCAAGCGATCATTTACGCCGACATCGACTTGTCCAGCGCCCGCAGCGCGCCGATCTGGAACAGCCTTAACGACCTGCAACGGGATCGCCGGAGCGACCTGTATGACACGATGCTCGGCTACCACCTTCACCCGTGCCTGCCACGCTGACGGAGGGTCGATCATGGATTACATACCCACAAAAGTGTCATCGGACTCATCTGTTCGCCACCTTGTCATGCTGATCTCGGCCACGCTCATCCTGATCGCGTCACTCACTGCGTTGTCGGTGTCTTACTCCACCTCGGCACCGGTACTCTGGCCAGGTTACAACGACATGATGGACAGCCTGCCCTCGCCAATAGCGTGGTTACGTTGGGTGGTCGGCGATATCAGCGAAGTGGCCTTCTACAAACACGAGTTCGCATCACTCGGTCTGCTGCTCGGTGGTGCTTTCGGTTACTGGGCCAGTCGGTACGCGCAAGCCTGGCAAGGCTTCAGCATCGCCTACGGCACGGGGCTCTGGCCTTGGTTGGTGACCAGTTCATTGCTGGGACTGCTGCTGAGCAACGCGATCTGGGGCTGGACCCTGACAGCGGATTCCTGGCAACCAACGTTCGCTGCATTTGTGTCACTTCCGGCGGCCATGGTGTTGCTGTTTGGCGGGGGATGGAAGGTCACGCTCAACGGCGCCTTGCTCGGCGCGATTCTGGTGACGCCGAGCTGCCTGTTGATGGTCAACTACTTCTGTATTCCCCTGGGTTTGCCAGTGGTGATTGGCAATGTCCTGGGCATGGCGTTAGGTAGCGTGGTCGCATTTTTACTCTGCCGCGCACTTCCGGCGCTGGTCAGCCGTGCAACTGAAACCAAGGCCGGCATCCCTCCCCCCGCCCCGCTGAAAACACCCGACTACGGCATACGCTGGACGTTACGTCGCGTGCTGGCGGACTTCTCCGAAGCCCCATTCTTTGGCAATGAGTGGGCCAGCCTGGGTTTGCTCGCCGGGGTATTGCTGGCCTATGCATTAAATCCAATGAGCCCCGCTTATGGATCTGGATGGTTGCCACACCTGATTGCAGGTCAAGCGCTGACTTCTCTGATCGGCATCATCCTGTGGCGCCGGCAATGGCGCGAGCGTGGTTGGTACCCAACCTATGTACCTCTCGTGTCTGTGGTGCCCGCTGCCGTCTTGACCTATGGCGGAAACGCGACAGTGATTGTAACCAGCGCATTGCTGGGAGCCCTGATCGCCCCGCCGCTGGCCTGCGCAATTGCCGGGCGCCTGCCTGACTACATGCATCCGTATATCGGCAACGTATTGTCCATGGCGATCAGTACGGTGTTGATCGTACCTTTGATCGGTATGGTAATTGCGGATTAACGCATCAGAATGGGCTGGTTTCCTGGTGCGTCACCTGCATCAGCGCCAAGGCAATGGCGTGGATCTGGCCCAGCATCCACAGTGCGTTTAACCAGACCTGCAGAATGCCCTGCGCACCGTAATACACACCTGCAACCTGACCTACGATGGCGGCAGTGATGCCTGCATCGTCGCCCAGGTTCGCAGCCGCCAACCCCGGAGCGCGCAGACTAAACCTGCAGCGCCGCCAGCCACGCCAACAACTTTTCATCCTGGTTCGGGCCAGCAATGATTTGCAACCCGCAGGGCAGACCATCCACGGTGCCAGCGGGGACATTGATGGCGGGTAAACCAAGCAGGTTCCAGACGCTCGTCAAGCCATTGATGGCCTCTCGAATGGGATGTTCAACGCCGTTGACAGTGATGCTCTTGAGACCAAACCGTGGTGGCGTAATCGCGGTGGATGGCATTACCAGCAAATCGGTTGCTTTGAATAGTTCAGCCACTTGGCTCTGCAGCAACTTGCGGCTTCCCAGCGCATTCAGATACTGCCAGGCGCTAATCGCTTTGCCGGGTGCGAGGCGAGTTCTCAGCTCACTGCTGAAATGGCTGCCCTCATCCTCCAGGTACGCCCTGTGCACGGCGTAAGCCTCGGCGAGCAGAATGGTTTTAAAAGCACTTTGAACCGCTGGAATCAGCGCTTCGAAATCGACGGTCCGTTGTCCCGTATCAAATATCGCGTGGAATCGTGCACGGCAGCATGCAAGCACGCGCTCGTCCACATCGTGGATCGCCCTGGGGTCCACCCATACCGCCCGAGGTTTGTCGGCAGGTTTCACGCAGCTTATTGGCGAGACGCTAAGTACCTCCAGCAGTATGGCAATGTCTTCTACACATTGAGCCAGTGGACCGACATGGTCCAGGGTGGCGCTGACAGGGTAAACCCCCTCAAGAGAAATGCGCCCGTAACTAGGCTTGAACCCAACCACGCCACAAAAAGACGCTGGAATACGAATGGACCCTGCGGTATCAGTGCCGATCGCGATGGGGACCATGCCCCCGGCAACCGCTGCGGCACTCCCTGCGCTGGACCCACCCGTGACCCTGTTCAGGTCGTGAGGATTGTGAGACGGCCCCTGAAATGAAAATTCGCCCGTTGGGCCGAGCGCAAACTCACTGGTCAGCGTTTTACCAACCACCACCGCCCCGGCTGCCCTGAGCAGGGCGACACAACGCGCATCAGTCGTAGGCCAGTGGTTTTGAAACAGGTGAGAACCATACGTCGTAGGCATGCCCCGAGTATCGATGTTGTCCTTGATTGCGATGGGGATACCGTGCAGCGGCCCGCGATACTGACCCTCGTCGATCTCCCTATCGAGCAATTGTGCGGTGTGGAGTGCCTCAGCCACGTTAAGCGAGACGAAGGCATTGATCGCAGGGTTCTGTTGATGGATAGCGTCCAACGCCGCCTGAGTGAGTTGAACGCAACGTACCTCTTGGTTGCGCACCTGTCGGGAAAGCTCTGCGACAGTTTTGCCTTGGAAGAAGCAATGAGGTTGAGCCATGAGTGAAAAACCTCCTGCACATACGGGTGGATAGCAGGAACTCTGCCTGATCCGCAGGCAGATGTATGTCATCCGCTTCGCTTAATGAGTTGGGATGAGCCCGTCAGATAAAGACACCGGCAGGAAAGCCTCGTGCGATGTTCCATCGGCTTGCCGGCGCCAGGTCGGCCCTGCCCCGTCCTGGATGTGGTAAGAGGTGCAGCAGGCCAGCGGTAATGCCTGCACATCACGCAAGAAGCCGCCCCGTGAACAAAAAACCGCATATGCGTTTTTTGCTCACGGGGCGGCTTCTTTGCGCAGCAAGGTGGGAACGACTAGCTGCAAGCGTTTATTACTTGCAGCTTGTGGCTTGCCGCTTACAGCTCGGCAAAGCACTCTTCAATGATTGCCAGGCCCTTGTCCAATTGCTCGTCCGGCGAGGTCAACGGCACCAGCACGCGCAACACGTTGCCGTAGGTACCGCAGGACAGCAGGATCAGGCCCTTGTCACGCGCCTTGGCCACCACCGCAGCAACGGCTGCGGCGTTCGGTTTGTGGCTGTCGCCATCTTCGAACAGTTCCACCGCGATCATCGCGCCCAGGGCACGCACTTCGCCGATCACCGGGTATTTGGCCTGGATGGCCTTGAGGCCAGTCACCAGGCGCTCGCCGACGGCCTTGCAGCGGTCCAGCAGGTGCTCTTCTTCGAACACTTCCATCACCGCCAGTGCGGCGGCGCAGGCAATCGGGCTGCCGGCATAGGTGCCGCCCAGGCCGCCCGGGGCGATGGCGTCCATGTATTCGGCCTTGCCGCACACACCGGCCAGCGGGAAGCCGCCGGCGATGGATTTGGCAAAGGTGGTCAGGTCGGCGGCAACGCCCATCTGTTCCATGGCGAAGAAGGTACCGGTACGACCGGCACCGGTTTGCACTTCGTCGGCGATCAGCAGGATGCCGTGCTTGTCGCACAGCTCGCGCAGGCGCTTCATGAACGATTTAGGCGCGACGTAGAACCCGCCCTCACCCTGCACCGGCTCGATGATGATCGCAGCGATATCACGCGGCTCGGCGTCGTTCTTGAAGATGCGCTCGATGCTGGCGATGGCGTCGTCGTCGCTCACACCGTGCAGTTCGTTCGGATACAGCGCACGGAACACACCGCCTGGCATCAGGCCCATGCCGGCCGAGTAAGGCACGACTTTGCCGGTGAGGCCCAGGGTCATCATGGTGCGGCCGTGGTAAGCGCCGGTGAAGGCGATCACCCCAGCACGGCCAGTGGCGGCGCGGGCGATTTTCACGGCGTTTTCCACCGCTTCGGAACCAGTGGTGACCAGCAGGGTTTTCTTGGCGAAATCACCTGGCACCTTGGCCGCGACTTTTTCGCAGACTTCCACGTAGGGCTCGTAGGCCAGTACCTGGAAGCAGGTGTGGGTCAGCTTGTTCAGCTGCGCGGTCACCGCCGCGATGATTTTCGGGTGCACGTGGCCGGTGTTGAGCACGGCGATACCGCCGGCGAAGTCGATGAACTCGCGACCTTCAACGTCGGTCACGGTGGCGTTCTTCGCCGATTCGGCGAAGATCGGGTGAATCTGGCCAACACCGCGCGGTACAGCGGCTTCGCGGCGTTTCATCAGGGATGCGTTGGTCTTGCTCATAAAGTCCTCATTCGCCGCTCATCGGGCGGCGTGGTTCAAGGATAGGTGACGGGGAGGCAACTACGGCAGCATGCGATGATCGACTGCCACAGCTTTCCCGGCCACTGCGAATAACGACGTGAAACACGCAAAGGGACAGCGCTCTCGTGCCCTTTGCGTCTGTTGCAATCTCTTACAGGGCTTAGATGCCCAGGCAGAGGTATTTGATTTCCAGATAATCCTCGATCCCGTACTTGGAGCCTTCACGGCCCAGGCCCGAGGCCTTGATGCCGCCGAACGGCGCCACTTCGTTGGAGATCAACCCGGTGTTGACGCCGACCATGCCGTATTCCAGGGCTTCAGCCACACGGAACACACGGCCCAGGTCGCGGGCGTAGAAGTACGAGGCCAGGCCGAATTCGGTGTCGTTGGACATGGCGATCACTTCGGCTTCGTCTTTGAAACGGAACAGCGGCGCCAGTGGCCCGAAGGTTTCTTCCTTGGCCACAGCGGCGTTTTTCGGCACGTCGGTGAGGATGGTCGGCTCGAAGAAGTTGCCTTCCATCGCCTTGCCACCGGCCAGCAGCTTGGCGCCTTTGCTCAGGGCATCGGCAATGTGCTCTTTGACCTTGGCCACGGCTTTTTCGTCGATCAGCGGGCCGGTGGTTGTGCCTTCTTCCAGACCGTTGCCGATCTTGAGCTTGGCCACGGCCACTTTGAGTTTTTCGGCAAACGCGTCGTACACCGAATCCTGGATATACAGGCGGTTGGCGCACACGCAGGTCTGACCGTTGTTGCGGTACTTGGAAATGATCGCGCCTTCGACGGCCTTATCCAGGTCAGCGTCGTCGAACACGATGAACGGCGCGTTGCCGCCCAATTCCAGGGAGACCTTCTTGATGTCCTTGGCGCATTCAGCCATCAACTGGCGACCGATCTCGGTGGAGCCGGTGAAGGACAATTTACGCACGATCGGGTTGCTGGTCAGCTCGCCGCCGATGTCGCCGGCGCTGCCGGTGACCACGCTGAGCACGCCTTTGGGAATACCGGCACGGTGCGCCAGCTCAACCAGGGCCAGGGCCGAAAACGGCGTTTGCGAGGCCGGTTTGATCACCATGGTGCAACCAGCGGCCAGGGCCGGGCCGGCTTTGCGGGTGATCATGGCGGCGGGGAAGTTCCACGGGGTGATGGCTGCGGTCACGCCGATCGGCTGCTTGATCACGATCAGGCGCTTATCGGGCTGGTGGCCGGGAATCACGTCGCCGTAGATGCGCTTGGCTTCTTCGGCGAACCACTCGATAAACGAGGCGGCGTAGACAATTTCACCCTTGGCTTCGGCCAGCGGCTTGCCTTGTTCGAGGGTCATCAGGCGGCCGAGGTCGTCCTGGTTTTCGATCAGCAGTTCGAACCAACGACGCAGCTTGTTGGCGCGCTCCTTGGCGGTGAGTGCACGCCAGGCCGGCAGGGCCTTGTCGGCCGCTTCGATGGCACGGCGGGTTTCCGCGGCGCCCATCTTTGGCACAGTACCGAGAATCTCGCCCGTGGCCGGGTTGCTGACCTTGATGGTCTGACCATTGTCCGCATCGACCCAAGCGCCATCGATGAAGGCTTGCTGGCGGAACAACTGGGTATCTTTGAGCTGCATGTAGGCTTTCCTTAACAGCACCGCGCGCACGCGGAGCGAATTAGAGTTATTGAAAGGCGCCTGGTGGGCTGCCGTCAGGGAAATCAGCCTCGGTGCGTAACATCAATAAAGCGCGCACGGGAGACAGAGCGTTTGAAATCTCAAACGAATCCTAGGATCAATGGGGGGAAGGGGCAATAGGCTGTTCGAAAAAAAGAACGTAAACGGGGCTTTTGCCGGATTTTTCTGATCAGCGTAACTGGCCCAGATTTCATTGCGTCGTTCAGTGGCGCCCAGCGCAGGGCCTCTATACGGCAGATTCCTACACTCAAACGCCCAAAGACCAGCATGGACGCCCAAGGTCGACATGGGTATGATGTCGCCCGCACAAGCATCCGTAGCTCAGCTGGATAGAGTACTGCCCTCCGAAGGCAGGGGTCGTGGGTTCGAATCCCGCCGGGTGCACCATATAGAGATGAAAAAGCCCCAGGTCGGAAGAGCTGGGGCTTTTTTGTGGGCGATTTTTGTAAGCCTTGGAGGTCAACTGGGCGGCAGTTGGCTCTGCTCCGAGCCTGCAATCCTGCGTGAGGTGGGGTGTCACGCAATGAATGGGGCTTTGGTCTGAACGTAAATAAATCTGTCCCCATTTTCCTACGGCCGTCATATTACCAAAACAAAAAAACGAACACTTTAAACACAACGCAATCAAATCAGTCTTCGTGATCGATGCTATTTGAACGTCGATCCGAAAACTCTTGCGCATAAATGATAACCCTATCATCCCCTCCACTTACCTGATGCTCCTCGTAAAACGTCTCCAACTCATCATAAGAGAGAAGTCGCGAACCAATTTTAGCCTTATTGAATAGTTGCTCAAACATTTCACTAGAAAGAGAAATATCTCGCATCTTTGAATACTCAAGCACTTCGGCACCACGAGGTCCAACCGTTTTACATTCGTTTATGCGGCATATTGGAAGATGCTCCCCACTCGACAAAAAGCTTTGATCAGGTCGCTGCAATTTATCCGTAGGCCTAAGAAAGCCAGCGCAACAAGGAAACCTATAGGGATTTTCGATTGAAGCTTGCTGACATATAGCCTTGTCGCATGTAAAACCTTTCAGACGATCTAACTGAGTTTGCATCCGTTCTTCTGATAAATACATAGTCTTTTTGTCCCAGATCTTATATTGAACTGCGACAATTCTGACACTCTCCTCATTAGGGCTGTGCCTTTCATAAATTATATCAGCCCCAGTGATGTGCTCTGGTTTATCAGGGTGAAGCACTCGAACCCTGAGAATATTTCCATCCGGCAATTCAAAGTCCCGGTAGGCTTTTCCGGATCTAATCGCTGGGACAATCCGCTCTACCGATAACGCGTCACGAAAGATAAGCTGATTTTCAGTGTGAGGTATAGGGTTAATCTCTTTCTCAGCATCTACGAGAACAGACAATCTGCGTTTCAGCTGGTCAACCTTTGCTTTTTCATGCTTTTCTTGTTTTGCAACACCTAGTAAGTCTTTTAAATCATCGATATCCTCTGTAATAAGCTCACCGGCTGTAACTAATACGCCATTCCTTATCGACTTCAAACCTGCTCGCTGGCGATATTCCTTTGCTGTATCACTCTCTCTTTCCCGTCTTAATATGCTTGCGTCAGGTCCAAGCAGCTCGGGATATAGTTCTCCACCAAGCTCTAAAGCAGTGTCATATGTAGACTTCCTAGCATCGCCTTTTGTAGCAATTTTTGTAAGTCCACGAATTGCATTTAATGCAACCCATTCGGAATCGAGTCGAGAAAGTTCCGTCATTATTGGTCATGCCTAACGAAAATAAAAATCTATCAATAACACCAAAAGATTGGTGCATGGAGCTTCAGTACCCATCAGGCCATACCCTTGCAGGTAATGCAAGCAAATGGCCATCCTGGTGACTGATGGCCATTTTTTTAACGCTATCGCCTCACTGTCTCCAGAGCTAGCCCAACGCTAGGCAAGCTTTTTTCATTGAGGTAAATTGATAGCAGTTATGTTTTCTGGAAGAAACCAATTATTCAATGTGCCCAATGCTTCCGGTGAGAGCTTCTGCGTAAATAGTAGTGCCAGGCGACGTTTGGGACGAGAGCAAGCCACATAGAAGAGATTACGATTTCGTTGGAAAGCTTCTTCTCTCGCGGCTGGCACAGCACGGGCTCCCGCCAATTGCAGCATTTCACCAAAGTTATACCTATTCCAGCCACGACCTACAACAACTAACACATTTTCAAACTGAGCCCCCTTGACACCGTGTTTCGTTTCAAATGGCGAGTGTCCATCCAAATAAGAACGCAGTGCGATAACCTCCGAATAATCGATAGTTCGAAATCTCTCTATTTCCGCAAGTGTGTTTGGAAGTTCTTCGCCCGTGGAACGATCAAACTCTTTTAATTCTCGCTCACGTGTTTCTATTTTTTCGGGCAGCCTAGGTTTCCGATGGGATTGCAGGTGATCTAAAATCTCTCCTACAGTTCCAGATCTTCTGAGTTTTACCAGCTCATCCATTGCTGAAAACCATGAAACTTTGTCCGCATGACTTCGAAGAAGTGGCTTGGCACCACCTAGAGCCTCAAACATCGGCCCAAATCGATTCGCAACAAAAGCATCGCACGCCGGCTCAAGCTGATCGACAAAAAACGCTACGTATGGATGTTCCTTTTTTGTAAATGATTCATTATAGCGAAAGACCCCTGGCAAACTTGCATACCCCTGTTCAGTTGCAAGTAAGCGATGGGTCAGCATCAGTACCTTTGTGTATTCAGAAGATAAATTCCAGCCTTCATTTTTCAATGTCGCCCTAGTCAGTTCTAGAGCAGTATGTCCAACCTCAGTCGGAAGGTCACCTCCCCAATGCCCGCCTGTTCTACGATCTCCAGCCCATCCGTTTGTATGAAAGACGTGGACGTACCCTTCGGCCTCGGCATCCTTAACAAATTGACGTAGTTCGGGACGCATTCGATTTAGACAATCTACAACTGTCTTCACAGATCGAAAGTTCGCTCCTTTTCCGATTTCAGTAACAGCCGCATGCTTAAGTTCGCCACATCCACCATCATAGATTTTCTGCCAATGATCACCAAAAAAACCGAATAGAGGACGATTCGGATCATCTAGAAACAATTCCTTTATAGCATCAACCCACTCCCTATCAGTGTCCTGATATTCATCCACCAAAATTATTGGATAGCGATCAATAACCATGTTACGGAACTTCGCATGCTTCATAAGCGATACAGTTAAGGGAATGACGTCATCATGATGAATAGAGACGCCACCCTCTCGGATAGAGCGATAACCTAACAAATACTCAATCGAAAAAGAATCTATGCTTCCTCCAGCTTCGGCTATTTTTTCCTGCCATATTGGCATTTCCGCTATCAACTTTCGTAGTTGCTTTTGAAAACCGCTTATCAATGACCAACAAAACGCGTGATTAGTATCGCAATATACAATAGGGTTTCTATCGATTCTCGACGCTATTTCACCCTTTGCCACGTTGGTAAAAGTGATACAAGCTATCTTTTGACTTCTTCTCGAAAACGCATACTCGTTGTGTTTGATCAGATATTTTAAAGCTTCGATCAATGAATATGTTTTACCTGCGCCCGCCCCAGCTTCTAGTCGAAAACTTTGACCAGCATCAAGACACTTATACATTGACTCAAGAGCTTGCTGACTCGCCTCCTCAGCGGGTGATTGGGATTTACACATTTAGTGGTTCCTCCGCTTCACTGGCGATAGCCTCTGCAACCATTGCCAAGCCAGGATCTGGTACATCTGGTTCAATTACAGCAGCCAGCCATCGCAACCCATCAACAATGTAATTGGGAGGAATCCATGCTGTTTCTTGAATAGCATGTTTTAAGGCGAATTCAGATTTTTTAAATTCTCCGGCCTTGTTACGTGCCTCTATTTCGCGTTCCTCACGAGTTTTTCCGGCAAGTCCGAACAAATCATGATTAGCCAAGATGAAGGCATCCTCGAATGTTCTCCCACAAGGCCCATCTTTCTCCTGACTGCATTGATAGGCAATGCGATTGCCACTCTGTATTTTTTCTGCCTCCCCCTTCGCCAAAAGACCAGCAAGAGTGAAAGGCTTATCCTTAGAAAACCAAGCTTTCAAACATGCATTACTAGAGTAAGTACCTTTGTGAACTTCGCAAGCCTTCCCTCCTGCTCGCTCGACAGAATCAAGATCGGTAATAATTAAGCTTCGTAGTTCTAAAAAGCGTAATAATTCGAAGAATAAATGCGCGTAAGCTCCTCCAACTTCCATTGTGGCAACATACTGGATTGACAGTTTTGGTTTATCAGGCTCAGCCGCTTCAATTTTATCAATAATAACAGGAAGCAGAAGCCGCTCACTTAAACCTTCAACGAGCACAGCCTTGTCCGCAAAAAATAAATCACACCGTGTAAGCGTCATATACTGATGAAGGAATTTTTTATCTGGCTCCGTAATGCCTGACAATCCTTTTCGCAGATCTTTTATAGTTGTTTGACGAATCCCCGCAGGGGTTCCAGCTACATTTTCCCCAAGGAAATATCGAATGCATTCGAACCCTGCCTCGTTTGCTACATGGGATGAATGAGTCGAAACGACGAATTGTACTGGCCATGGAGTTTTGTCTTCAGTGTTATCGACAAGCAACTGCGCGGTCTTAGCCAACTGCCTGATAAAAACCTCCTGCATCTGCGGATGAAGATGGGCCTCTGGCTCTTCTATAAAAATCAGATGAACGCCAGGAGCATTTATCTCGGCACGGAATGCCTTGTAGAAACCCGCCAACTGTAACAATATAAAAATAAGATTTCGTGCCCCTAGACCATTATAAGACTCTGGCAGCGTCACTCCGCTATAACCTGCATAGCGTACTTTAGTGAAGTTGGAGAGGAGTTTCCGAACATCAAGTAACGTTTCCGTATGTAGTTCTTGGTTACCTAGGCCTGGGTATCCGAAACTCTTCATAGCGGGGATCAGATTCTGGAGTTGCCCTCCGAAGCTAGAATCTATTTGAGTTTGTATCTCCTGTATGGCGACCTGTAAACCGTCTGCTATCTGCTTATCTGCTGATTGAGGTGAAGAAGATGAGGCCGTGGCAAAAAGCAGTTCAACTGTCTTGGCCAATACATCGGACTCCCTGGACGTAACGTCGTCGAGGCCGCGCTGAGCATTAATAAACCCTGTTTTTATCAGACTTTTTAATGCGCTCGGTTGCAGCTGGCGCTGATTATCTGGATCGTTAGGATCTTCCGCCCACACGCGTATACCAAAATTATCTGGAATACGTTCCCGCAACGCTCGGAAAAATGGAGCCTTAGTCTCCTCGGATATTGGAAGAGCTGGTAGTGTTTGAAAGAACTGCTCAAGATGTCCATCTTTGAGCTCGTATCGGATGACTACGAGCGCATCAGTACAATCTGGATCTAAGTCGATTACAAAAGGGCTTAACGGACCGAGGAGCGGTCGATCGGGATCATATTTGAAGGTTAAACGGAGTTCAATAAATGGAATTAACGCCCTAACTATTTGATCGCTTTCGTCGTTCTTCAATGCTTCCAAGGCAGTGCAAAAATCTCCATAGCAAGAGCTTGAAAAATCCTCAAGCTGGAAAACCGCGCCTCCTTCAGCCAACAATCGGCGCATGATCTCTGAAAGTGAAGTTTTTCCACTATTGTTTCGACCGACAACAACCGTAATTAGGTCCTCTAAAGCGAGTTGCGCATTTGCCAGTAGCCGGAAATTTTTTATCTTAACTTGAGCCAGCTTCATAATTATCCTCGATTGCCGCGTTTAATAACGTCAGCTCCATGTGATTTTCACACTGAGGACAAAGCTTAGACCACTTTGACAGTAAGCCATCGACTCATTTTCACGGACCATTTTCAAGAGCGCTCACGTCACGCCATTTCCTGACACCGAACAAGGTGTAACTAGGCTCTGGAAAAACGTGTAACCAGATCAAACTCTTTATATTCAATAGTTTAACGTGTGTTGTTACACGCGTTACACTTGGTACACCATTTTAGTGAGGCACCCCCGCCCCCCCTTAACAGCTATCCACCAGCGCCGATCAGACCTCCTTGTTTTTGAAGACTCATAAATGCTCAGCTCTGGACTTCAGAGATTGAAGCGGTGCTTTTTAAGGGAGGTCGATGCCTCATGCTGCAAAAAAAGTGTGGGGGCCCCTAGCCTCTCGGATGGATACGGGGTCGGAAACCCGCGTGATCGTGTTAGCGGAAAAGTGCCCAGCTTAGTGAACAGGTGAACCGGGTGAACCACGGTTTACCAGTGCAATTGCACAAGGTTACTGGGATGTTGCGGGGGACCCTCAGCATTTCTGAAGGACACGGGGCAAAGAACCCACGGGATGGTGTTAGGGGGCAGTCTTTCGTACGTAGGTTGACAGGTTGACGTGGTTGACACTCATCACCATGGTTGACGCCATGCAGGTGTTCACTATTAGCAACACACACAGCCACCTTTACCGAAGCTGTAACGATAACCCTTTTTCTTCAAGATCCTTTCAATTTCAATGATTGAAATTTCAGTAACTTCCAACGCCTCCCACTGACTCGATCCCGCGGGTTTCATGCCCCGTACTGCTAGTAAATCACCAGGGTCCCCAGCGCTTATCGGCCACGAAACTCCGACGGGTATCGCTACGAAAGATCGATACCAGGTGAAGGGAAAAGTCTTTGGGGTCGCTATCCAGATGAATGCGCTTAGGAATTTGGTGGAGATTGAATGTAGACGATCTGCTTATCTCGACCCACCAACAAGCCGATGACGAGCAGGATCACTCCAAGGAAGAAGCCAACAAATCCTAGAAAGCCACTCACCAAAGTACCACCGATGGCCGCTCCCGCCGTTTCTGCACCTGAGTGAGCACCACTGACATTGGTAGCGATATGGCTACCGGTGAAAATAATACCGGACAAGGGAAGCATGAATGCAGCGATGCCCGAGGTCACTAGAAGTCGACGCCATGCTTTGCCAGGAGTGGGAGCATAAATCGCTACGACTAGTGCAATGATCCATGCGACGAAGAACACAATCGCGCCTGTCGCACCGCCAGCCCCTGGCGAAGCCGCTCCGGCGATGGCTACGACCGTCGAAAGAAGAATGGCTAATATTAAGCCGCCAACCAGCCCTGCAAGAACCTTCATCGTTAACTCCTTTTATTTGCCGAGGCATCGAATATGCTGACGTGATGTATAGCAGCAGAATGCCACTTCTGTCCTGCAGCACGGTTGCGGGCGCCCAATGAATTCTCACAGAAACCGGATTTTGTGGCTCTAGCAGTTAGCCTCGTGTATGCCCACGTGTATGCCTAACCGATACCAAACCTAAAAAGCCCAGAAAATACTGGCACTTTACAACCCAGTTCAAACGACGCCGGGGCACCAGATATGAAATGAAAAAGCGCCAGGTCAAGAGACTTGGGGCTTTTTTGTTCTTCAGCTTTTGATAGTTCCCTCGCTCCGCGTGGAAATGCATCCGGTGACGCTCCGCGTCACCCTTGCACAAGTGCCGGACTTTTCGTTGAAAGCAGGACGCGGAGCGTCCCGGGCGGCATTCCCACGCAGGGCGTGGGAACGATCAAAATCCTTTCAATTTCAACGATTGAAATTTCAGTAACTTCCAATGCCTCCCACTAACTCGATCCCGCGGGTTTCATGCCCCGTATGCTCAGTATATCGTCAGGGTGCCCAGCACCTTTTTCTGCAACCCACCCGAGATCTCAGATGAGTAACCTCCAGAACCTAATCGTAAATGCCCGATCCGGCTTAGCTCTCGACGACAAAATCTCTGATGACCGTTGGCAGGCAATCGCTAAGCAATGCGGTGCCGCTGAGATCGAAGAAATCGAACAGCGTATCGTCAGCTTACGAGCCGAGTTAGAAACGGTTGAGGAATGGGACGGAGATACCCAAGATGACATCCACCTAGCAATTAATACCTTCACCCAATTACTGAAGGCCGCGAAATCATCGACTGGCTATCAGCACAGGAATGGCGTTGTTCAGTGAAAACGCCACCAGGAACACGGCCAGCCCTACGTCGATCTGCCGGGTGTATTTGAGAAACAGTGCTTTGATCGGGCCCTGGCCGAACAGCAGGGCCACCACGGAGTACCAGATCACTTCCAGGGTCGAGCACAGCAGCACTACCAGGACTTTGTCGATGTCCGAGCGCGGCACGGATAGAAAGCCGGCGTAGATACTGATCATGAAGGCGATGGTTTTCATGTTGCTGATATTGGTGATGACGCCCACGCGGTAGGCCTTGGCGAAACTGGTCACGCCCGGGGCGGTGCTTTCGGCGGTGCCGGTGTTCTTGGCCAGTACGCTTTTGATGATGCTGTAGGCGATATACAGGAGGTAGGCCGAACCGCATAACGTGGCGACTTTGGAAAACGCCGGGTACTGGTGCAACAAGGCCGCCAGGCCGAGCAGGGAAAGGGTCGAGAAAAACACGCCCACCGTGCAGATGCCCAGCGTCGCGCCGATCCCGGTGGTCACCGAGCCCAGCGAGGCGAAGCGGCTGACAATTATGAAGTTGGGGCCCGGGCTGATCACCGCCAGGATGTAGATCAATGCTGCTGTGAACATGGGAACTCCTTGTATGAAGCAGCAGCTCTCCAGGCCAGCCAGCAGGGACAATGATGTCTTTTCGGCGATTAACTTAGCAGTAATTACACGCCCCGCTACTGACTATAAATTCATAAACTTATGACCCCTTTCACCCAGACTGGCGATGGTATCGCGCGATGCCATCGCCAAGGGATCACTGAGACTGCAATGCCTTAAGCCGCTCCTCAAGATTTTGCGCAGGGAAACGTTTTTGCAACTCGGCCAGTTTCGCCGTCGCGGCACCCTCATCACCTGATGCGCGCAGGCGTAACACTTCCTGCAAGCCCTGCTCCAGCGGGTCAGGCACTGCGCGCTTGGCCAGCTTGCCTTGGGGCAAGACGTCACTGTTAATTTCGGCGCTGAACGACTCGGCACGCGGCGGCGCGCTCATGGGCGCAGGCGCGGAGAAAGCTGCCGGGGCGGCGAGGCGCGTGTTTTGCACCGGGGCAAGCTCGGGGGTGCGCGTCATCACGCCCGCCAGCAGCGCCACACCGGCCACGCTGGCGAATGTCATCTGCCAACGCGGTTGCCGGCACAGACGCAGCCAGCGTTGCCACAGGCTGGGCTTGGGGGCAGGCGCTTCGCGGCGGGCGGTGTTCAGAATGAATGTGTCCAGGAATGCGGGCGGTTCGCCGGCGCTGTTCTGGCGATAGTGCTGGATCAGCGCTTCGTCGCGCGGATCGTTCGGGTCTCGGGGGGCAGTCATACAGTTACCTCGTCGGCCAGCAGGCGCCGCAATTTCTGCAGGGCATAGCGCAAGCGGCTTTTAACGGTTTCCAGCGGGGCACCGGTGAGGGTGGCGATTTGCGGGACTTCGAGGTCGCCGTGCAGGCGCAGCAGGAAGACTTCGCGCTGGTCTTCGGGCAAGGCTTGCACGGCGGCGTCGAGGCGCGCCTGGTCGCGGTTCAGGCTCAGTTGCTGCTCGGGGCCGGCGCTGTCGTCGGGCTGAGCGTGCAGCAACTCGTCGTAGCTGTCGTGCAGCGGGTTGTGCAGGCCGTGTTTGCGCCAGTGGTCGATCAGGCGGTTGCGGGCGATCTGGAACAACCAGGTGCGAAAACTCGCCCGGCCTTGTGGCTGGGTGGTGCTGCGGATCAGGCTGAGCCAGGTGTCCTGGTAGATTTCTTCGGCCAGTTCGGGTTTGTTGCACAGGGATACGAGGAAGCGGTACAGGCCCTGGCGGTGCCGGGCGTACAAGGCTTCGAACGCAGCAGCGTCGCCGGTGCGGTAGCGGGCCAGCAGCGATTCGTCGCTGGGTGGATCGTCTGGAACGGCCATGTAGTGGGCAGACTCCTTTTTATAAGCCGAAGCGGGTTCAAGTGTGGGAGGGGGCTTGCTCCCGATGGCGGTGGGTCAGTCAGCACATTTGGTAATGATAGGCCGCTATCGGGGGCAAGCCCCCTCCCACATTTGATCTTCATTGTGCTCGGGATAAGGGTTTTAGGCTTTGGGCCAGTTCCACCAGTTGCACGAATTCGTTGCGCAGGCCGAACGGGTCGTCGCCTCGGGCCGAGCGGGCCAGGGCGGCGGTGTCCTGCAAGCTCATGTTGCCAGTGTAGCGGCCATCGCCCTTGAGCTGTTGGGCGAAGGCGGCCACGGCGGCGCTGAAGCGTAGCTCGCTGCTGGGCTTGGTAGTCGTTTTGTCGACGGCCCGTTCGATCAACTGGCTGTCACCGTCCGCAGCCGGTTTGTAGCGCACGCGCACCGTCGCCAGTTCGGCCGAGGTGTTTTCAGCCGCAGGTGCTCTGGCATAGCGCAACGGCTCCAGCCAGCCCTTCTCGCCCTTCGGCACGATTTCATACAACGCGGTCACCGTGTGCCCTGCGCCGATTTCGCCGGCATCGACCTTGTCGTTGTTGAAATCCTCACGCTTGAGGGCGCGGTTTTCATAGCCGAGCAGGCGGTATTCGCTGACCTGTGCCGGGTTGAATTCCACCTGCAATTTCACATCCCGCGCCACCACCGCCAGGGTCGAGCTGAGCTGGTCCACCAGCACCTTGCGTGCCTCACGTAAATTGTCGATGTAGGCGTAGTTGCCGTCACCGGCGTCGGCCAGTTGTTCCATCAGGTGTTCGTTGTAGTTGTCTACGCCAAAGCCGAGGGTGGTCAGCGATACGCCGCTTTTGCGCTGGTCCGCCGCCATGTGCTTGAGGCTGTCGAAGTCGCTGATGCCCACGTTGAAGTCACCGTCGGTGGCCAGCAGGATGCGGTTGATACCCTGGTCGATAAAGCCTTCGCGGGCCATCTGGTAGGCCAGTTCGATACCGGACGCACCAGCGGTGGCGCCACCGGCGCTGAGTTGGTCGATGGCGTTGCGGATCGTGGTTTTGTCACGCCCGGAGGTGGGCTTGAGCACCACGCGGGATTCACCGGCGTATGCCACCAGTGATACGCGGTCCTGATCACGCAGTTGATCCACCAATAATTTCAGCGTGCTTTTGACCAGCGGCAGGCCTTCGCGACGGTCCATGGAGCCGGACACATCCACCAGGAATACCAGGTTGGCCGGGGCCAGTTCTGCCACGGTTTTGTCGGAGGCCTTGATGCCGATGCGCAAGAGTTTCGTGCGTGGGTTCCACGGCGTGGCGGCGACTTCAGTGGTGACGCCAAAGGGTGAGCCGTCGGTAGGCAGCGCGTAGTCGTAAGGGAAGTAGTTGACCATTTCCTCCAATCGCACCGCACCTTCGGGCGGCAGGCGACCCTGGTTGAGGAAGCGTCTTACGTTGGCGTAGCTGCCGGTGTCGACATCCACGCTGAAGGTGGAGACCGGTGCTTCGGCGACGCGATGCACCGGGTTGTCGGGCAGGTTGGCGTATTGCTCGCGCGGTTCGCTGCGCTCAGCCAGGGTCGCCGTCTCCCGCATCATCATTGGGGCGGGCATGGCCATGCGTTTGACCAACGCGCCCTGGGCCGGGGCGCTTTGAAGCGCTGCGACGGGTTCCGCCGGTTTCGCCAGGTCAGGGGACGACGACAGCCCACACCCGGCCAGCGCCACCAGCAGGGTAACGGTGAAGCCTTGGGCAGCAGGACGCAGGGAGAGCAGAGCGTGGGACATGGGCTGGGCCTCGTGAATGAATGAGCCGTTCACAAGGTCAGACGTGGGGTGCGCAAGGTTCGGGTTAAGCCCCAATTGACCTGACAGCAAAAAACAATGTGGGAGGGGGCTTGCTCCCGATAGCGGTGGGTCAGCCACTGCAGTAGTGGCTGATGTACCGTCATCGGGGGCAAGCCCCCTCCCACAGTTGATCTTCAGTGTTTGAAGATCGTCAGTCTGTACCGTACTTGGGGTTACGCGGGCCGTACAGGATGCCGGTGCGTTGCCCTGCCGACAGCAGGCGCGCACTGGTGATACCGGCAATCGGGTGCGCCGCATCGGTGGAGCTGTTGATCACCTGCTTGACCGCCGCCGTGATCAGCATGCCCACCAGGCCGCCACCGTTGTTGTTGCCTTCCTCGCTGGACGCCCGCGCCGCGCCGGTCCACAGGGTGGTGCCGGTGCGCAGGTCCACCAGCTTGGCCGAGGCCGTCACTGAGGTGTCGCTGGAGATCAACATGTACTTGGTGCCGTATTCACTGACGGTGATGTACAACGCCGCGTCCGCACCAAAGATGTCATGCAGCTTGGTCGGCGGCACACCCTGGATGTCGTTGGCGGTGGTCAGGCCGTTCTGGCGGAAGGTTTCGTCCACCAAAGCAATCGGCAACACGTAGTAGCCGGCTTCGGCCAACGGGTAGGTGACTTGCGACACCAGGCTGTAGGACGCCTGCACTTCCGGCGATTCATTGATCGGCGGCAGCACCAGGATCGACTTGGGCCGCGCCTGTTTGTACGCCGAATAATCAACCGTCTTGGGCGCCGCGCAACCGCCGAGCAACGCCAGGGCCAGCAAGGCGCCGGTGAGTTTTAACAGGCTCATTTGGTGGCGACTCCGGTCTTGGCGTTTTTCAGCAGAAAGTCCATGTACGCAGCGGACTCGGGGAACAGGGCTTTCTCGGTGCGAAACTCCTGCACCATCTGATCATCCTTGCCCATGTTCATGTACAGCATGCCCAGGTGCGCGTGGTAACCCGGCGGCGCCTTGCGGCCACTGGCGTTGATCTTCTGCAGATCGCGCTCCAGTGCTTCCACCTGCGCTTCCTTGGGCTCGCCCTTGAAGTATTCGTAAACCTGCGGCTGGTAGCTCTCCCATTGATACAGGGGCTGGGGCGCCGTCTGGCACCCGGCTACCGTCGCGATTGCTGTCAGCATCAGCGCCAACTTCACTGCCTTGCTCATCCGTGTACTGCTCCTTGTGGTGTGGCTGATCAGTTACGCGGGTTCCAGGCGCCGGCGTTGATGCCGTCGACCAGGCGGTTGATCGCTTCGCGCATGGCCAGGTCGAGCACCTTGCCATTGAGGGTGGAGTCGTAGCTGGCGGTGCCGCCGAAGCCGACCACTTCACGGTTGGACAGCGCGTACTCACCGGCGCCCTGGGTGGAATACACCACTTCGGAGGTGTTGATGTTGACGATGTTCAACGCGACTTTGGCGTAGGCCACTTGGGTCTTGCCACGGCCGAGGATGCCGAACAACTGGCGGTCGCCGGTTTCCTTGCGGCCGAACTCGGTCACATCGCCGGTCACCACGTAGTCAGCGCCCTTGAGCTTCTGCACGGTGCCTTTGATCTTGGCTTCCTGGGAGGTTTCGCCCATGTTGTCGCGGTCCAGCACGCTGAAGCGGTTGGTCTGCTGCAAGTGGGTGATCAGGATGGTCTTGGCCTGGCCGCCGAGACGGTCGACGCCATCGGAGAAGATGCCGCGCATGTAGCTGGAGCGGTTATCGAACTTGCCCACGGCAATCGGCACACGCACGCCGGAATAGGCGACGTGGGCGCTGGCGACTTGCTCCACCGGCATCGCGCGGTTGCTCTCGGTGGCGCAACCGGCCACGGTCAACAGCGCCGCGGCGGTGAGGCCCGACAGCAGGATTTTGGAGAGTGTCTTCACAGGGTGCTCCTTGGGTGAGGAAATCAGCGTTGCTGGGTTTTCCAAGGAGAGAGGCAGCCTGGACACTATGCTGGCCTGAGTTCTTCCCTGAAAGACTGTGATGCAACGGCTGCGGCATTTTACGGGGTTAAGAGCGGTTCTCAAGGTGTTTCGGCCCGAGTAGTGAAATCCAACACAAACCTCTGGAATGTGGAGATCCAATGTGGTCAGTCAACCCATTACTGACTGGTCTACCGCTATCGGGGGCAAGCCCCCTCCCACATTTGGTTTGCGTGAATCCGGAGCAGCGGGGCCGGGGCAGCTTGCGCTGTCTCAACCTGCTTACGTAGAGCGTGATGCCTCTGATATCAGTGTGGGAGGGGGCTTGCCCCCGATGGCGGCGAGCCAGCCAACACATCATTGACTGACCCTCCGCAATCGGGAGCAAGCCCCCTCCCACACTTTGTTTTGCGGTGTGGCTTAGAAGGCGTAACGCGCCTTGAGCATTACGCCGTCGGCGTCAAAACCACTGCGCGCCTGACGGGTGTAGCTGGCGCCGACGGTGAAGTCCGACACTTGGTAGTTCACGCCCACGCTGGCCTCGTAGCTGTCACGCGCCACCGATGCGCCGGTCACGGTAAACGCCGAACCACCGGCGACGAAGCTGGAGGTTTGCGCCACGCGATCGCCCATCAGGTCGTGGTAGGCCATCAAGGTCGCTTCCGGTTGCAGGCTGCCCGCGCCCATCGGCAAGTTGCCTGCCAAACGCACACCGGCACCCAGTTCGCCCACTTCATAACGTTGCGAAGACGTGCTCAAGGCCGCCGACGAACCTTTCTCGGTGTAGCCATCCATGCGCACGTTGGCATAGCGCGCGGCCACACGCGGCTCGATCACCACCGCCTGGGACGGCTTGAAGCTGTAGCCGCCGATCACGCTGGCCGACAATACATTGCTGTCGTAACTGCCCTTGGCCGTGGTGCCCGCGACGTGGCGCTTGCTGTCATTGTCGTTATGGCCGTAGCTGAGGCTGCCATCCACAAACCAGTTTTGCAGCGCCCAGTTGCCGTACAGCGACAGCGCGTGGCCTTCGATGTCGGTCTTGTTACCCAGGTCCGAATGGATGTTGGAATTGAGGTAGCTGTAGGCCACGCCCAAAGTGGTGGTGTCGTTCACACGACCGTCCACGCCCACCGCCATGCCGCTGCTGTTGGCCGAGTAACCGTTGTTGCCGCCACGGCCGTCCTGGTCCATGTTGCTGCTCAGGCCCTGCACCCACACGCCGCCGACCTGGTGACTTTCACGCTGGTCGGTGAGGCGATTGAAGATCGCGCCGTTGACCACGGTTTGCCCCGACAGCGCCACGTCGAGGGAGCCACGGTTGACGTCCGGCGTGAGTTGATCGGCGAGTTGCGCCAGTTGCTGCGCAGTCCCGGCGTTGGCCAGGCTCTGGAACACTGGATCGTTCTGGTTGAGCCCGCCGAGCACATCGTTTTTCAGCACATTGACGGCGGTCGCGGCTGACGCACCCGCGCTGACACCCGCCAGTTCCTGCTGAACTTGCTGGTCGCTTTTCACCGCCACCACGGCCTTGACCGTCTGCGCGTCGGCCGAGTAGCTGAGCACGTCGAGCAACGACGAGGCGCTGGCGACCGCTACGCCGTTGTTCTGCACGTTGGTGGCTTGCAGCAAGGTGTATTGCGTGCCGGCTTTAGGCGCCGCGAAGTCGCCCGGGTTGGCGCTGACCGTCAGCTTGGAAGCTTGAGCCAGATTGGCCGTGCCGTTGACGGTGAGGTACGGCGTGGTCGGCACCACGCTGTCGGCCAGGTGCATATCGATGCCCGCACCGCTGGCCACATTGAGGTCGCCGGTGATTGCAGTGCCGGGCGACGAGAGGTTCAGCGAACCTGAATTGACCGACACCGGCGCGATGATACGGCTACCGCTGAAACCCGCCTGACCGCCGATGTTGACGGCGCTGAGGTTGAGCAGGTCGCCGGTGATTTTGCCGCCGGTCCAGTTCAGGCTGGCGAGGTTGTTGGCGTCGACGGCGATGCCGCTGTTGCTGCGGATTTCGCCGGCTTGCTGGTTGATTTCAAACGCCGCGACCTGCCTGGCCGCATCCACCTGGATCGCCGTGCCGTCCGCCGCGATGAGCCCACGGTTGACGATACCCCGTGCGCCCGTGGCACTGTTCTGCGCAAAGCTGGCGCCGGACAGATCGAAGGCATTGGCCGACGCGCCCTTGGCTTCAATGGTGCCGGTGTTGAGAATGTAATCGACGGTGCCGGAGAAAAAGCTCAGCCCCCTCGCCTCATTGCCAGTGGCGGAAATCAGGCCGCTGTTTTCAATACGCAGGGGGTTGGTGTCGGTTTCCACTTCCATGCCCCAGGCGCCTTCACCGGTGGCGATAATCGAACCCGAGTTCAGCAGCTTGCCGCCGATGGTGGTCGGCGTGTCGCCGCTGACGTCAAGGATCAAGCCAATCGCATCCGGACCGGCCATGTCGATCACACCGGTGTTGGAAACGTCGCCCGCAATGGTGGTGCCGTGCAGGTAAATGCCTTCGCCACCGCCCAGATAGCCTGGAAACGGCTCGGCGCTCACTGGTGGTGTGGAACGGATGGTGCCGGAGTTGATAACGCTGCCACCAATGGTGGTGGCACCGATTTCAAGCCCTTCGTAGGCGCCATGGTTCATCAGGATATTGCCCGCCTGAACCACATCCCCGGTGATGGTGCCGGGTGTCAGATTGGAAGGGCCAGACCAGAACATCGGGTCGATGGCGATCGCACGAATGGTTTTGCCCTGTGAGTCCAGCGTGATGTCTGCGCGGTTGATCAGCGAGCCTTGAATGTTGGTGTTCACAAAGCCGAGACCGGCGGGATCAGTGGTGCTGGAATCGACCACCCGGGAAAACTTGCCGTTAATGGTGACCGGCTCGCTGAACGTCTCATTGGCCCAAATATTCTTGCCCTGACCCAGGTCGAACTCGACTGCCAGCACCTGCGTGCTGATTGCGCCGACCATGATTGCCAACAGACTTTTCTGGAACTGCTTGCGCTTCATTTCAAACTCCATGAACTACAGTCAAAGCCGCCAATACGCCCGGCAGCAGTAGGTGTGCTGTACGAAAGGATCAATCGATCCGAATGAGGCTCTCCCGGCGTCCCTGGGAATCGCAGGCGCGAGCCGGTGCACCGCAGGCGGTGGCAGACAGGAGGCCGTAATAGGGAGAGGTTCACATCAATCCTTAATGTCATTTGAAAACGCTGCAGTCCATGCAGCCCGACCGGTTGCGGGTGGGCGGGGTAAAGACATCGAGATAAACAAAATGTTCAAAACCATGCGACACGCCCCCAATCCCGTAGGAGCGAGCTTGCTCGCGAAGATCCCCAACGATAACGCGAGCAACCAGAAACACACGGTGCCTGAGCGTTCACCATCACGCCCGCACCAACCAACCGCGTTACCTCACCATCAGACTTACTTGAGCTCCTTCACCAGATACTGCGCAGAAATCTGCGTAATCCCGGTCAACGCCCGACGCAAGGCTTCAGGGTCGGTGCGATAGGTGAGCGGCGTGTAGCCATAAACGTTCTGGCCATTGAATGGCGTCACCGTTTCAAAGGTGCGCCAGATCATTTCATCGCCGCGATTCATCTGCGCCACCACGCTGAGGGTGGGGTAAATCACGCTGCTGAAACCCTGGGTCAGGCGAAAGCCCCACTCGGACACGGTCAACTGGATCTGCGCATCGGCCGGTTCATCGTCGCCGACCACCTTGAGCGTCGAAGTCTTGCCCAGCGCATCGACAAAGCCCTGCTTGAGCAACACGCCTACATCGAGTTTTTCCGCCTCCATCACCGTCAGAATGGCCACCGGCGTCGGCATCTCGGCCAACTGCCCAAGCTTCATGCCGGCGGCAAACCCGGCACCGCTCAACGCCGCAGTGCCGACCTTGGACGCCCCGCTGGCCATGCCGGCACCCGCGCCCAGCCCAGCACCCAGGGCAGCGCCCCAAGCCTGCTCGCGGCCGAAGTACACCATGTTCTTTTCCCACTTCACGGGCAGGACTTTGACGGTCTTGATCTGCGCGCGGTTTTCGGGAGTGAGGGGGTGGCTGACGCAACCGCCCAGGATGAGGGTGGTGAAGAGGATCAGGAGGAGGTTTTTCACATTGGTCCTTTAATGTTTGGGGTGGGGCTTGTGGATTGGCGTATTAGTGATGCGTTCGCTCGTCGGCAGTATGTCGGCAATGAGTGGGAAGACATTAGGGGTCGTGGTGGCACTCTTCGACGTGGCGGCATTTTGATGCCTTGCGTGGGTTTGGTGGTGCGGCTTATAGTCCGGCGGTCGCTCAAAAGGCGACCGGGTTTGGCGACCCGAAGAACGAGCCCTCAATAATCCAGAGAGCTTAATGATGAATCGATACATGCCCCTAACCGGCCACGACTGCACCATCCCAGCGCTGATCATCGACACCCAGGCACCTCTCGACGTCCTCCACGACGCCGCCGTGCACCGCATTCGGGCCGTCACCCAACTGCTGGAAAACCTGGCCTTTCGCGAACACCTCAGCAGCGATGCCGTAGTGCTTTCAGACTTCGCCCATTTGCTGGCCATTCCGCTGCGCGATGGGTGCGATTTGCTGGATGTCATCAGTCGTAGGCTTAATGCCGATCCGTCCTGAGTGAAAATCGGGCGGCCTTTGTGTCGCCCGCTTTGTGCGCTAACTGCAGAGCTAAATGAATCTGTGGGGCGCGCTCCTTTATCACTTTATGCAGCACACCTGATCCTCGGCGAGATAATAAAGCCCTTCAAGTTTTCCGCGAAGTGAAGGAAGATCAACAAGTGGCTCCGACATATAAGAAATCGGCAAGTCCGCTCTAAGCGAAGCGGAAAATTCCGAACCACTCCATTGAGGCTTTATTATTCCATTCCAAAAACAGATAGCTTCGCCGCCTTCCGATAAAATAACTGGCTTAACATATTCAACCGGGGTAATAGAGCTCCAATACAAAAACCCTAAATATACAGAGCCGCGCGCTCCAAAAAAACTGGTTCTCACAACGACTTGAAAATCCGTGCAGGCTTCTTTTTCAGTAAGCGGCCGGACTGTTAACTCATCCTCCACGGTCGCGTCCATCGGAAAGAACCAAGCGCTAAAATTAATGAGATCTTCCCTCGTCAGCTCATACGCTTGCTTATCTAACATTACCAACGCGCCTTATAATTTTAACAATGGTGAAAAATTATTTAATCAGCCTTTCTTCTGCCGCATCGACCTCAACTGAACCTACCAACTCCCTGTTCAACCTAACTCAACTCAACAGATAATAAATAAATAAAGAAAAATCATCATACAACTTTTTAACGCTAACATCTGCAGAATCTATTTCTACTACAGCCCATTTATCATTTTTATCAAAACCCACACATCGCCCCACGCATATCATCGACAAAAATCATCACACCCTCAAATAACGCCGCAGTCTCCTCATCAAAAATATCACTTACATCTAGTAAGCCGTTATAAAGCGTGAACTCTGCCGACTCAATTTTCCCGCTTCCGAACTCTCGCAAAAAAAATCTAAGTAATCATTACGAACATTTTTCTGGGCTGCTCTTGTTGCGTTAAGATTAGCATCATCTACGACACTAAGCCGTCAAACAAATGATCACCTTTCATTTAATATGTTTTCCCATCGCAAATTTAAATAAACCTGTCCTTTTTTCGCTAAATGAGGATTCTTTCATCATCTAACCTTCCCTTCCATCGCAGTTTTCTTCCGCTCCCTTATTCTGACATTTCTGTAAAATACGGTTGCCCTCGACGCCCCTCACGTCACTCTATTCTCTAGGTAGACGTTGAGGTAGAAAGCAATAAGCGGCTACCCAAGTAGCGCTCCCCCCTAACAGAAAACTCAAAACCATAGGAAATATATTTCTTGCTATCTGATAACCCTCAACCTTACTTATAAAGAAAAAAATAACACCCAACATCCATATAGAGGAAACAAAAGCACCGACAATTGAAATCACTAAGTAGGCTTTAAATCCACCTTTTGGCTTAATCAAAATTAGTGATATAGCAAAACCCAGAGCGGGGATAAAAAATACCAATTGAGCCATCAAGGGAACCGTAATAAATAGCGAAAAAACCTCACCTCCTCTTACCTCTCCTATCAATGACGAATTTTCGACCACTGTCACTATTATCGAAATCAACATAAATGGCACAGCTGCCAATCCCGCAAAAAACGGAATTAATAAGAAGGCGAAAAACACTTTTATACTGGGATACATATTAAACCTCATTGCGCGCATCCTTGACTAGCAACTTACTGCAAAAGTTAACAGCTATATTTAATTGGCTTTTTATTACTAACTCGAATTAAAATAAATCCGCGCCCTTTTCTAGCGCAGAATAGGGGTCAGACCACTATTCTTCCAAATAAATCTGTCCCTTTCTCTCGCAGAAGAGAAACTTATTTGCCGCCCAGTTTAAAATCATCTAGCTGCTTATTCATTTTTTCTAAAAAATTACTGGCAAAAGCATTATCAACCCTCAATAAAAGCCTCAAAACATCGTAAATTTTCCACCTATGAAGATCAGGTGACTCAATCACAACGATGAGGTGCTCACGTAGCTCTGGAATATACTCATAAAATTTCTTATCCTCAACCAACCAAAAAAATCCGGAAATCTCAAAAGGTCGACTATTTGATAATTTAATTATTTTCTTAATTGGTTCAAAAATTTCACCCCTTGCTTCCTCGCCATTTCCTCTATCAGAGGAACGCGTGAAATATCCAACCAGCGCAGCCAATGCCAACTTGAATGTTTCGTCGTAACCGTACAACCTATGAACTTCGAGTTCTCCAATTTCATCCGCACGGCATAAAGCATTGGATAAATAAGATAATCCCTCTCTATACCCCCAGCTAGTCAACAACCTCGCTGCGGCAAATCTAATACTCTCCTCAGAGTGCCCCAATAGCTCAATGACACCTTGTACTCTGCTACGTGGGATATCCTCCGCATCTATATCCGTAGCATCGACCGCATAATCTGCATTTGGAGGAACAGAATAGAGCAAATCCTCTATGTCTTTTTTCATTCGTGTCACCTATTTCTTTACAGGCTTAACATATTGAGAAGGAACGCAGCCTTTTATTAAGCACTCTCCATCTCTGGTGGCATTCTCAAGATCCTGTTGAGCAGCCTTTAAGCGCCTTGCATTTTCGTCACTGGCCTTCACGGCAAATCTTCTTTCCGCCTGATCTACCTTCTGCTGCAACGCTGATCTAACGCTCGCATTGTCTAAAAATTCAACATTTGCTAATTTACCAGCATCTATATCTTTTTGCATTTGTCCTACATCAATAGCAATTTGCTGCGCCCCGTAATTCTTTATTTCCCCAGCAACAACTGGATCTGTCGTAGATATATAAGGAGAATCCTTAGAGTTGCCACCTCGAATATGGGACTGAATGGACCCTTCACCATTCAGGTTCGGTGGTACGAGATCATTATCTGCATTTATGTAAGCTTTAGGCGCACCTTTTTCATTCGTAGTAGATGAAAAATCGTTGTCGCTTCGGAAAACAAATTTGCTTTCCTGAGCGTCCATCCCCGCCCGTAGTGCCCAGCGCCCGGCAGCCCAGTCAACCAGCCTTCCACCAATAAATCCACCAGCCGCACCTGTAGCAGCACCCAGCGTCGTATCGACGAGCCTCTCGCCCAACTGCTCTGGGGTGGAGAAGATGAGCTTATCCTCAGCTCGTGCGATGGCCTGCGCCGGGATTGGGCTATTGAACCACTCGTAACCGTCACTCACCGACTGAGCAATGCTTGCTGGGATCTCTTTGTAATTCTTCACGAGATTATCGAGCCCAGCCACGAATTTTCCCGGAAGTTCAGCGGTGTAATCCACGGCACCAATTCCGAGGGCCTCTGTCCGGTAACTCAACTTATTCGCGGGTTCATACCCGGTAAAAACAAGTTCACTACGATCATAACCATTAAAGTAACTAGCTACCCCCTCGCGATACTCATCGAAGGTCATACCAGTGAGGTAAGCCTCCAATTGAACGGAGCGCTCATGATCAAGCATTTCAAGGTTTCTGGACTGGTCGAGGTCATCCATTTCCTTGATGATTTTTCGCTCGCATGCACCAGCTCCCGCACCGAGCGACTTGCAGCCCGCGCGTTTTTTATCAGCAGCTTCAATTTCACTGTGCAGGAGCCAGTTATAGGTAGTCGCTTTTTGCGCAACTTCTGCACCTTTTTCAAGATCACCATCGACTGCGGCGGCAGCCACTAGACCTGTCAACTGTGAAAGCATCAACATCACATCGTCGTTGCCATGTGCCGCCCAGTCCAACTGGTTAATCAGCGCTTCATTCAACCCCGCCGCCGCCGCGCCTGTTTTAAAGTCACTACCGGTCGCTTCAGCTAGCAATCCACCCATCAAGGCATGCGCAACGATTTTCTGAACACTGCCATCCGGGAACTTGATGGTGTCGCCAACCCAGTTAAAGCCCGTGGCCATGGCGACGTTGCCGGCTTCTCCCAGTAAAGCGGCATTGAAGTTGTCACCGAAGCTCCCCCCTTGGATAGCCGTCGATATCCCACTGGAAATGACAGCGCGGCCACCAGCTCGTAGTGCAATATCTCCAGCCGATGTCCAAGTGAAAATATCACTCGGGGAGTTGGTGACCGCCAACGTCGAGCCAGCACTCGGGCTAACACCGCTGACAGTACCAGCACCAGCGCTGTCTGCACCGGCAAACCAATTGGTATCAGCATAAGAAAGTGCGCCGGCAGTAAAACCAGAGACTGCCGCACTCTTGATGCTGTTGGCGCTAACTGTCTCCTTCAAGGCCCTGCCGAGGTTGCCTTTGTTGTTAATGGTGCTGGTAACACCCGTAGTAGAGAAGCTCGTAGCGACCGCCAGTTGCCAGCCACCTAGACCAAACCCAGCCGGCCCCATAATCGCCGCCATCATGATCGCAATCGCAATCTTGGCACCGGCACCCAGCCCCGAGTTGTCGTACTTGAAGCTCTCGTGAATCTCTTTCACCTGGCGCCAATCAATGTCGCCACGCGCTTCAGCTTGCTTGAGCCAGGCCAAATTAGGATCAGCCTTGACCATCGCATCAACGGTCTGGCTTACAGTCTGCTGATCGACCTGTTTGACGTCGATACGAATGCCTTCGGCGGCCTTGATGACAAGTTTTCCTTGGGCAACCAACTCGCTCTGACGCAAGGTTTCGTCTGTATTACCTTTGCCCTTAGCGCTGAACCACGAGAGGTCGCTTTTGCTCTTAGTGTGGCTCTCATCGTGCAGGTCCTTGACGCCTTCAAAGACGATCGCACCGCCACTGTCGAGGATGATGTCCTTGCCGCTGTTGAGCTTGGCGACTTGATACAGCTGGTCGCCTTCACTTTTCAGTGTCAGGTTGCCGCCAGTCTTGATTTCGGTGCCTACCTGGGTCGTGCGGGTGACTTCATCCGTCTGCGCCTTTTTAGCGCCCCAACTGCCCTTCTCCTTCATGTCATACAACGTATGCGTACTGTTCTCAGCCGCCAACAAACTCAACTTATCCCCGCTATACAGATAAGCCTCATTCCCCGCACTGATCCTGCTCGCCACAATCGTGGTGTCACGCCCGGCCTGGCTGACAAAATCCCCACCCGCCGTCAGTACACTCGCCACCTGGGTGGTCTGGTCGTCCGAGGTCTTGATGCGTTTTTTGCCGTGTTTTTCCTTGCCTTCGACGTTGTGCACATCGCTGACCGAGGCGACGTTGAGGTCGCGGCCGGCGGCGATGTTGAGGTCTTTGCCGGCGGTGGCGGTGCTGCCGATGATGTTGACGTCTTGCCCGGCCTGCAGGTTGAGGTTGCCGCCCGCCGTGACGCTGGCGGCGAGGTTTTTGACGTCGGTGGTGATGCTGGATTTCTCGCCGTCGTCGCGGGTCTCGTGTTTGACGCTGGTGTCGCTGGCGGCGATGAGGTTGAGGTCGCGGCCGGCGGTAAGGTTTGCGTCGTTGCCCGCTGTCAGCGCGCCTCGGTTGGTGAGGTCGCGGCCGGCGTCGATGGCGAGGTTTTCGCGGGCGACGATGGTGCCGGCGCTGGTGTCGGTGAGGGTGCGCATGCCGACGCCGTCACGCACCTGGATGGCGGTGGTGTCGTTGGTGACGTCGCCTTTGAGGGCCGTGAGGCTGACTTGTTTGCCGCGAATTTCGCCGGCCATGGCATTACGGATGCTGTCCTGGGCCAGCAGGCTCAGGTTGTTGCCGGCCTCGACCAGGCCGCCGGTGTAGATACTGCCGCTGCTGATGGCGGTAAGGTTGTTGCTGGCGCGCAGGGTGCCGACGTTGATCAGGTCGCCGCCGGTGACGAGGTTGAGGTCGCGGCCCTGGATCAGGCTGTTGCCGCGCACGTTGCGCGAGTCGGCCTGGGCCAGGTAGAGCACGGGCACGAGGACGGTCTGGCCGTCGATGACGCGGTTTTCCATCCACACGATGTCGTGGGTCAGGGCGCCGACTTGCTGGCCGGTGAGGGCCACGCCGAGGCTAAGGCGCAGGGCGTCTTTGCTGGCCAGCGCGTTGTCCATCAGGTAACGGAACTGGTCGGCGTCGCTGTACAGGCCGCCGGCGAGGAAGCGTTGGCCGGTTTGCGCGAGGACGGCGTCGCGGATCAGGCGGGTTTCGTACTGGCCGTCACCGAGGCGGCGCCAGGCGTTGTCGGCGTTAAAGCCGAGTTTGCCGAGCATGTAGTCGGAGCTGAAGAAACCGGACACCGAGGTGAACTCGGGGTTGGTCTCGATCAGGTAATGGCTGGTGGGGTCGGCGTTTTTGACGAACAGGCCGTACTCGCCCTTGGGCAGTTGGAAGGTGGGCGAGGTGGTGGGGTCGACCGGGGCGAAAGCGGTGCCGGTGTAGTCCACCGGTACGAAGCCGCCGCCGGGGGCCACGCCTACGACGGGCAAGACGCTGCCGGGGGCCTGGGCGCTCGGGTCGTTGGCGTGTTTGCTCAGGTTGATGTTGATGCCGCCGACGGGGATGCCGGTCTGGTCGTCGCCGAGGGTGCCGGTCAACTGGGCCAGGGTGTTGTTGTGCAGCGTGCCGTTTTGCAGGGTGCGGGCGACGTTGAGGTTGACCGTGCCGCCCGCCTGCAGGGTGGCGTCGTAGCCGGGGCCGCCGTTGCTGGTCCAGGTGGTGACGTCGCTTGAGTGGACGAAAGGCCGGCTATTGGGCGAACGGTTTTTCAGTTCTTCGAAGCGCGCCTTATCGAAATTCCCCGCTGCCGTGGCCGCATTGAACGCGGGAACGTCGACATAGCGCATGCGTTCAAACAAATCGTCGGGAACGTGCCCCGGCGTGTTGACGACAATCTTGCGCTGCCCCGTGCGCGTGGCGGCGCCCTGGTTGAGCAGGTCACCGGCGGTGATGCTCAGGTCGCCATTGGCGGCCATCAGGCTGTAGCGGTTCTGCACATTGTCGCCTTGCAGCAGCATGTTTTTGCCGGCCACCAGGCGCGCCGATACTGAATCCTTGGTCGCCGCCTCAAGGTACGTTTCGTAGATGGTGATCTCGCCACGTTCCCAGTCGTCTTTCTCGCCGCAGTGTTGCGAACAAACCCAATACAGGCTGCCGGTGGTGAGCGTCTGCCCGAGTTCGAATTCGTCCTTGGCGTTTTCGATAAAGCCTGCATTGATGCCGATGGAGCCTTCGCTTTCCACGGTGCCGGAGCGGTTGCTGAACAGCACGGCACGCCCGCCATCCCGTGCGGCGAAGCTCAAGTTGCCTTTGCTGTAGACGTCGCCATAGCTGTTGCTGAAGCCATTGCTGCGCAAGGTCATATCGCCGCCGCTGAACAGCAGCGAATCGGCGGCATTGGTGATGCCGTTGACCGCCGTGAGGTTCACCGCGCCCTGGGCACCGAGGGTGCCACGGTTGTTGATTTGCGCGGCGGCGATATCCAGTTGCTGGCGGGCAGTGAGGAAGCCGAGGTTGTCCAGGGTGCCGCCCAGGGTCAGGCGGGTATTGGTGGCGGCCAGGCGGCCGCCGTTCTGGCTGAGGTTGTTGGCGGCGACGGTGAGTGTTTGCAGGGCCGAGACGCGGCCGCTGTTGCTCATATCGCCGGTGGTGATGCTGATGTCACCGTCGCTGAGCAGTTCGCCGCCGTTGTCCAGGCTGGCCACGTTGAGGATCAAGCCCTTGGCGCTGGCCATGCGGTCGCCGGCCTTGAGGGCCAGCGCCTGGTCGCTCTTGTAGGTGAGCACGTCGTTGAGTTGCACGCGGCCCAGGCCGTCGACGTTGCCGAACGCCCAGTCGGCGCTGCCCATGCCCTGGATATTGCCCTGGCTGCCGAAGAGGCTGGCGGTGTTGAGGTGGAACAGGCCGGTGCCGGCGTGTTGCAGCATGCCGCTCTGGTTGTTGAGGCTGGCGGCGTCGAGGCTGAAGGCCTGGCTGCCGAATTCGAGGGTGCCGTTCTGGTTGTTCAACGCACCGCTGAGGTTGACGCTGCTGCTGGCGCCGCCCAGCGCACGCAGTTGCCCGCTGGCGCTGTTATCCAGGTTGCCGCCGGTGAGGGTCAGGCCCTGGTTGGCCTCGATCAGGCCGCCCTGGTTGGTGAGGGTGTCGCGTGAGTTCAGGCTGATCTGATTGCCGCTGACCTGGCCGCCCGCACTGTTGTCGAGGGTCGCGCCGCTGACGGTCACTTGTTCTTTGCCGAACAGTTTGCCGCCACGGTTGGCCAGGGCTTCGACGGTCAATTGCAGGTTGCCGACCAGGCTGGCCATCAGGCCGCCGCTGCCGTTATCGACGCTGTTGGCGGTGACGCTCAGGCTGTCGCCCTGCACGGTGCCGCCCTGGTTGTGCAGGCTGGCAGTGGTGAGCACGGTGGGGGCGCCGCTGCTGAGGATCAGGCCCTTGCGGTTGCTCAGGTCCTGGCCGCTGTAGGTCACGCCTTCGGCGCCGGCCAGCAGTTGGCCGTTGTCGTTGTTCAACTGCTGCGCGGCGATGTCCAGGCGCTTGCCGCGCAGGGTGCCGCCGTCGTTGTTGAGGCTGGTGAGTTGCTTGACCAGCACGCTGCGTTCGCCCGCGTCGATCTGGCCGCCGACGTTGGTGAGCAGGTCGCTGACCTTGAGCACCACGTCGCCGCCATCGCTGACCAGCGCGCCTTTGTTGCTGTTGGTGAAGGTCTGCGCGGTGACGTCGACAGTCTGGCCCAGCAGGATGCCGGCGCTGTTGTCGAAGCGCTCGCCCTGCAGTTGCAGCAGGCCCTCGCTCTGGATGCGGCCCTGGGCATTGAGCAACTGGCCCGGCCCTTTGAGCAGCAGGCTTACGCCCTGGGCGCCACCGGCGAGCAGGCCGGCATTGCGGTTGTCGAGGCCGGAAGCGCGTACGTCGAGGCGGTCGCCCAACACGCTCCCGGCGCGGTTGTCGATATCGCCACCAGCCACATCGAGCAGCAGTTGCTTGCCGACGATTACGCCGCTCTGGTTATCCAGGTTGGCGGCGTGCAGTTCGATATCGCCCTGCCCGGCCTGCAAGCGGCCCTGGGCGTTGTTGAGCTGTTGTGCGGCGGTCAGCGTGAGCTTGCCGGTGTCGGCGCTCAATACGCCGCCTGCGTTGCTGCTGAGGGTGCCGGCTGTAACGTTTAGATCGGTGCTGGCCTGGGCGAAACCCTGGTTGTTGTTGAAGGTGTTGGCGACGCTCAGGTTGAGCGCGCCGCCGTCGGCCTGGATCAGGCCCTTGAGGCTGTTGTCGAGGTCGCTGGCATTGACGGTCGCGGTTTTGGCTACCAGTACGCCGTTCTGGTTGTTCAGGTTGCCGGCGTTGACGCTCAGGTCGTTGGCGATGACTTGCCCGCCGTTGTTGTTCAGGTCGGCGCTGGTCAGCGCGAGGCTGCCGCCAGCCATTTCGATACGGCCCTGGCGGTTGTCCAGGGAGGCGCTGTTGAGCGTGGCGGCCTGGCCTTCGCCGAAGCGAATGAGGCCGCCGAGGTTGACGATCGCCGGCGAGCTGATCACCAGGCTCTGCTCGCCGAACAGGCGTGCGGTGGCGCCCTGGTTGGTGAGCTTGGCGCTGCTGACCTCGATGTTCTTGGCCTGGATGATCGCGCCCTGGTTGGTCAGCGCTTGCGCGGCGGTAATCGCCAGGCCTCGGCTGGCCAGCAGGTTGCCGCTGGTGGTGACGGTCTGTGCGTTCACCACCAGGTCGCCGGTGGTGTTGCGGGTGTTATCGGCAGCGACGCCGGCTTCGATGATGCCGGGGTTGTTCACGCTGGCCGCGTTGATCTCGATGCGCTGGCCGGCGGCAATGCTCTTGCGGTTGACCAGGTCCTGGGCGCTGCTCAGTCGTACGTTGCCGTTGGCGTAGACCTTGTCGGTGAGGTCGACGGTCTGTGCGCTGACCTTGACGTTACCGGTGGCCGCCGCCTGCGCCATGCTCAGGCGGCCGTTGGCGTCGAGCTGGATATCGCCACCACTGGCTGCGAGCGTACCGTCGAGCTTCACGCCCACACCGGCCTCGGTGCCCACCAGCTTGATCGCGCCGGCGTACATGCCGCCCAGGGCCGACGAGTCGATCGCCAGCTCGGGTTTGGCGCTGCCGTCATCGGCGCGCACGGTGGTTTTCAGGCTTTGCGCATCGACGTCGTTACGCCCGGCGATCACGTTGAGTTCGCGGGCGTTGATCTGAGCGTTGATTTTGGCGGAGCGGGTGATGATGTCGAAGCGTTCGACGTTGCTGGCGTTCAAGCCTTCGCCGTCGATGGTCACGGCGCCGCCATCGACCTGGTAGCTTTTCAACTGGCCGGTTGGGTCGATGACCGGCTTGCCGGTGGTCAGGGTGACGTTGGGCGTGTTGATAAAGCCGCAACCGCTGCACGTCACACCATACGGGTTAGCCACGATGACCTTGGCCGACTGCCCCGCCACTTCGGTATAACCGCGCAACTGACTGGCGCTGCCGCCGTTGACTTCGTTGAGGATGACGTTGGCCGCGCCGCCCTTGAGGTTGGGGTTACCGACAATGATCCCGCCCAGTTGGGTGTTGACCATAGGGCCGTTGCCATTGTTCAGGATCACGCCGTTGGGGCCGACGTTGTAGTCCTTGAACTGGTTATGAGACAGACCCGCGCCGTTCGGCGTGGCGATATTCACCACCGGCACGCCATTACCCGCCGCGCCCACCGTGGTGCCCGGCGCGCTGACCACAATGCCCTCGGCCTGGGCCAGCAGCGGCTGCCAGAACAGCGCGTTGGCGAGGATCAACGCCAGCCCGCGCTTGGGCAGGCCGAAGAATGCGTTTCGCGGCTTCAGGGCAGCAGAAGGTTGGCGGGCCAGGAAGGCGAATTGTCGAACATCCATTTTCGTAGTCTCGTTGCAGCGGGCATTAAGGACATGCGGCAGTAACCGGCGCTGGGTGCTCGCTCATTACTGTCGACATGCGATCGTCAGGCTGGCTGGAGATAGAACGTCAGTTCTTATTTCCATATCGAGAAAATGCCATTACTTAGCCATCAGATCGCCGAATAAGTTAGTACAAGGAAAGGGGGAAAAGTTCGCGAGTAAGGTGTGAATTGGATCCCACTTATCGGAATTTAGGGGTGGGTTGGGGTTGAATAGCGTGGAGGCAGCGGGCAAGTGACTCTAAAAAACGCAAACCGTGGTCTGCCCCCCTAGTCCCTTTCCCTCTTTAAACTACGACTGCCAGAATGTCAGACAGACGCCATATTCATCGAGAAGATCGTCAGCAATTTCAAACTGAAATACCTTCTCTGGAAAGGCATCGGATAACGCGCGCTTCCAGTATCTAGTGATCTGTTCAGCAAATAAATGACAAAGACGATAATCCTCTTCCGACAGGCCCACTTTAAATACGGGTCGGTCCGGTGCATCCTCCCACTTTGAAAAGAACTGATTTATTGAAAAAATATTTCTGTATCGTTCAACGTCTTTACGCGATGTACTCTGTTCCAACACACTAGATTCGGTCTCAACCAGCCCGTTAAAATGAAATTTTTGCGGATCGTATTGCTGAGCGTTAGACAGCCAGAAAATGTGACCATTGACCTCAATAAAATCAGGAGAGAGCAAACCCAGAACAGAAATTGCCTGTTCTAATGAAACCAAGTTTCCTACATATGAAAAAAACTCCCCGGAGCCAATATCTGAAACAAACAGACTCAACGACTCTTTAGAAATATTACCCTGATAAACTTTCATCATTTTAACCCCAAGCTATGGAAATAGTGGAAATAGGGGTCAGACCACTATTCTTCTATTTAAAAGAGCAACTCTACTAACCTCTAAAAACGCAAAAATGTGGCCTACCCTATTTCGCCAAAAATAAACCATATTTTTAAAGAGCAACTTCACTGAACTCTAAAAAACGCAAACCGTGGTCTGCCCCCTATTTCCTTCTCCCTCAACCCCTACTCCCTCCTTATAAACCTAATCAGCAATCCTAAAGAAATGATTATCTAGATCATCAGGGGGAAACTGACTAGGCAAAATTTTTGACGAAATATCTCTGCTAAGCAACTTTAAAAGAAACTCAACACAGCCAAAATTGTAGACCTCCTCCGCCCCCTGATCCGAGCTATGAATTGCAACTTTCCATGACTCTGGTTCTCCATTGACTAACCAAACAAGAGTTTCTCCATTATCCGTTACCGCCCAAGGAAGAAAAGAACCTTCCGCAGGGTAAGCTGGTCTCGGATAGTCCGACGAAAACTCCTGCCTCATTACAGCGTATGCATCTATAAAGTATTTGCTTTTTTCAAAATTCAAGTTTGGATTTTTTGAAAATGGATCTAGAATCCATAAAAAATCGTCTACCGACCCACATCCGTAAATTGATATTAATTGTTTGAAATCATTCGGCAATCGTGGATTTCCCTCAGATTCAAAGTTCGCCCAAGCCGTGTTATCGAAGATTCGCTGAGAGGGTGGCGAAAGAAGACTAATCAGCTTATTTATCATTCCTACTTAACTCCACTCACGTTTGGGATTGATACATCAAGAGTCAAACCGCCTGATCCACGAGCAGATAACGTTACACCGGTTGGCATTGGATTTGTACCCGTGTAAATAGGCACCGCCCTATAGCTTACGGTTTCACCACTCTGCACCGCGCTCCTGACTTGACGCTCAAATGAACTCATATTTGGATGATTTGCGTTGCGCTGGAAAAGTGTCACCAAATTTCTTGCATCATCACCAGCCCCCCCCTAGTGAATTTGCTAGCAAATGTCCTCGTGCATGGTTAGCAGGCTGCCCTTCAAAACCTGGAGGTCGAATTGCTGGATTAGCGCTTGAACCGCCTCCCAATGAATCCTCCCTAAGGACTGCTGTAACTCCAGTAGGTCGACCAAGTGAGTCAAGCTCGCCGAGAATTACGTTGCTTGGGGCATTTGGACTTGGCCTGGCCAGCGAAGGGTAGCTGCTTTCTGGAATTTCTTTTGGAGGCGCGAAATCCGCATCGTTAGCAGCAGCCTTACCAGCATCTACAAAGCCAGTTTCTCCAGAAACCAGCCCTGAAGGAGTTGCCTTCGCCCCCCCCCAACTCTATTCGAGCAGCGACCTTAGCCGTAACCTTCTCCGCCAGCAAGGCGCCACCCTTCACCAGCCCACCGCCAGCTGAAAGGACCGCAGCCATATCGCTGATCAGCCTTCCAGTTTCAACCCCGGCGTTATAAGAGCCACTGGGCCCGGCTTCTTCATACTGCGCTTGCAGTCGATCGATGCGATCAATATACGGCTGCTTGACCGCGTCCCAAACACCACCGCTCTCCACTACAGCTTTCAGCGCCGCATAGGTCGCCTTGAGGTTGCCTGCGGTGCGGACGATGCCATCAACGGTGTCGTTCAGCCCCAGAACAGCGCCAGCGGCAGTACCGAGTGTAAAGCTGGCATCCTGCGCGATGTCGATCGCTGTCCACTTCGTAGCTGTGCCTGTACTGCAGACCAACGTCGGACACTCACTCATTTCCTTGTCTCTCTGAGCCTTCTGCGCCTTGCTCAGATAGTTGTTCTGGACGGCATTAGTGCCCGCTTGCGCGCCGGTCACTGCCCCACTCAGGTCACCACCTGCAATCCCCCCAGCCAGCCCAGCGGCCAAACCGGACAGCGCAACCACCGTCTCTCTCTGCTCCTGCGTCAGATCCGCCGTTTTAGTGTTTGGGTACAGTTGATGGGCGATCAATTCGCCCGTCGCTGCCCCGGCACCGCCTGCCAGCGCCGAGTTGCCTTGGGCCTGTGCCACCACGGCACCCAATACCGCATGCGCCATAGTATTCAGCGCATCGTTGTCCCCGGTGGTTTTCTTGATCACTTGTGCCAAGTAAGGAGACGACGCCCCCGCAATAGCGGAGCCAATATCGCCCCCAACCAGCCCTTGCAATGCTGCTGTCACCGCCTGTGCTACACGCGGGTAATTACCGCCGACCCCGTAGTCGGCCATGATTCGTTTATAAGCGTCAGTGGCGATCAGTTTTTTCTTGTAGGCGTCGACGTCCTCTTTTTTGGCATCCTTTCCAGGCTCTTTGATGCCACGCTTATCAAGTTCAGCACGCGCTTCTTTATCGGCATCGATCTGACCCTGAGTCCGAACGATGTCTACCGTCTGAGTGCCAATATCCGCAATCAACTGCACCTGCCGCAGCCGTTTCTGCTCTTTCTCCTTATCGAAGATGGGGCTGATGGCGCCGTTGGCGTGTTCAACATCGTGGCTCAGCGTTGCCACGTCCTGCTGCTGTTTGGCAGGGTCGCGGATGTTGAGGGTGCCGTTGGAAATGGCCGAGGACGTGGTGCCGCTGTCGCTGTCGCCGTGGTTAAATCCGACCAAGCTGCCGGTGGGCATATTGCTGATGAACGCGTTGGTGCCATCGCTGCCACTGCTCACACTGGCGCTCTGCAACTGGCTTGTGTACTCAGCCTTGTTCTTTAAAACACTCCATCCCAGCGTACCGGTGCTCAAGCGGTTTTTGTCCGCTGTTGCGGTGCTGCCGATCACGCTGCCATCGAGCTGTGTGTGGTTGCCCACGTCAATCTGGTAGCCGCCCTTGCCGCCGAACAGGCCGGTCTGCTCCTGCACACTCTGGTATTTGGAGTCGATCTTGCTTTTGCTGATGCTCAGGTTGGCGCTGGCGCCGGTGCCGATGATGGCGAAGCTGACGCCTCCACTGACATCCGTTTGCTTGGACTTGTAGTTATCGGTGTCCTGCAGGCTTTGCAGCGTGAGGTCGCGACCCACGGTGGCGGTGATTTTGTCTGC
>NZ_CVTU01000051.1:0-3243 GCF_900004965.1 Pseudomonas sp. 44 R 15
TGACGGTTTGATCGCCTTTGTAGACGTCATTCGGTGCCACGGCGGTGACCGTGCCGCTGGATTGGTTCACACCGATGGTGATGGTTTTGCCGTTGTCCAGGGTGACAGTCAGCGGGTTAGTGATGTTAGTCACCAGCGCACCGTTTTTATCCACAAGGCTGGCGGTGTAAACAATGTTGCCGCCTTCGCCGACGGTGGTGGTAGCGGTCAGAACCACATCGACCTTGTCGATGGTGTCGTTGATCGCGGTAGTTGCGCCGTTGCCAGCAACTTCCAATTTCTCAAAGTTGCCGCCCGTTGCGTCTGTGATCTTGACCGTCTGCGTGCTCTTGTCGATGAACACGTCATCGCTTGGCGCAGGGACGGTGACGGTGCCGACGGTATCGCCAGCCTTGATGATAATCGACGAACCGTTGTCCAGCTTCAGCGTAACGTCGCTGCCTGCTTTGTTGGAGAGCGTGGCCGTGTAAGTGATCTGGCCACCTTCGTTGACGGCAGTTGGCGCGGTCAGCGTGACCGTAGTGGTATCAGCAGTACCTGGGGTATCGGTAACAGTGGTGTTAACCGCTGTGGTACCTGGCACCAGGTTTTCAAAGTGCTCGCCACCGGTGACGGTTTTGATGGCGGTCGTGACGGTTTGATCGCCTTTATAGACGTCATCTGGTGCCACAGTGGTGACTGTGCCGCTGGACTGGTTCACACCGATGGTGATGGTTTTGCCGTTATCCAGGGTGACGGTCAGCGGGTTGGTGATGTTGGTCACCAGCGCTCCGTTTTTATCCACAAGGCTGGCGGTGTAAACGATGTTGCCGCCTTCGCCGACGGTGGTGGTAGCGGTCAGTACAACGTCGACTTTGTCGATGGTGTCGTTGATCGCTGTAGTTGCACTGTTTTGCGCAACTACCAGCTTCTCGAAGTTGCCGCCGGAAGCGTCGGTGATTTTGACGATCTGGGTGCTCTTGTCGATGAACACGTCATCGCTTGGCGCAGGGACGGTCACAGTGCCGACGGTATCGCCGGCCTTGATGGTGATGTTCGAACCGTTATCGAGTTTCAGCGTAACGTCGCTGCCCGCCTTATTGGAGAGCGTGGCCGTGTACGTGATCTGGCCACCTTCGTTGACTGCGCTCGGCGCGGTCAGGGTAACAGTGGTGGTGTTATCAGTACCTGGGGTGTCAGTCACTGTTGTTGTGACTTTATCGGTACCTGGAACGAGATTTTCGAAGTGCTCGCCACCGGTCACACCTTTGATAGCGGTCGTGACGGTTTGATCGCCTTTGTACACATCATCCGGCGCAACAACCGAAACGCTGCCGCTCGATTGGTTCACACCGATGGTGATGGTTTTGCCGTTGTCCAGGGTGACGGTCAACGGGTTGGTGATGTTGGTCACCAGTGCGCCGTTTTTATCCACAAGGCTTGCGGTGTAGACGATATTGCCGCCTTCGCCGACGGTAGTGGTAGCGCTCAGAACCACATCCACCTTGTCGATGGTGTCGTTGACCGCTGTCGTGGCACTGTTTTGCGCAACTACCAGCTTCTCGAAGTTGCCGCCGGAAGCGTCCGTGATTTTGACGATCTGGGTGCTCTTGTCGATGAACACGTCATCGGCAGGCGCAGGGACGGTGACGGTGCCGACAGTTTCACCAGCTTTGATAGTGATGTTTGAGCCGTTATCCAACTTCAGCGTGACGTCACTGCCTGCTTTATTTGAGAGCGTGGCGGTGTAAGTGATCTGGCCACCTTCGTTGACTGCGCTCGGCGCGGTCAGCGTAACAGTGGTGGTGTTGTCGGTACCCGGTGTATCGGTAACGGTGGTATTAACCGGCGTGGTGCCTGGAACGAGATTTTCGAAGTGCTCGCCACCAGTGACAGTCTTGATAGCAGTGGTGACGGTTTGGTCGCCTTTATAGACGTCATCTGGTGCAACAACCGAAACGCTGCCGCTGGACTGGTTCACCCCGATGGTGATGGTTTTGCCGTTATCCAGGGTGACAGTCAGCGGATTAGTGATGTTAGTCACCAGCGCGCCGTTTTTATCCACAAGACTGGCGGTGTAAACGATATTGCCGCCTTCGCCGACGGTGGTGGTAGCGCTCAGAACTACATCGACTTTGTCGATGGTGTCGTTGATCGCTGTCGTGGCACTGTTTTGCGCAACTACCAGCTGCTCGAAGTTGCCGCCGGAAGCGTCGGTGATTTTGACGATTTGCGTGCTCTTGTCGATGAACACGTCATCGCTTGGCGCAGGGACGGTCACAGTGCCGACCGTATCGCCGGCCTTGATGGTGATCGACGAGCCGTTGTCCAGTTTCAGCGTGACGTCGCTGCCCGCTTTGTTAGAGAGCGTAGCGGTGTAAGTGATCTGGCCACCTTCGTTGACGGCGGTTGGCGCGGTCAGGGTAACAGTGGTGGTGTTATCAGTACCTGGGGTGTCAGTCACTGTTGTTGTGACTTTATCGGTACCTGGGACGAGGTTTTCGAAGTGCTCGCCACCAGTGACAGTCTTGATAGCAGTGGTGACGGTCTGATCGCCTTTGTACACATCATCCGGCGCAACAACCGAAACGCTGCCGCTCAATTGGTTCACACCGATGGTGATGGTTTTGCCGTTGTCCAGGGTGACAGTCAGCGGGTTGGTGATGTTGGTCACCGGCACGCCGTTTTTATCCACAAGGCTGGCGGTGTAGACGATGTTGCCGCCTTCGCCGACGGTGGTGGTAGCGGTCAGAACCACGTCGACTTTGTCGATGGTGTCGTTGATCGCAGTGGTTGCGCCGTTGCCGGCAACTTCCAACTTCTCAAAGTTGCCGCCCGTTGCGTCGGTAATCTTGACCGTCTGAGTGCTCTTATCGATGAACACATCATCGGTAGGCGCAGGCACAGTCACAGTGCCGACGGTTTCACCGGCTTTAATGGTGATCGACGAGCCATTATCAAGTTTCAGAGTGACGTCAGTACCGGCCTTGTTGCTCAAGGTCGCGGTGTAGGTGATCTGGCCACCTTCGTTGACGGCAGTTGGCGCGGTCAGCGTGACGGTAGTGGTATCAGCAGTGCCTGGGGTATCGGTAACAGTGGTGTTAACCGCTGTGGTACCTGGCACCAGGTTTTCAAAGTGCTCGCCACCGGTGACAGTCTTGATTGCAGTGGTGACGGTTTGATCGCCTTTGTAGACGTCATTCGGTGCCACGGCGGTGACCGTGCCGCTGGATTGGTTCACACCGATGGTGATGGTTTTGCCGT
>NZ_CVTU01000083.1:0-17956 GCF_900004965.1 Pseudomonas sp. 44 R 15
CTATGCCAGTCAGTTAAGCGTACACCGCCCTCTGTAGGAGCGAGGGGGGCGCCTAGCTCTTGCTCGCGAAAAACGTCAACGATAACGCGTGCTTTCTGAGTGAACGCGGTGCCTGTGAGTTTTTCGCGAGCAAGCTCGCTCCTACAGTATTAGGGCAAGCGCCTCCCACAGTTGATCTTCTGTGTGGTGAAGACGTTGATCGGGGCAAGCTCTAATGCAGTCAGTCAAGCGTGCACGCCGTCTGTAGGAGCGAGCTTGCTCGCGAAAAACGTCAACGATAACGCGTGCTATCTGAATGAACGCGGTGCCTGTGAGTTTTTCGCGAGCAAGCTCGCTCCTACAGTATCAGGGCAAGCGGCCTCCTTCGGTGCCGCTTAAATCCGGGTGAAGGTGCCGGTGCCTTTGAGGATGTTCTGCAGGGTCTGCTCGACCTCGGCCAGGTCGGATGCGGCCGTGGCATGCGTGATCTCAAGGTGGTCATCGCCCCCCAGCGCATCGGCATCGCCGGCGGCGAGTTCGATCCGCAGGGTCGTGGCCCCCAGGGTGATTTTCAGCCCGGCCAGCGTCGACGGCTCGTAATCCCAGGTCAACTCCACGTCGTCTTCGTCCGGGTAACGGCTGAGCATGAACATCTCGCCGTTGTTGCCGTGGCAGCAGAGCATGGCCATGTTGTCTTCTTCGTCGTCGCACGGGGTGGCCATCAGGGCGTCGGTTTTCAGCTGCAGCATGGGGAATCCTGTGTGGAGGAGGGGCGTTTGCGCCGGGTGATTGTGCCATTGCGGCGAATTTTATGCTGCGCGATGTGTCAGACTGGGATGCATGACCTGACGAGCAGTGTCGGTCATTTCCGGTACTCGTGGGCCTGAAAGCAGCCGGTTTTCATCCGGAAAAACCCGGTTGCCCAAGTTGCAACCCCACACCTGCTTGCCGATGACCGAATATGTCGCAGCACCGCAAGCAGCGCGCTTCCCACACTCGTTAAGCTGCGCAACGGATGTGCTCCGTGCCAGGCGCCTGACCTGCCCGTCGTACCGTCACCCGGCAAGGTGCGCATCCGGTGGAAGTTGTATGTGACCTGACTGTCTTGTCCAGCTTCACCCACCTGTCACTCTGAATCGTTTATCGTGACCGACGAACAGAGCTGACGGTCTCCCCGCAGGGGGATAACACGCGACGCTTCCATCAATAACAAGCCCAAGCGGAGTACCACAGATGGCGTTCTTCACCGCAGCCAGCAAGGCCGACTTCCAGCACCAACTGCAAGCGGCACTGGCGCAGCACATCAGTGAACAGGCACTGCCACAAGTGGCGCTGTTCGCTGAGCAATTTTTCGGCATCATTTCCCTGGACGAACTGACCCAGCGTCGCCTTTCCGACCTGGCCGGTTGCACCCTGTCTGCCTGGCGCCTGCTTGAGCGCTTCGATCACACCCAACCGCAAGTGCGGGTCTACAACCCCGATTACGAACGTCATGGCTGGCAATCGACCCACACTGCGGTCGAAGTGCTGCACCATGACCTGCCATTCCTGGTCGACTCGGTGCGTACCGAGCTCAACCGCCGCGGCTACAGCATCCACACCCTGCAAACCACCGTGCTCAGTGTGCGCCGTGGCAGCAAGGGCGAACTGCTGGAAGTGCTGCCCAAGGGCACCCAGGGCGATGGCATCCTGCAAGAATCGCTGATGTACCTGGAAATCGACCGCTGCGCCAACGCCGCCGAGCTGAACGTACTGAGCAAAGAGCTCGAGCAGGTGCTGGGCGAAGTGCGCGTGGCTGTGGCCGATTTCGAGCCGATGAAAGCCAAGGTCCAGGACCTGCTGGCCGGTATCGACGCCAGCGCTTTCGCTATCGACGGCGAAGAAAAGGCCGAGATCAAGAATTTCCTCGAGTGGCTGGTGGGCAACCACTTCACCTTCCTGGGCTATGAAGAGTTCGTGGTACGTGACGAGGCGGACGGCGGTCATATCGAATATGACGCCGACTCCTTCCTCGGTCTGACCAAGTTGCTGCGCGCCGGCCTCACCGCCGAAGACCTGCGCATCGAAGACTACGCCGTGGCCTACCTGCGCGAACCGACCGTGCTGTCGTTCGCCAAGGCTGCCCACCCGAGCCGCGTACACCGCCCGGCGTATCCGGACTATGTGTCGATCCGCGAAATCACCGCTGACGGCAAGGTCATCAAGGAACACCGCTTCATGGGCCTGTATACCTCCTCGGTGTATGGCGAAAGCGTGCGGGTGATTCCTTACATCCGCCGCAAGGTCGCGGAAATCGAGCGCCGCTCGGGCTTCCAGGCCAAGGCGCACCTGGGCAAGGAACTGGCCCAGGTGGTTGAAGTGCTGCCCCGTGACGACCTGTTCCAGACCCCGGTCGATGAGCTGTTCAGCACGGTGATGTCGATCGTGCAGATCCAGGAGCGCAACAAGATCCGCGTGTTCCTGCGCAAAGACCCGTACGGCCGTTTCTGCTACTGCCTGGCCTACGTGCCACGCGACATCTATTCCACCGAAGTGCGCCAGAAAATCCAGCAAGTGCTGATGGATCGCCTGAAAGCCTCGGACTGCGAGTTCTGGACCTTCTTCTCCGAGTCCGTGCTGGCCCGCGTACAACTGATTCTGCGGGTCGACCCGAAGAATCGCCTGGACATCGACCCGCTGCAACTGGAAAAGGAAGTGGTACAGGCCTGCCGCAGCTGGCAGGACGACTACGCCAGCCTGGTGGTGGAAAGCTTCGGCGAAGCCCACGGCACCAACGTGCTGGCGGATTTCCCCAAAGGCTTCCCGGCCGGTTACCGCGAGCGTTTCGCCGCGCATTCGGCCGTGGTCGACATGCAGCACCTCAACAGCCTGACCGAAGCCAACCCGCTGGTGATGAGCTTCTATCAGCCGCTGGGCCAGGTCTCCGGCCAGCGTGAGCTGCATTGCAAGCTCTACCACGCCGACACCCCGCTGGCGCTGTCCGACGTGCTGCCGATCCTGGAGAACCTGGGCCTGCGCGTGCTGGGCGAATTCCCGTACCGCCTGCGCCATGCCAATGGCCGCGAGTTCTGGATCCATGATTTCGCGTTCATCGCCGCCGAAGGCGTGAACCTGGATATCTCGCAGCTCAACGACACCCTGCAGGATGCCTTCGTGCACATCGTGCACGGCGATGCCGAGAACGATGCGTTCAACCGCCTGGTACTCACCGCCGGCCTGCCATGGCGTGACGTGGCGCTGCTGCGCGCGTATGCCCGTTACCTCAAGCAGATCCGCCTGGGCTTCGACCTCGGCTACATCGCCAGCACCCTGAACAACCACACCGACATCGCCCGCGAGTTGACCCGGTTGTTCAAGACCCGCTTCTACCTGGCGCGCAAGCTCACCGCCGACGACCTGGAAGACAAGCAGCAACGCCTGGAACAAGCGATCCTCGCCGCCCTGGACGATGTCCAGGTGCTCAACGAAGACCGCATCCTGCGTCGCTACCTGGACCTGATCAAGGCGACCCTGCGCACCAACTTCTACCAGACCGACGCCAACGGCCAGAACAAGTCGTACTTCAGCTTCAAGTTCAACCCGCATGCGATCCCCGAGCTGCCCAAGCCGGTGCCGAAGTTCGAGATCTTCGTCTACTCGCCACGCGTCGAAGGCGTGCACCTGCGCTTTGGCAACGTCGCCCGTGGCGGCCTGCGCTGGTCCGACCGGGAAGAAGACTTCCGTACCGAAGTGCTCGGCCTGGTAAAAGCCCAGCAGGTGAAGAACTCGGTGATCGTGCCCGTAGGCGCCAAGGGCGGCTTCCTGCCGCGTCGCCTGCCATTGGGCGGCAGCCGTGACGAGATCGCGGCCGAGGGCATCGCCTGCTACCGCATCTTCATTTCCGGCCTGTTGGACATTACCGACAACCTGAAGGACGGCGCCCTGGTGCCGCCGGCCAACGTTGTGCGTCATGACAACGATGACCCGTACCTGGTGGTGGCAGCGGACAAGGGCACTGCGACCTTCTCCGATATCGCCAACGGCATCGCCATCGACTACGGCTTCTGGCTGGGCGACGCGTTCGCCTCCGGTGGTTCGGCCGGTTACGACCACAAGAAAATGGGCATTACTGCCAAGGGCGCGTGGGTCGGTGTGCAGCGTCACTTCCGTGAGCGCGGCATCAATGTGCAGGAAGACAGCATCACCGTGGTGGGCGTCGGCGATATGGCCGGTGACGTGTTCGGTAACGGCTTGCTGATGTCCGACAAGCTGCAACTGGTCGCGGCCTTCAACCACCTGCACATCTTCATCGACCCGAACCCGAACCCGGCCACCAGCTTCGTCGAGCGCCAGCGCCTGTTCGAGCTGCCGCGTTCGGCCTGGACCGACTACGACACCAGCATCATGTCCGAAGGCGGCGGGATCTTCTCGCGCAGTGCCAAGAGCATTGCCATCTCGGCGCAGATGAAAGAACGCTTCGACATCCAGGCCGACAAGCTGACCCCGACCGAACTGCTCAACGCCTTGCTCAAGGCACCGGTGGACCTGTTGTGGAACGGCGGTATCGGCACTTACGTTAAGGCCAGCACCGAGAGCCACGCCGATGTGGGCGACAAGGCCAACGACGCGCTGCGCGTCAACGGCAACGAGCTGCGCTGCAAAGTGGTGGGCGAGGGCGGCAACCTGGGCATGACCCAACTGGGCCGTGTCGAGTTCGGCCTCAATGGCGGCGGTTCCAACACCGACTTCATCGACAACGCCGGCGGCGTGGACTGCTCCGACCACGAAGTGAACATCAAGATCCTGCTCAACGAAGTGGTGCAGGCCGGTGACATGACCGACAAGCAGCGCAACCAGTTGCTGGCGAGCATGACCGACGAAGTCGGCAACCTGGTGTTGGGCAACAACTACAAACAGACCCAGGCCCTGTCCCTGGCCGCGCGCAAGGCTTACGAGCGCGCCGCCGAGTACAAGCGCCTGATGAGCGACCTGGAAGGCCGTGGCAAGCTGGACCGCGCCATCGAGTACCTGCCGACCGAGGAGCAACTGGTCGAGCGCGCCTCGACCGGCAAGGGCCTGACGCGTCCGGAGCTGTCGGTGTTGATCTCCTACAGCAAGATCGACCTCAAGGAAGCGCTGCTCAAGTCCCAGGTGCCGGATGACGAGTACCTGACCCGTGACATGGAGACCGCGTTCCCGCCGAGCCTGGTGGCCAAGTTCTCCGAGGCCATGCGCCGTCACCGCCTCAAGCGCGAGATTGTCAGCACCCAGATCGCCAACGACCTGGTCAACCACATGGGCATCACCTTCGTGCAGCGACTCAAGGAGTCGACCGGCATGAGCCCGGCGAACGTGGCCGGCGCCTATGTGATTGTGCGTGACATCTTCCATCTCCCGCACTGGTTCCGTCAGATCGAAGCCCTGGACCACCAGGTTTCGGCCGACGTGCAACTGGAGCTGATGGACGAACTGATGCGCCTGGGCCGTCGCGCCACGCGCTGGTTCCTGCGCAGTCGTCGCAACGAACAGGACGCCGGGCGTGATACCGCGCACTTCGGTCCGCACCTGGCGGCGCTGGGTCTCAAGCTCGATGAACTGCTTGAAGGCCCGACTCGTGAAGGCTGGCAGAACCGTTACCAGGCCTACACCCAGGCCGGCGTACCGGAGTTGTTGGCGCGCATGGTTGCAGGCACTACCCACCTGTACACCCTGCTGCCGATCATCGAAGCCGCCGACGTGACCGGGCATGACGCCGCCGAAGTGGCCAAGGCCTACTTCGCCGTCGGCAGCGCGCTGGACCTGCCGTGGTACCTGCAGCAGATCAGCGACCTGCCGGTGGGCAACAACTGGCAGGCCCAGGCCCGCGAAGCCTTCCGCGACGACGTGGACTGGCAGCAACGGGCGATCACCATTTCGGTCCTGCAAATGGCCGACGCGCCGCAGGACATGGAAGCCCGCGTGGCCCTGTGGCTTGAGCAGCATCAGGACATGGCGGATCGCTGGCGCGCGATGATGGTGGAAATCCGTGCTGCGGTCGGCACGGACTACGCCATGTACGCGGTGGCCAACCGTGAGTTGCTGGACCTGGCGTTGAGTGGTCAGTCGGTGTTGCAGCCGGCGTGATCGAGCGGTAATGAAGAGGCCCCGTATCGCAGGATACGGGGCCTTTTTTATCGGTGGGGGGCACGCTTCTCCCCGGATATCGGTGTCACCAGCCGAGAATGACCAGCGGTTCGAGCACCTGGAATACCCGCGTAATGGTTCCCCGCAGTTGCGCCAGGATGATGTCGCTTTCGGCGGTGTCCTGCATTTGATGCTTGATGGCCTGATAATCGTCTTCGACCGATGGCAGGGGCAATGCGCCATCTACCTTGGTCAGGACCAGCTTCAACAACGCACAGGCCTTGGGCAGATTACGTTCAAGTCCGTAGGTGCGGTGTACCCGATTCTTGTCCTGCGACAAGCCTGCCAGCGCATACGCGTACTCCAGCAGCCCATCGAGCTGGCCCATCATTGCCAGTTGGATAATCCTTTTTTGTTTTTCCTCAACACTGACCGCTTCGTCGGTGGTAAAGGCCAACTCGTACACTGCCTTTGGATAACCCCTGTCGGCCGCTCGTTGAGTCAGTTCCACGATCAGTGCCTGGCGTTCCAGGCGATTGGGTATCAGTTCCGGTCGTTTGGCGTAGGCGTCTTTCAGTTCGTATATCGCTGCGATGTCGCCTTGATCAGCGGCTTTTTTCAGCCACTGCACGTCGTTGGTCAGCGTATACAGACAACGCTGTGCCGAGGGCGTATCGGCAAGGGGTGGTGTGGTTGCCAGCGTCCTGGCTCTGGCCAGGGATTCGCTGTCGCCCAAGCGCAGCAATGCTGGAATATGGTCTTGAGCGGCCGCCAGTCGCAGCCATTTGGCGGTCGCCTCGCTGACAAGGCGAAAGCCGCCGTCCAGGCGCGTTTCGCAGGTGGCCATGGCGTATTGCGATTCCACGTCGCCTGCGGCGCCGGCGATGGTCAGATGAAACCTCGCCTTGTCATAACTGCCCAGTGCGTAAAGGCCAAGCCCGATCTGCTTGGCTGTTGCATTGAGTTCAGTCAAGGCTGTGTTGACCTCGGCCGGGAGTGCTGCGGACTGCTCTTTCAACTGCTTGAGCAGGTTGAACAGTGAGATTCGGGTTTGTGATTCGATGGACATGGTTCGTACCTGTGATAAGCACTGAAATTGTGCGAGACACAGGTTATGCAGAGCGTGTGGGGCCAAGGTGCTAATTACTTGACGCGCTGTGGCTGGCCACCTTGCCTGTGAGAGGCGGTGCGCTCCCACAGGTTGATCGTTATGCAGGTCGGATCAGTGGTTTTTCAAGAGCTGTGTTTCCAGGTGGTCCAGGTGCTGCGTCATCAGCGCTACGGCGGTGCCCGAGTCGCGCTGCGCCAGCGCATCCACAATCGCCACATGCTCCTGCCAGGCACAACAGGTGCGGGTTCGACGTTCGTACTGGGCAATGACCAGCGAGGTCAACGGCACCAGGCTATTGAGGAACTGCGCCAATGGCCCGTTCCCGGCGATAGCGGCCAGTTGTAAATGGAATTCACCGGACAACCGGATCGCCGGCCCGCGCTGGTCGCGTTCGATGCAGTCGCGTTCGCGGGCGATCAACTCGCGTAACTGGCGTACCTGTGCCCCTGTCGCCCGGGCGCAGGCCAATTGCACCACGGTCATTTCGGTCATGCGCCGGGCTTCGAGAATCTGCCGGGTTTGCTGGGCGTCCGGCGCCGCCACCTGGGCCCGCTGGTTGGGGCGCAGGATGATCACTTGCTGCTGTGACAACTTGGCCAGGACGCGGCGGATCACGCTGCGGCTCACGCCAAAGCGCTCCCCCAGGCTTTCTTCGGTGAAGCGGCTGGCGGGGGCGATGCGTTGCTCGAGAATGGCGTCGAACAGCCGTGGATAGATCTCATCTGCCGAGGGCTTCTTGCCCGGCACCCGACGCAGGCAGGGCAGGGGGTCGCGTTGCAGGGCGTGGACGTTCATGGCCTGTCTCCAATTATTCAACTGCCCAGATGGTCATCCGGGATGTTCAGGCGAATGCCCATGCGCAAGCCTTCCTGCAGGATGTGCCGACGCATTTCGGCACTGGCCAGGGCACTGTTCTTGTTGCGGATGGCGCGCACCACGGCTTCGTTTTCCTGCAGGCGTTCGGCCAGGTGCTCCGGGGAATTGCGCAACACCTGGGCGCTTTGCTTGAGCGCCGTGCTGGTCTGCTGCACCACGTTCTGGAAGATCGGGTTGGAGGTCAGGGCGAACAGTTCTTCGTGAAATTCGATGTAGGCGTTCATGCCCGCCTCGGCGTCGCCCGCATCCAGGGCTTCGCGCATGTCCATCAGGGTCAGGCGCAGTTGGCCGATTTCCTTGCTGCTGATGGATTGGGCGACCAGGCCGACGATGAAGGGTTCCAGGGTATAGCGCAGTTGCAGAATGTCTTCGAGGCTGGCATCGGCCACGGCGTCGCTCGACTGCGGCTCGCTGACGCTGGTTTCCAGCACCACCACGCCTTTGCCGGGCATGGAGCGCACCAGGCCGAGGGTTTCCAGCACGATCACCGCTTCGCGCAGGCTCGGGCGGCTGATGCCCATCTGCTCGGCCAGTTCACGCTGGCCGGGCAGCATTTCACCACGCCGCCATTGCCCGCGTGCCAGGGCGGCGCGCAGTTTTTCTACGACTGAATTGACGACGGTTGAGGTGCTGATCACGTCGATGTCTCCTTGATGTTGCGAATACGGCAGTCAATCTTGTGATGAACCAATGTGGGAGCGGGCAAGCCCCCTCCCACATTTGATTTGTGTTGTGCCTGAAAGCGGATCAGAACTCCTGATGCGCCGGCAATACCGGTTTCTTGGTCTGGAAGGCGTAGCCTTGCTGGCCGTCGAGTACCTTGTTGGCGCGCTGGATATCGATGTCTTTTTCCCAGCGGGCGATGGCCACGGTGGCGACGCAGTTGCCGATCAGGTTGGTCAAGGCACGGCCTATGCCCATGAACCAGTCCACCGCGAGTACCAGCACCAGGCCGACCACCGGAATCGCCGGGATGGCCGTGAGCGTGGCCGCCAGAATCACCAGGGCCGAACCCGGAATGCCGTGGGCGCCTTTGGAGGTGATCAAGGAGACCAGCAGGATAGTGAGCAGGTCGGTCATCGACAGCGGGGTGCCGGTCGCGTTGGCGATAAACACGATGGCCAGGGTCAGGTAGATCGAGAAACCGTCGAGGTTGAACGAGTAGCCGGTAGGAATCACCAGGCCCACGGTGGAGCTGCCAATCCCCAGGTGCTCCAGCTTGCGCATGATCTGCGGCAGCACCGCGTCGGACGAAGCCGTGCCCATCACGATCAGCAGTTCTTCGCGCAGGTACTTGAGCAGCGGCAGCATGCGCAGGCCCGACAAGCGCATCACCAGGCCGAGGATCAGGCCGACGAAGGCCAGGCATGTCAGGTAGAACAGGCCCACCAGGCTGCCCAGGTGTTGCAGGGAGTCCAGGCCATAGGTGCTGGTGGTGAACGCGATCGCGCCGAATACGCCGATTGGCGCCAGGCGCACGATCATGCCCATGATGCGGAAGATCACATGGCTCAGCTCGTTGATCAGCCGCGAGATGCCCGACGCCGCTTCACCCACCAGGTTCAGCGCACTGCCGAACAGCACCGAGAACAACAGCACCTGCAGCACGTTGTTGTCGGCGAAGGCACCGATTACCGAGTTGGGGATCAGGTCCATCAGGAACTGGCTGGTGCCCTTGATGTGCTGGCCCTTGTCGGCCAGTTCATTCAAGCCGGCGGACGAAAGCTGCTCAAGATGGATGTTGGCGCCGCTGCCGATGCCGGTGCTGAAGGCCATGATCAGGCCGAGCACCAGGGCGACGGTGGTCAGCACTTCGAAATAGATCACTGACTTCAAGCCAATGCGCCCGACTTTCTTCAAATCGCCGGCGCCGGAAATGCCGCTGACCACGACGCAGAATACAATCAGGCCGATCAGCATTTTGATCAGCTTGATAAAGCCGTCACCCAGGGGTTTGAGTTGCGAGGAGAATTCGGGGAGGGCCAGGCCGCAAATGACGCCTAGCATCAGGCCAATCACGACTTGCAGGAAAATCGAACGCGAGCACCATCTGAGCATGGGAGGGATCTCTATTCGGTGCCCTGGTGGTTCCAGGGCTTAATTGTTGTGGTCTTACCGGTAAGTCCAGTGCGCGGCCAGTCTACGCCCGGTTTTTTTCAAACTACAAGTAAATATTCGGTGGTCGATAGGACCCGGTCTGACCAGTGAGTCGGTAAGTACGGTGTTTGAGCGGTTGACGCCGTGGAAATTTTTTTGCGTATCATCCGCGCTCGGTACACGAGGTGATGGATGGAACAATCAGGCCTGACAACGGATGAAGCCGGGCGCACCTGCTGCGCCTGGCGTAACGCCGCGCCGCAATACCTGCATTACCACGACCATGAGTGGGGCGTGCCGGTGGCGGATGACGTCCTGCTGTACGAGAAGATTTGCCTGGAAGGTTTTCAGGCCGGGATGGCGTGGATCACTATCTTGCGCAAGCGCGAGCAGTTTCGGCGGGCGTTCGACGGCTTTGATTTTCGCAAGGTGGCGCAGTATGGCGAGGCGGATATCGAACGCTTGATGGGCGACCCGGGTATCGTGCGCAACCGGGCGAAGATTGTGTCGACGATCAACAATGCCCGCCGCGCCTGCGAACTGGTAAGTGAAAGCGGTTCGCTGGCGCGCTGGGTATGGTCTTTCGAGCCCGGCCCGCAGGAGCGCCCGGCGGTGGTGGACATGGCGTACTGGAACGCCAACCCGACCTCGCCGGCTTCGGTGCGCTTGTCCAAGGCGCTCAAGAAACGCGGTTGGACCTTTGTCGGCCCGACCACGATGTATGCGCTGATGCAGGCGCTGGGCATGGTCAATGATCACTTGGAGGGCTGCATCTGCCGAGAACGTATCGAAGCACTGCGGCATCAGTTCGAACGACCCTGAGCGCTCGCCCGCGTGCTCAGAAATATTTAAGCCAGGTGATATCCCTGCGCCGCGCCTTGAGTGCGGCGAACCATCGCACCGGCACATACAGCGCCAGTGGCAGCACCAACGCCACCGCCCACACGGCGCCGACGCTGTCGAAACCGAAATAATTGCCGTGATTGAGCCCAAACAACGCGACACACGCGACATGAATCAGTTTGAGCACATACAGGTGCAGCAGATAAAAGAACATCGGCGCCGCGCCAAATACCGCCAGCATGCTGATCCAGCGCTTGTGCCCGGCACGTTCGAACGCCAGCAGCAACAGCAGGCCGATGCCCAGCGTCAGCGCCAGGAACAACAACGAAGGTGGATACTTGGTGACGTTGAAAAAGCTCATCACGCTCTGCACGCCGCTGTCGTAGGCCTGCCAAGGCTTGTCGCCATATCCGTTGAGTGCCCGCAACAGCACAAACCCCAGCAGTGCGCCGACGCCTGCGAGCAGCAGATAACGCTGGCGCACGGCGGGGAGCACGGTCGTCGAAAACCACGGACCGAGGCCGTAGCCCAGGGCAATCACGCCGATCCATGGCAGTACCGGGTACGTCACACGAATGCGCAGGGTGTCGGACACCTCGATAAAACTGCGCTCATGCAGGATCGACCACGCCACCTGCGCGGCCGAGCCGGGGGTGAAATGCACGCCGTCGAGCAGGTTATGCCCGGCAATCAATACCAGCGCCAAAGTAATCAGCAGCGGGCGCGGCAACCATACCAGCGCGGCGAGGGCGATCATGCTCACCCCGATCGCCCAGATAACCTGCAGATAAAGCAGGCCCGGTGGCCACTGGAAGGTCCAGGCGAAGTGCACCAGCGTGACCTCCAATACCACCAGAAACAGCCCACGCTTGAACAAAAATGCCGACACCGCGCGCCGACCCTGGTATTTCTGGCCGTACAGCCAGGCTGACATACCGGTGAGCAACACGAACACGGGCGCGCAAAGATGGGCGAGGGTGCGGCTGAAAAACAGCGCGGGCTCGGTGGTGTCGATGTTCATCGGGTCGCCGACCTGGCGGTGCAGCAGGAACGTTTCGCGTGCGTGGTCGAGCAACATGAACAGGATCACCAGGCCCCGCAGGGCGTCGATGGAAAGCAGGCGTTGGCGTAGCGCAACAGCATCGGTCATGGGGCAGTTCACAAGGCTGGGAAAAAAAGAGGCGTTATCATATAACATTATTGGCGCATCGCCGCGCTGTTTAAACGAGCGTATCGGAGGCATTGATGACACACAGGAACGTCCAATCGGCCGAGGCCGTGATCGACTTCTGGAAACAGGCGGGCCCAAAGCGTTGGTTTGCCAAGGACGACGAATTCGACGCGAGCTTTCGCGAGACCTTCCACACCACCCATCTGCAGGCGGCCCGGCGCGAGCTGGAGGATTGGCTGGACACGCCCCACGGTGCGCTGGCCTTGCTGATCCTGCTGGACCAGTATCCGCGCAACGCTTTTCGTGGCACGGCGCATATGTTCGCCACCGACCCGCTGGCGCGCCTGTATGCGCGATGCATGGTGGACGCAGGATTGGATCAACTGATCGAACCCGAACTGCGCGCTTTTTGTTATTTGCCGTTTGAGCATTCGGAAGATCCGCAGGATCAGCAACGCTCCATCGCGCTTAATCAGCCTCTGGACGCCAATACCTCTCACTGGGCCCGGGAGCATGCGCGGATTATCCAGCGGTTTGGGCGCTTTCCCCATCGCAATGCGGTGTTGGCCAGAGAGACCACCGATGAAGAACGAGACTTCCTCGACGCCGGCGGATTCGCGGGTTAAGTGATCAAGCTGCACTATTCCCGCGAGGAATGGCCCCATAAAAACGCCGCATTGTCTTTATCATCGCGCATCTCGTAGCGTGAAGCCTTATTTCAAGGAGATCGCCCATGAGCCACCGTCCGCTGCGCCTCTACGTTGATTCGCTGTTCGTCAGCCCCTATGCCATGTCGGTATTCGTCGCCTTGCGGGAAAAGGGCTTGGCATTCGAGACCGTGCCCCTGGACCTGGAGGCCGGCCAGCAGCAGGCGGCGGGCTACGCGCGATTGTCTTTGACCCAGCGGGTGCCGACGCTGGAGGACGGCGAGTTCTCGCTGTCGGAGTCTTCGGCGATTACTGAATACCTGGACGAAGCCTATCCCGAGAGCCGCGTTTATCCGGTGGACCCGCAGCAGCGGGCGAGGGCACGGCAGGTGCAGGCGTGGTTGCGCAGTGATTTGCTGCCGATTCGCCAGGAGCGCTCGACCCTGGTGGTGTTCTGCGGGCAGAAGATGCCGCCGTTGTCGCCATTGGCCGAGGCTGCTGCGGGCAAATTGATCGGCGTGGCGCAGGAATTACTGATGGATGACCCGGACTACCTGTTCGGCACTTGGTCGATTGCCGATGTGGACCTGGCGGTGATGCTCAATCGCCTGATCCTCAACGGCGACGCCGTGCCGGCGCCACTGGTGGCTTACGCCCGGCGTCAGTGGCAAAGGCCATCGGTGCAGGAATGGCTCAACCAGCCACGCCCTGGGGTGTAGGGCTGTCGTTCATTTGCGCGACGCGCCGGTCCAGGTCTTCCCAATCGGCCATGCCCAGCACGCGCGTGGTGTTCAAACCGCGCAGGTAGCCACGCAGTTGCTGGGCACTGGCCGATTGCGCGGCGGCAACGCTGGTGTCACTCAACAGCACGTCTTCATACTCGACCAGGTAATCGGCGACGCGCTCGCGAAACTCCGGCAATACGGCTTCGCGGATGCGGTCGAAGGTTTTCTGGTGACGCTTCATGGCATGGTCCTTATAGGTTTTATGGGTTGGGCTACCTGACACTATCGGTTCAAATAATAGTCACCATCAAGGATCACAAGTTCTGTTTTTACGGCAAAAGCGCAAAATCCGCTCATCGAAACGCGGCTCAAGGAAATGCGCGATGAGGACTCTGATCCAGCTGGTTTTGATCACCCTGATGCTCGTAAACTCCGTGGGGTGTTGTACAGGTGCATGACACGTCTGCACTGCAGAGTGCCGCGCTGGTTGATACGCGGATCGACAGGCACCTATTTTGTTATTTTTCAGGAATGTTTATGCACGCTTTTTTCGCCCCGGCCCTGGCTCTTTCTGCCCTGGCGCTGACCGGTTGCATCACGGCTCCGAATGCCCCATCGCTGACCCTGCACACCGCCAAAACCCCTGAAGGCTATGTGCAATGCGTACTGCCCAAGCTTGAAAAGCACGGCATCACCTCGACCGTGACGCAGAACTCGCGCCACGCCAAGGTGCTGTTGACCAGCAAGATCGCGGCTGATGATGTGCTGGAAGCCTATAAATCCCAGGATGGCACCAAGGTGTTCCTGTACGAGCGCAAACCGCTGGCGTCGGCGATCAAGGCGTCACGGCTCGAGCAGGCTGCGCAGGACTGTCAGTAACCCCGGGCCCAGGACAAATGCAGATCAAATGTGGGAGGGGGCAAGCCCCCGATAGCAGTGTGTCAGTAACAAATAAGCTGACTGACCCACCGCTATCGGGGGCAAGCCCCCTCCCACATTTGGATAGTGTTCGACTCAGGGTTTTGACTCATTGCTGAAGGCATTCACGGTCTTGACCAGCCCCTGCGCCGCCAACGCCACCAGTTCACCGCCTTTCTCCACCGTCGCCAATGCCGGGTCCGAGCCCATGCGCCCGTCGGGGAAGCGCGCGCGAAAGTCCAGCGCTTCGCGGATCGGGCCGGTGTTGGCGATTCGCGGCGAGTACTCGGCCGACTTGATCGAGTCCGGATAGGCCCATTGCGTCACGGCAATCTCCGACGGGGTGGCGTGGCTGCCATGGCCCACCGGGAATTGGCGCTGCGCCAGGTCGGTGACGCCTTCCAGGTCCCACCAGTTGACCAGCTTGAGGGCGAACCCGGCCGGGCGGTGGGCAAAGCTGGCTTCGGCGTAGAGTTCGGAAAACGCCGCTTCGATGGTGGCGATATTGCCGCCGTGGCCGTTGAGGAACAGGATCTTGTCGAAGCCATGCCCGGCCAGCGAGCGTACCCAGTCGCCGATCGCGGCGATAAAGGTGGAAGGGCGCAGCGAGATGGTGCCGGGAAAACCCAAGTGGTGCTGGGCCATGCCGATATTGAACGTCGGGCCGACCAGAATATCAGCCTGCTTCTGCGCCTCGACGGCGATGATCTCCGGGCACATCCAGTCGGTGCCCAGCAGGCCGGTAGGGCCGTGTTGCTCGTTGGAGCCGATGGGGATGATCACCGTGCGGCTGCGCTGCAGAAACTGCCCGATCTCGATCCAGGTGGACGTGTGTAGAAGCATGCGACGCTCTCTTTTATCTGTGGGACAGGCTATCCGCCACGGATTGTACGACTACTGGCCACCTGTTGGGGTTTGCAATTGAGATAGGTCGAAGACTTCAACCAGCGCTGGTCGGGGTACCACGAAAACATGAATTGTCCGTCCTTGAGCTTGTCCACCACTTGGCGCGCTACTTGCGGGCGCACCGCCGGGCAGCCCTGGCTGCGGCCGATACGGCCTTCGCGCTTGCTCCATAGCGGGCTGACGTAGTCGGCGGCATGAATCACAATGGCGCGGTCGCGGGCCAGGTCATTGAAGCCAGGCTCCAGGCCGTCCATGCGCAGCGAGTATCCGTGGGTGCCGAGGTAACTTTCCTGGGTGCGGAACAGGCCCAGGCTGGACTGATGACTGCCTTCGAGATTGGAAAATTCGGTGGCGAAGTTTTCGCCGGACTTGGCGCCGTGGGCCACCAGGTCGCGCAGAACCAGGGTCTTTTTGCGCAGGTCGAAAATCCACAGCCGACGGGCGGTAGACGGCTGGGAGTAGTCAATCACGGCCAGGCGATCGGAGCGTTCCTCGCCGTTATTGACCGCGCACTGCACCGCGCTAAGGGCGCTTTTCAACACGATGGGATTGAGTTCTGGAGCCGAGCGCGCCAGGCTGCTATACAAAGAAGCAGGGGAGCCATTGGCGGCGAGCGCAACAGCGCTCGGGAACGCCAGGCTCGCCGTGATCAGGCCCAGGGTGGTTAATCCGAGCCGGCGCATAAAAGTCAGCATCTACAAGCGAGTCCCCGCTGTGGAGTGGAGCTAAGTCAATTGTTCAAAAAACACGCATGTTACTTGAGCATTTGCCTGCTCGTTACACCACTGGTCGCCACAGCCGAAGCGCTGCCGCTGGAACCGTTGCCGGTCACGACTCCAGCACCGGTCGACCTGGCGCCGCTGCAACAGGCCCTGGCGCAGTTGCCCAGTGTCTGCCCGCAGCTCGCGCCGCGTATCGACGCCAGTGCGCAATTGCGCCTGCAAGCCTTTTACCAGCAGCAGGGCGACGTGCCGCAGTGGTCTTCCGACGCGCGTCGGCAGGCCTTGCACGACCAGTTGCTGATGCTCGCCGACGACGGCCTGGACCCCACCCACTATAGCCTGCCCGCTGCAGATGCCACGGCTAATGTGCTGTGCAGCGATATTGCGATCAGCCAGCAGTACCTCCAGGCCCTGCAGGATTTGCACTTCGGGCGCCTGCAGCAATCGCGCTTCGAACCGCTCTGGCACGCCCAACCGCCGGCCGACGACCCAGGCACCGCCGTGCTGGCCTTCGCCGCCACCGGCTTGCAGGACATGGCCCAGGCATTCGACCAGGCGCGGCCCAGCGCGGATTTGTATCGCAGCCTGCGCAACGCTTATTCCGGTGCGCGCCAACAGCCGTTGCCGCAGTGGGAGGCGGTGGGCAGTGGGCCGCTGTTGCGTCCGGGCATGGAAGACCCACGGGTGCCGGAACTGGCGCGGCGCCTCTACCGCGGCGGTTACCTGACCTCTGAACCCAAGGGCAGCGCCCGGCAGTACGGCCCCGAGCTGGTCGCTGCGGTCAAGGCCTTCCAGCTCAGCCATTCCCTGCAGGCCGACGGTGTGATCGGCGCCGGCACCGTGGCTGAACTCAATATCAGCCCGGCGATGCGCCGCGACCAGTTGCGCATCAACCTCGAGCGGTTCCGCTGGCTGGCCCGCGACCTGGAGCCCGAAGGCGTGGTGGTCAACGTCGCGGCCGCGCAACTGAGCGTGTACCAGAGCGGCATTCCCGTGTGGCAGACCCGCCTGCAAGTGGGCCGCGCCGAGCGTCAGACACCGCTGCTCAAATCGCGCATTACGCGGCTGACCCTCAACCCGACATGGACCATCCCGCCCACCATCATGCGTGAGGACAAGCTGCCGGCCATTCGCCTCAATCCGGAATACCTGCGCCAGCAGAACCTGCAAGTGCTGGATGCTGAAGGCCACCCGCTGACGCCGGAGCAAGTCGACTGGGCGCGTCCCGGCAATATCCTGCTGCGCCAGGAGGCGGGGCCGCGCAACCCGTTGGGCAAGATCGTGATGCGTTTCCCCAACCCGTATTCGGTGTACCTGCATGACACGCCGAGCCAGCCACTGTTTACCAAGGGGCCACGGGCGTTCAGCTCGGGGTGCGTGCGGGTCGAACAACCGCTGCTGTTGCGCGACCTGCTGGTGACGCCGGCCGAACGTACGCGCACCGACGAGCTGCTGGCCACCGGCATCACCCATGAATTCAGGCTGGCCACGCCGGTACCGGTGCTGCTGGGGTATTGGACGGTGGAAGTGGATCGCCAGGGAAGTCTGGTGTACGCGCCGGATATCTACGCGCGTGATCCGGTATTGATCAAGGCCATGGGGAGTGTGCTGTAGAACTGAATGGCTAGGTACCCATGTGGGAGGGGGCTTACCCCCGATGGCGGCGTCGCAACCGACGGGTATCCATCTGGCGCACCTCGGTCCAAATGTGGGAGGGGGCTTGCCCCCGATGGCGGCCTCAGGGCCAGCCAGTATCTTGGATCAGCCGAGTACATATCCATTATTTAGGTAACGGCTGCTAATGGTTCCGCTTTTACAGCGGCTCACTTTTGAAAAGCGCAAAAGTAAGCAAAACGCTC
>NZ_CVTU01000083.1:18006-37871 GCF_900004965.1 Pseudomonas sp. 44 R 15
GTCCTGCCGGGTTACCCACGGATTCAAGCCTGCGTTCGGCCAGCGTGGTTTAACGGGGCGCCTGAGATCAAGATCAAAAGCCAGATCAAGATCAGGAGCGGCTCGCTTCGCATCGTGGTTACGGTTGGGCGCTGCTGAGTTGTGTAGATACCTATGCCTCGATGAGGGTGTGTCAGCTACAGATAAGCTGGCTGACACACCGCTATCGGGGGCAAGCCCCCTCCCACATTTGGATCTTTACCTATTCGGGCATCAACTGCTGGCGACACTCCAGCACCAGCCGCGCGCCGCCCAGTTCGCTGGTGGCCACGTCCAGCTTGAAGCCGTGCAGGTTGATGATCGCCGCGACAATCGACAGGCCCAGGCCGAAACCGCCTTGCTGATCACTCTCATCGACCCGGTAGAAGCGCTGGAACACCGACGCCCGTTCGGCCGCAGGAATCCCCGGCCCGGAGTCGAGCACTTCGATCCGTGTGCTGCCCACATCATTGACCGCGCGCAGGATCACCTTGCCGCCGGGCGGGGTGAACTTGATCGAATTGCTCAGCAGGTTGGCCAGGGCCTCGAACAGCAGGGCGCGGTCGCCGGTAATCCAGGGCAGTGAATCCGGGGTCTGCAGCAGCAGTTCCAGCTCGCCTTCCTCGGCCAGGGGCAGGTAGAAGTCATGCAGCTCGCGCAACAGCGGCAGTGGGTCCATCAGCAAGAAACCCGACCGTCGCTGGTGGTCTTCCAGTTCCGAAATCCGCAGCAGGCCGCGAAAACGCGCCATCAGTGTGTCGGTTTCGGCAATCGCGTCATCGAGCTTTACCGCATGGGCCGAGTCTTCCTCCGCTTGTTGCTTGATGCGGTAAAGCTGCGCACGCAAGCGAGTCAGTGGGGTGCGCAGATCGTGGGCGATGTTGTCGCACACGCCCTTGACCTCGTTCATCAGCTTCTCGATGCGGTCGAGCATGGCGTTGACGATGGCCGCGAGCATGTCCAGCTCATCGCGCCGGTTCGACAGCGGCAAGCGGTGCGTGAGGTCGCCGGCGACGATGGCCTCGGCGCTCGCCTGAATGCCGCGAATGCGCCGCAGTGGGCGACGGCGCAGCAAGTGCCAGCCGGCGATGCCCGGGAGGATGGTCAGCGACAGCGCCCACAGCAGGGCATGCCAGATGATCCGGGTCACGCCGAACAGTGAGCCGTTGGCGCGCACCAGCACCAGCCAGCGTCCGTCTTCGGTGTGGGTGGCCACGGCATCGCAGCTGTCCTTGGGCAGTTTCGGGTCGTCGGAATCGACACAGTTGGCCAGGGCGTGGATCTTGCCATCGAGCGGCAAGTCGGGCGGCACGGCGCGGATCGGCCCGCTCAAGGGACGAAACTGTTCGTCGAACAGGCCGTAGGCATCCACGCCTTTCATGTCGAACGTCATGCTGGTGGTCAGCGCCTCCACCAGTTCTTCACCGTCGAAGCGCTGGAACAAATGCTGGCGCTGCATCAGCGAATGGCGTGACAGGTCGCTGAGGTAGCCCGACACCTCGTAATACAGCACCCCCATGAGGATGCAGCTCCATGCCACGAACAGCGAACTGTACAGCGCCAGCAACCGACTGCTGGAAGAGCGCCAGCCTTTAGAGGGGTTCAGCAATGACATATCCCGAGCCTCGTACCGTGCGAATCAGCGGCGTGAGGCCCGGCGGGTCGATTTTCTTGCGCAGGCGACCGATGTGCACGTCGATCAGGTTGGTGCCGGGATCGAAGTGATAGCCCCAGACTTCCTCGAAGATCATCATCCGCGACAGGATCTGCCCGGTGTTGCGCATCAAGAATTCCAGCAGCTTGTACTCGGTGGGCAGCAGGCTCAACGGCTGATCGGCGCGGCTCGCTTCGCGGCTGATCAGGTTCAGTTCGAGGTCGGCCACGCGCAGGGCGGTTTCGAATTCCTTGACCGTGCTTTTACGTCGCAGCAGCACCTCGACGCGCGCGGCCATCTCATCGGACGCGAAGGGCTTGGTCAGGTAGTCATCACCGCCGGCGCGCAGGCCGCGCACGCGTTCGTCCACGTCGGAGAGGGCGCTGATCATCAGGATCGGCGTGGATACGCCGATGGTGCGCAGGGTAGTGACGATGGCCAGGCCATCAAGTTCGGGCAGCATGCGGTCGAGGGTGATCAGATCGTAATCACCACTGACGGCACGGACCAGGCCTTCGCGGCCATTGTCCACCCAGTCTACGTCCAGTCCATGGCTACTCAGCTCGGCGACGATCTCGCGGGCCGTTACGGCGTCATCCTCGATGGTCAAAATGCGGGTCATAGGATTACCTGGTGAGCGTTCACACTAGAAGTGGGGACATTTTGCCAAGAAGTTGCTGAATGTTTCCTAAATAAAACTTCATCTAGGGGTAGGGCAGTTTGTCAATTCTTACCCGACACACCGCAATCGGGGGCAAGCCCCCTCCCACATTGGGTGTTCAACAGGAGAATGCATAACGCCCGCTCTCTACAGGCCATTCTTGCAACTTGCATGATTTTAAGAAGTTCAATTTAGTTAAGTTGTTGAAATATAAGCATTTTATTTTTTGCATGGGCTGGCACGCTGCCTGCACTGTCCTTTTTGAGACTTGTAACACTATTTTTCATGCCTGGAGCAAAACAACAATGATCACATCCTCATCCACGCTGCAAGAGTCAAGCGCGCTCTCCGGGGTTTCCTGGGGGGCGATTTTTGCTGGGGCCGCCGCCGCAGCCGCACTGTCCCTGATCCTGGTGCTGCTGGGTTTCGGCCTGGGCTTTTCGGCGGTGTCGCCGTGGGCCGACAGCGGCATGAGCGCCAAGGGGCTTGGCATTTCCACGATTGTCTGGCTGGCATTCACCCAAATCGTTGCGTCGGGCCTGGGCGGTTACATTGCCGGCCGGTTGCGCGTGAAGTGGGCCAATATGCATGGCGATGAGGTGTACTTCCGTGACACCGCACACGGCTTCCTGGCCTGGGCGGTCGCGACACTGATCACCGCGATGCTGGTGGTCGGTTCGGTCAGCAGCGTGGTCAGCGGCGGCGTCAAAGCCGGTGCCAGCGTTGCATCGGGCGCCGCCAGCGGCATGTCCCAAGCCGCCGGCAGCATGGCCAAGGGCGCCCACAGCGGCGACTTCGGCTACTACGTCGACAGCCTGTTCCGCGACGACCGCCCTGCAGCGGTCGGCGATGACGCCGCCCATGCCGTGGTCGGTCGCATTTTTGCGCGTACGTTGAGCAATGACGGCCAACTGGCTCCGGAAGACCGTACCTACCTGGCCCAGTTGATCAGCCAGCGCACCAACCTCAGCCAGGCCGATGCCGAGGCACGCATCGACAAGGTCTACGGCGATGCCCGTAAAGCTGTCGAAGACGCCAAGGTCAAAGCTAAGCAAGCCGCCGACACCGCTGCCAAAGTCGCCGCCTACACCTCGCTGTGGACCTTCGTCGCGCTGCTGATCGGTGCCTTCTTCGCCAGCTTCGCCGCCACCTTCGGCGGTCGCCGCCGGGATGCCGTGGTGTACGTCGAAACCGAAAACTACATTCGTTAAATCAAGGAGAACATGATGCGCTCATTACTGCTGTGGTTCCTCGGCGTGCCAATTCCGCTGATTATCCTGATCGCCATTTTCATGCACTAAACCTGAGCCTGACTCTGGCTCAATGTGGGAGGGGGCTTGCTCCCGATAGTGGAGTGTCAGTCAGCCGATTCGGCGACTGACACCCTGCTATCGGGGGCAAGCCCCCTCCCACATTTGGTTGGCGGTGAACCAGCCTTAGTCGTCGAACCCCACCTGCTCGTGAATCTCGTCCACCTTCAACTCCAACCGATACGCCACTGCAATGAACAATGCCTGGCACAGGCACAGCGTGGCGCTCAGTGAGCGGAAGGCGAACGAGGAGCCTTCATTGACCAACAGCACCGCGTTCGCCCGCTTGGCCAGGGGCGACAGGTTGCTGTCGGTGATAATCAACGTCTTGGCCTGGTGATGCTGGGCGATGCGCAGGCAGTGCTGGGTCTCCTTGCCGTAGGGCGTGAAGCTGATCGCGATCACCAGGTCATTGGCGCGCACGCTGCGCATCTGTTCGCGATAGCTGCCACCCAGCCCCGAAACCAGGTGAATGCGCTTGTTGGTGTGCTGCAGGTTGTACACCAGGTAGTCGGCCACCGCGAATGAGCGGCGTACGCCGACCACGTAGATATTGTCGGCATTCACCACCAGGTCCACGGCCTTGTCGAAGGCCGCGTCGTCCAGCTCAAGCCCCAGCCGTTCGATGCCGGATAACGTGGCGTTGACGCACTCGCGCGCCAGGTCGCCGCCGCTGGCCTTCTGCGACTTGTTGGCGATCATGCTGCGGATGCGCTGCTGGTAGTTCTGCACCGGCGTGGTCTTGTGGGTATACGCCTCGCGAAACAACGCCTGCATCTCACTGAACCCGCTGAAGCCGAAACGCTGGGAAAACCGCACGATGGCCGAGGGGTGCACTTCGCATTCGCGGGCGATGTCGCTGATGCGGTCGACCATGATTCGGTCGCTCTGCTGGCTCATGTAGCTGGCGATGCGCTTGAGTTGGCGCGGCAGGCTTTCGTATTCCTCGGTAATCAGCTGCAACAGGCGTTCGGCATTGATCGCAGGGCTGGCGATTGGATCTTCCAGGGGGGTCTCGGGATCGGTGCGGGACATGGGCAATCCTTCTGGCGTGTTCGTCTGATGCGCTGATGAGTGGCGCAAGTCTACAGGGTAGGCACAAAAAAATACCTCGGCATCACGGCCTGCGCGGGCTGCTGAAACGATGCACGAAGGCTGTCACCGCATTATGTCGGCTTATTGGAAAAAATATTCCACTAAAAATAATTATGGAATAAATATTGATTGCCGCCGCCGGACGTTCTAGTCTGCTCCCACCAAAGAGCGTTTGCCGTCGCCACGGCGGCACAGCGCAGGCTGATAAAAATAACAGGAGCCAGTATGGGCCAGACTCGTTTTGCCAGTGGGCGTCAATTGGATCTGATTTGCCTCGGACGCCTGGGCGTCGACCTCTATGCGCAGCAAGTGGGGGCGCGGCTTGAGGACGTGTCCAGCTTTGCCAAGTACCTCGGCGGTTCCTCGGCCAATATCGCCTTCGGCACGGCGCGGCTGGGGCTCAAGTCAGCGATGCTCAGCCGGGTGGGCGACGACCATATGGGCCGCTTCCTGGTGGAATCCCTGGCCCGTGAAGGCTGCGACGTCAGCGCCATCAAGGTCGACCCGGAACGCCTTACCGCCCTGGTGCTGCTCGGTCTCAAGGATCGCGAAACCTTCCCCCTGGTGTTCTACCGCGAAAACTGCGCCGACATGGCCCTGCGCGCCGAAGACGTCAGCGAAACCTTTATTGCCTCCAGCAAGGCGCTGCTGATCACCGGCACGCATTTCTCCACCGACGGGGTGTACAAGGCCAGTATCCAGGCGCTGGACTATGCGGCCAAACACAACGTCAAGCGCGTGCTCGACATCGACTACCGCCCGGTACTCTGGGGCCTGGCCGGCAAGGCCGATGGCGAGACCCGTTTCGTTGCCGACCAGAACGTCAGCCAGCATGTGCAGAAGATCCTGCCGCGTTTCGACTTGATCGTCGGCACCGAAGAAGAATTCCTGATTGCCGGCGGCAGTGAAGACCTACTCGGCGCCTTGCGTACGGTGCGAGCACTGACGCCCGCCACCCTGGTGGTCAAGCTCGGCCCGCAAGGCTGCACGGTGATTCACGGCGCTATTCCAGAACGCCTCGAAGACGGTGCGATCTACCCCGGCGTGCGCGTGGAAGTGCTCAATGTGCTGGGCGCCGGCGATGCCTTCATGTCGGGCTTCCTCAGCGGTTGGCTCAACGACGCCACGGATGAGCGTTGCAGCCAGTTGGCCAATGCCTGCGGCGGCCTGGTGGTGTCGCGCCATGCCTGCGCGCCGGCCATGCCGACGCCTGCCGAGCTTGAGTACCTGTTCAATAGCCCGGTGCCGATCACCCGGCCTGACCAGGACGCGACCCTGCAACGCCTGCACCGCGTCAGCGTGCCGCGCAAAACCTGGAAGCAGCTGTTCGTGTTCGCCTTCGACCATCGCTGGCAACTGGTCGACCTCGCCCAGCGCGGCGGCCAGGATCTGGCGCGCATCAGTGCGATCAAGCAATTGTTTATCCAGGCCATCGAACGCGTGGAGCGCAAGCTGGGCGAGCAGGGCATCGAGGCCGATGTGGGCCTGTTGGCCGACCAGCGTTTCGGCCAGGATGCGCTCAACGCCGCCAGCGGTCGCGGCTGGTGGATCGCGCGCCCGGTGGAGGTACAGAACTCGCGGCCGTTGGCGTTCGAACACGGCCGCTCCATCGGCAGCAACCTGATTACCTGGCCTGCGGAACAGGTCATCAAGTGCCTGGTGCAATTTCATCCCGACGACGAGCCGCTGCTGCGCCTGGAACAGGAAGCGCAGCTCAAGGCGCTGTACGAGGCGTCCATTGTCAGCGGCCATGAACTGCTGCTGGAAGTCATCCCGCCCAAGGATCATCCCTCCACCTATCCCGACGTGCTCTACCGCAGCCTCAAGCGCCTGTACAACCTGGGCATCTACCCGGCGTGGTGGAAGATCGAGGCGCAATCGGCTGCGGACTGGAAAAAGCTCGACGAGCTGATCGAAGAACGCGACCCGTACTGCCGGGGTGTGGTGCTGCTGGGGCTGAATGCGTCGGCGGAATTTCTCGCCGACGGCTTCAAGCAGGCCAGCCAGAGCACCACCTGCCGAGGGTTTGCCGTGGGCCGCACGATCTTCCAGGAACCGAGCAAGGCGTGGATGGCGGGGGAGATTGATGATGAGACCCTGATCCAGCGGGTGCAGGCCACCTTCGAACAGCTTATTACTGCCTGGCGCAGCGCGCGAAATTAAATCAGATCAAATGTAGGAGGGGCGGTGCGACGATTCGACTTGCCCCCGATGGCGGTAGTTCAGTTAGAGAAGTGTTGTCTGACACGCCGCTATCGGGGGCAAGCCCCCTCCCACATAAAGCAGATTTTCAGTGTTAGTTGAAAACAATAAAAGGTGCAGCCATGCCCGCAATCCGAATTGGCATCAACCCGATCTCCTGGAGCAACGACGACCTGCCGGCGCTGGGCGGTGAAACGCCGCTGAGTACCGCGCTGAGCGAAGGTAAAGAGATCGGCTACGAAGGGTTTGAACTCAACGGCAAGTTCCCCAAGGACGCCAAAGGGGTCGCCGATGTGCTGCGCCCCTATGACCTGGCGCTGGTCTCCGGCTGGTATTCCAGCCGCCTGGCGCGGCGTTCGGTGGCCGAGGAAATCGAGGCCATCGCCGGCCACGTCGAGTTGCTCAAGCACAATGGCGCGACGGTGCTGGTGTATGGCGAAGTGGCCGATTCGATCCAGGGGTCGCGCGTCCGTCTGATCGAACGCCCACGCTTTCACACCGAGCAGGCGTGGCAGGCGTACGCCGACAAGCTCACTGAGCTGGCGCGCTTTACCCTGTCCCAGGGCGTGCGCCTGGCCTACCACCACCATATGGGCGCCTATGTCGAATCCGCCGAGGATATCGATCAGCTGATGCGCCGCACCGGCCCGGAAGTCGGCCTGCTGTTCGACTCGGGCCATTGCTACATGGGCGGCGGCGAGCCCCTTGAGGTGCTGCGCAAACATATCGAGCGCATCTGCCATGTGCATTTCAAGGACGTGCGCAAACCCGTGGTGCAGCTGGCGCGCAACCAGATGTGGAGCTTTCCCGACTGCATCGTCAACGGCACCTTCACCGTGCCCGGCGATGGCGATATCGATTTTGCGCCCTTGCTCGATGAGCTGTTGGCCGCCGGTTACACCGGCTGGCTGGTGGTCGAGGCCGAGCAGGATCCGGCCGTGGCGCCCAGCTATATCTACGCGAAAAAAGGCTATGACACGTTGCGAGCATTGCTCGACGAGAGGACTTAACCATGAGCTTGCTGGTCAAGAGTAACAAGCGCGGGCAAACCATGGTCGCCCTGGAAGCGGGGCGGCTGGAGTATGTGGGTTTCAGCGCTTATCGCCTGAGCCTGGGGGAGACGCTGCCGGTCAGCGCCGGCGACCAGGAGCTGTGCCTGGTGCTGCTCAGCGGCCGGGTGAATATTGAAGGCGAGGGCTTCGACTGGCAGAACCTGGGGGATCGTCAATCGGTGTTCGAGGACAAATCCCCGTTTGCCGCCTACCTGCCGCCCGGCACCGACGCTCGGGTCACCGCCTTGAGTGATGTACAAATCGCGGTGTGCGCCGCACCCGGCGCGGGCGGTTACACACCGCGCCTGATCCGCCCGCAACAGTGCAAGCGCAGCGTGCGCGGCAAAGGCGCCAACACTCGCTACGTGTGCGACATCCTGCCCGACAGCGAGCCGGCGCATTCATTGCTGGTGGTGGAAGTGCGCACGCCGTCCGGGCATTCGTCGAGCTACCCGCCGCACAAGCACGACACCGATGACCTGCCGCACCAGAGCTTTCTGGAAGAGACCTATTACCACCAGATCAATCCGCCCCAGGGCTTCGTATTTCAGCGCGTGTACACCGACGACCGCAGTATCGACCAGGCCATGGCCGTGGAAAACAGCGACCTGGTGGTGGTGCCCAAGGGTTATCACCCGGTCAGCGTGCCGTACGGCTACGAGTCGTACTACCTGAACGTCATGGCCGGCCCCAAGCGTGCCTGGCATTTCCATAATGACCCGCAGCACAGTTGGCTGCTGGACCTCTGAAACGGTTTTGCACGGAGAACAACAACAATGAAGTCGCCGCTACGCTTTGCCCTTAACCGGATGGTCGCACCCAACCTGTCCCTGCCGGATTTCATCCAGTTGGCCGCGTCGCTCAAGTGCGATGCCATCGAGATCCGCAATGATCTCAAGGACCGCCAGATCGAATACGGCACGCCCGCCAGCCGCGTGCGCGAGTTGTGCGCGGCGCAGGGCATCACGGTGCTGTCGATCAACGCCTTGTATCCGTTTGACGTGTGGAACGATCAACGCCGGGCCCAGGCAATCGAGCTTGCCACCTATGCCCGTGAATGTGGCGCCCAGGGCCTGGTGATGTGCCCGTTCAACGAGCCGGGCGACACGCGCACCGATGCCCAGCGCGCCGCCGGTTTGCGCACGGCGCTGAGCGAACTGGCGCCGATTCTGCGCGAGTACGGCATCCTCGGCTTTGTCGAACCCCTGGGCTTCGAAGAGTCTGCCCTGCGCCGCAAGCGCGTGGCGGTGGACGCGATCAAGGCCATCGGCGGCCTGGATGTGTTCCGTGTGGTGCACGACACTTTCCATCACCATCTTGCCAACGAGCATGAGTTCTTCCCGGAACTCACCGGCCTGGTGCACATCTCCGGCGTGGAAGATGCCGACGCGCCGCTCAACGCGATCCGTGATGGCCACCGCGTACTGGTAGGCGAGGGCGATATCCTTGGCAATGCGGCGCAGATCGACACCTTGCTCAGCACCGGCTACAGCGGCTACCTGTCGTTCGAGCCGTTTGCGAGCAGCGTGCATGAACTGGCGGATATCCAGCAGGCCTTGGGGGCAAGCATTGCCCACCTGAAAAAAAGTTAAGGGGCGCGACATGACCACCACCCGACTGACCATGGCCCAGGCCCTGGTGAAGTTCCTGGATAACCAATACATCGAAGTCGATGGCGTGCAGAGCAAGTTTGTCGCCGGCGTGTTCACCATTTTCGGTCACGGTAATGTGCTGGGCCTCGGCCAGGCGCTGGAGCAGGACAGCGGTGACCTGGTGGTGCACCAGGGCCGCAACGAACAGGGCATGGCCCACGCCGCCATCGGCTTTGCCAAGCAGCACCTGCGCCGCAAGATCTACGCGTGCACCGCCTCGGTGGGGCCCGGCGCGGCGAACATGCTCACCGCCGCGGCCACCGCCACCGCCAACCGCATCCCGTTGCTGCTGTTGCCCGGTGATGTCTACGCCAGTCGCCAGCCTGATCCGGTGTTGCAGCAGATCGAGCAGTTTCATGACCTGAGCATCAGTACCAACGACGCTTTCCGCTCGGTCAGCAAATACTGGGACCGCATCAACCGCCCGGAGCAATTGATGAGCGCGGCGATCCACGCCATGCGCGTGCTTACTGATCCGGCGGAGACCGGCGCGGTCACCCTGGCGCTGCCCCAGGATGTGCAGGCCGAAGCCTGGGACTACCCGGATTATTTCCTGCAAAAACGCGTGCACCGCATCGAGCGTCGCCCGCCGACGAGCGCGATGCTTGACGATGCATTGGCCGCCTTCAAGGGCAAGCGCAAACCGCTGATCATCTGTGGCGGCGGGGTGAAGTACTCCGACGCGAATGCTGCGCTGCAAGCCTTTGCCGAGCGTTTCGATATTCCCTTCGCCGAAACCCAGGCGGGCAAGAGCGCGGTGGTGTCCAGTCACCCGCTGAACGTCGGTGGTATTGGCGAGACCGGTTGCCTGGCGGCCAACCTGCTGGCGCCCGAGGCGGACCTGATCATCGGCATCGGCACCCGTTATACCGACTTCACCACCTCGTCCAAATCGCTGTTCAAGCACGCGCAGGTGACGTTTCTCAACCTCAATATCAGCCCGTGCGATGCGTTGAAGCTCGACGGCGTGCAAGTGCTGGGCGATGCCAGGGTCGCCCTGCAAGCCCTGGCCGATGCCCTGGGCGATTACCGCGCCGGTTGGGGCGAGCAGGTGCGCGACGCCAGGGCGCAACTGGACGCCGAAGTGGACCGGGTGCATCAGGTTGAGTACCAGGGCGATGATTTCGTCCCCGAAGTCGATGACCACCTGGACCGCGCGGTCCTGCGCGAATTTATCGAACTGACCGGCTCCTGCCTGACCCAGAGTCGCGTACTCGGCGTGCTCAACCAGACCCTGGCCGACGACGCCATCATTGTTGCCGCCGCCGGCAGCCTGCCCGGCGATCTGCAGCGCGCATGGCGCAGCAAGGGCGTGAACACCTACCACGTCGAATACGGCTATTCGTGCATGGGCTACGAGATCAACGCCGCCCTGGGCGTGAAGCTGGCCGAACCGAGCAAAGAGGTGTACGCGCTGGTCGGCGACGGCTCCTACATGATGCTGCATTCGGAACTGGCCACCTCGATCCAGGAGCGCCGCAAGATCAATGTGGTGCTGCTCGACAACATGGCTTTCGGTTGCATCAACAACCTGCAGATCGGCAACGGCATGGACAGCTTCGGCACCGAGTTCCGCTACCGCAACCCCGAGAGCGGCAAGCTCGACGGTGGCCTGGTGCCGGTGGATTTCGCCATGAGCGCGGCGGCGTATGGCTGCAAGACCTACAAGGTCAGCAGCGTGGAACAGCTTGAAGCGGCGCTGGCCGATGCGCGTACCCAAAGCGTGTCGACCCTGATCGATATCAAGGTGCTGCCCAAGACCATGGTCCACGGCTACCTGTCGTGGTGGCGGGTGGGGGTGGCGCAGGTGTCCACCAGCGAACGCACCAACGCCGCCGCAAAAAAACTCAATGAACAACTGGCCAAGGCCCGGCAGTACTAATAACAAGAGGAGTGCATGTATGTCGTTGAAGCTTGGAGTGATCGGTACCGGTGCCATCGGCCGTGACCATATTCGTCGTTGCAGCCAGACCCTGCTCAACAGCCAGGTGGTGGCGGTCACCGATATCAACCTTGAACAGGCCGCCAGGGTGGTGGCCGATTTGAAGCTGGACGCCGAGGTGTACCCGGACGGCCACGCGTTGATCAACTCGCCGCAGGTGCAAGCGGTGCTGGTGACGTCGTGGGGGCCGAGTCACGAAGAATTCGTGCTCGCCGCCATCGCCGCCGGTAAACCGGTGTTCTGCGAGAAACCCCTGGCCGTGACCGCCGAAGGCTGCCGCCGCATCGTCGACGCCGAAGTGGCGCACGGCAAGCGCCTGGTGCAGGTCGGTTTCATGCGCCCCTACGACGAAGGCTACCGCGCCTTGAAAGCGGTGATCGACAGCGGCCAGATCGGCGAGCCGCTGATGCTGCACTGCGCCCATCGCAACCCGACGGTGGGCGAGAACTACAAGACCGACATGGCGATTACCGACACCCTGATCCACGAACTGGATGTACTGCGTTGGCTGCTCAACGACGATTACGCTTCCGTGCAGGTGGTGTTCCCGCGCAAGACCAGCAAAGCCCTGGCCCACCTGCGCGACCCGCAGATCGTCCTGCTGGAGACCGTCAAGGGCACGCGTATCGACGTGGAAGTGTTCGTCAACTGCCAATACGGCTACGACATTCAATGCGAAGTGGTGGGGGAGAGCGGCATCGCCAAATTGCCGGAGCCTTCACAGGTACAGATGCGCAGTGGAGCGAAATTGTCGAACGCGATTCTGATGGATTGGAAGGACCGGTTTATCGGCGCCTATGACGTCGAATTGCAGGCGTTCATCGACAGCGTGCGCGCCGGGCAAGTGGGCGGGCCGTCGGCCTGGGACGGCTACGCGGCGGCGGTGGCGGCGGATGCCTGTATCGAAGCGCAGGGCAGTGGACAGATTGTGCCGGTGAGCCTGCCGGATCGCCCGCATTTCTATGGCTGAACCACTGGAGAAACGCGGTTAAAAATGTGGGAGGGCGCTTGCCCCCGATAGCGGTGGATCAGTGACAAGAGTAGTTACTGGCACACTGCCGTCGGGGCATAGGTACCTACAAACCACGATGCGAAGCGAGTCGCTCTTGATCTTGATCTGCTTTTGATCTCAGGCGCCCCGTTAAACCACGCTGGCCGAACGCAGGCTTGAATCCGTGGGCAACCCGGCAGGACGCCGGGTTAGCCGCACTGGGCCATGGATGGCCCATTGCGGCGGCCCACGGATTCAAGCCGGAGAGAGGGCACACCGAGCCTAGGCGAGGTGCCGAGTGGTGGGGCAGGAGCCCTTTGGTTACTTTGGGGCTTTTCCAAAGTGACCCGCCGTCAGGGCGGAACCCTAAGTGGCCGTTACCGCAGAAACGGATATGTACTCGTTCCAATCCAACATCCTGGTCGGCCCAGAGGCCGCCATCGGGGGCAAGTCGAATCGTCGCACCGCCCCTCCCACATTTGATTGGGTGTGCACTTCAAACAAGGAATAAATCATGCGAATCGGACTAGTCGGCTACGGCCACGGAGGGCGCTTCTTTCATGCGCCGCTGATTGCGACGTTGCCAGGCGCGACCTTTGTCGGCGTCGTCACACGATCCCCCGAGCGCCGCCAGCAACTGGCAAACGACCACCCTGGCCTTCCAGCCTTCGACACCCTCGGCCAGATTGTCGAAGCCGGCGTCGACGCCCTCGTCATCTCCACCACCCTCAAAGGCCGTCCGGCCCTGGTGCTCGAAGCCATCGAACATGGCGTGGCGGTGGTCAGCGACAAACCCTTCGCCGCCAACGCCGAGCAGGCCCAGGCTTTGATCACCGCCGCTGAACGCCAAGGCACATTGCTCAGCGTCTACCAGAACCGGCGCTGGGACTCGGATTACCTGACCCTGCGCAAACTCATCGAAGCCGGTGCGCTGGGTGAGATCACCCGTTTTGAATCCCGCGTCGAACGCTACAGCCCCCAGGCGGTGGGCAATCCCAGCGGCGGCGGCTGGTTGCGCGACCTCGGCAGCCATCTGGTGGACCAGGCCCTGCAACTGTTCGGCCCGGTGGACCGGGTATTTGCGCAACTGCACTTCACGCCCGAGCATCCCAGCCTCGATCACGGCTTTTTCGTGGCGCTGACCCATGCCAACGGCGTGATTTCGCACCTGTGGGGCAGTGCCTTGCAAAACAGCCAGGCGCCGCGCTTTCGCGTCAGTGGCACGCTGGGCTGCTACACCGTTGAAGGGCTCGACGGCCAGGAAGACGCGCTGATGGCCGGTAAGTCACCGAAAACCGAAGGCGAGCATTGGGGCGCGGAAGAGCATCGACGCTGGGGCTGGTTCGAACAAGGGTCGGAGCGGGAACGGGTGCCCTCGGAAAAGGGTTGCTGGCCGCAGTTCTACCGGCAGTTGCAACGTGCCGTGCAAGGCCAGGGGCCGCTGCCGGTAAACCCCTGTGACGCGCTGGAAACCACCCGTATATTGGACGCTGCACGCCTCAGCGCCGAGCGCCAGCAGGTGGTTTCGACAAAAATAGAATAAAATTCTAAAACAGGTTGATATGGAAATTATTTTCCAATAAAGTCTTTTCCAGGTTGCATAAAGTACGTCTTGGGCTCGACCCCGGCGACTCAACAAAAACAAGATCAAAAACAACCAGGTACCGTCAGATGAAAATCTTCAACGCTGTACTGCGAGTTTTACGCCCTGCCCACACGCCACGCGCATTGCCTCGCGCCCGGCCGTTCTACTTCTCCTTCCTCAATGTGCTGTGCGTCGAAAACCAGGGCGCGCTGGTCTGCTGCATTCCCGGCGCACCGGTGGTCCGCGTGCCTGCCGAACGCTGATAAACGCAACGTCCATAAAACCAACAAGAAAGTGGAGACAGACCGTTCATGAAGACCCCGATCCGTTTTACCGCGCTGGCCCTGTCGATGCTGCTCGCCAGCGGCGTTGCCGTGGCCGCTGACATCAAGGTGGGCGTGAGCATGTCCGCCTTCGATGACACCTTCCTGACCTACCTGCGCGAAGACATGGACAAGCAGGCCAAGTCCTATCCCAAGGGCGACGGCGTGCAATTGCAGTTCGAAGACGCCCGCGCCGATGTGGTCAAGCAACTGAGCCAGGTCGAGAACTTTATCAGCCAGAAAGTCGATGCCATCATCGTCAACCCGGTGGACACCGCCTCCACGGCGAACATCATCAAGGCCGCCACCGCCGCGAAAATCCCATTGGTGTTCGTCAACCGCCGTCCCGACCAGAAAGACTTGCCCAAGGACGTCGTCGCCGTGACCTCCGATGACGTCGAAGCGGGCAAGCTGCAGATGCAGTACATCGCCGAAAAACTCGGCGGCAAGGGCAAGATCGTGATCCTGCTGGGTGACCTGGCGAACAACTCCACCACCAACCGCACCAAGGGCGTGAAGGAAGTGCTGGCCAAGTACCCGGACATCAAGATCGAGCAGGAACAGACCGGTATCTGGCTGCGCGACAAGGGCATGACCCTGGTCAACGACTGGCTGACCCAGGGCCGCGAGTTCAACGCCGTGCTGGCCAACAACGACGAGATGGCGATCGGCGCGTCCATGGCGCTGAAGTCGGCAGGCACCAAACCCGGCACGGTGTTGATCGCCGGGGTCGATGGCACGCCGGACGGTCTCAACGCAATCACCAAGGGCGACATGGCCGCCTCGGCGTTCCAGGACGCCAAGGGCCAGGCCGTCGGCTCGGTAGAGGCGGCGCGCAAGATGGCCAGGCACGAGCCGGTGGAGCAGAACGTGGTGATCCCGTTCAAGCTCATCACCCCGGACAACGTCAAAGACTTCAAGTAGTCCTGAACTCACACCCCTAAGCCGGCAGGGCGGTCACGGCCGCCCTGCAGATGGAGTATCTCCCTATGCTCGCTCACGCCACTGTCGCGCCGCCGCCGGGTATCCAGCCGCTGGCGCAGGACGAACCCTACCTGCTGGAAATTCTCAACATCAGCAAAGGCTTTCCCGGCGTCGTGGCCTTGGACGATGTGCAACTGCGCGTGCGCCCCGGCACGGTGCTGGCGCTGATGGGCGAGAACGGTGCGGGCAAGTCGACGCTGATGAAAATCATCGCCGGCATCTATCAGCCCGATGCCGGCGAAATCCGCCTGCGGGGCAAGCCGATCACCTTCGAGACGCCGCTGGCGGCGCAGAAGGCCGGGATTGCGATGATCCACCAGGAACTCAACCTGATGCCGCACATGAGCATCGCCGAAAATATCTGGATCGGCCGCGAGCAGCTCAACAGCCTGCACATGGTCAACCACCGCGAAATGCACCGCTGCACCGCCGAGCTGCTGGCGCGCCTGCGCATCAACCTCGACCCCGAAGAACAGGTGGGCAACCTGAGCATCGCCGAACGGCAGATGGTCGAGATCGCCAAGGCCGTGTCCTATGACTCCGATATCCTGATCATGGATGAGCCGACGTCGGCGATTACCGAAAAGGAAGTCGCCCACCTGTTTTCGATCATTGCCGACCTCAAGTCCCAGGGCAAAGGCATCGTCTACATCACACATAAAATGAACGAAGTGTTCGCCATCGCCGATGAAGTGGCGGTGTTTCGTGACGGCCAATACATCGGCCTGCAACGCGCCGACAGCATGAACAGCGACAGCCTGATCTCGATGATGGTCGGCCGTGAGCTGAGCCAGTTGTTCCCGGTGCGCGAGACGCCGATTGGCGACTTGCTCCTGTCGGTGCGTGACCTGAGCCTGGACGGTGTATTCAAGGACGTGTCCTTTGACCTGCACGCCGGTGAAATCCTCGGCATCGCAGGATTAATGGGCTCGGGCCGCACCAACGTCGCGGAAACTATTTTCGGCATCACCCCCAGCAGCAGCGGGCAGATCACCCTGGACGGCAAGCCGGTGCGTATCAGCGACCCGCACATGGCCATCGAGAAGGGCTTCGCGCTGTTGACCGAGGACCGCAAGCTCAGTGGCCTGTTCCCGTGCCTGTCGGTGCTGGAAAACATGGAAATGGCGGTGCTGCCGCACTATTCGGGCAACGGTTTCATCCAGCAGAAGGCCTTGCGCGCCTTGTGCGAAGACATGTGCAAGAAGCTGCGGGTGAAAACCCCGTCGCTTGAACAGTGCATCGACACCCTGTCCGGCGGTAACCAGCAGAAGGCGCTGTTGGCGCGCTGGCTGATGACCAACCCGCGCCTGCTGATCCTCGATGAGCCGACCCGGGGCATCGACGTGGGCGCCAAGGCCGAGATCTATCGCCTGATCGCCTTTCTCGCCAGCGAAGGCATGGCGGTGATCATGATTTCCTCGGAACTGCCCGAAGTGCTTGGCATGAGCGACCGGGTGATGGTGATGCACGAAGGCGAACTGATGGGCACCCTGGATCGCGCGGATGCCACCCAGGAAAAAGTCATGCAATTGGCCTCCGGTATGACCGTGGTCCACTGACTCCAGAATAAGAAGGTGATGGGTTATGAATGCAATAACAGATAACAAGCCGGCCACGGCACCAGTCAAGCACCGTCGACGCATGCCTACCGAATTGAGCATCTTCCTGGTGCTGATCGGCATCGGCCTGGTGTTTGAATTGTTCGGCTGGATCGTGCGCGACCAGAGCTTTTTGATGAACTCCCAGCGCCTGGTGTTGATGATCCTGCAGGTGTCGATCATCGGCTTGCTGGCCATTGGCGTGACCCAGGTGATCATCACCACCGGTATCGACCTGTCGTCCGGCTCGGTGCTGGCCTTGTCTGCGATGATCGCCGCCAGTTTGGCGCAGACTTCCGATTTTTCCCGGGCGGTGTTTCCTTCCCTGACCGACTTGCCGGTGTGGATCCCGGTGGCGATGGGCCTGGGTGTGGGCCTGCTGGCGGGGGCGATCAACGGCAGTATTATTGCTGTCACCGGTATCCCGCCGTTCATTGCGACCCTGGGCATGATGGTCTCGGCCCGTGGCCTGGCGCGTTACTACACCGAAGGCCAGCCGGTGAGCATGCTCTCGGACTCGTACACGGCCATCGGCCATGGCGCGATGCCGGTGATCATCTTTCTGGTGGTGGCGGTGATTTTCCACATCGCTCTGCGTTACACCAAGTACGGCAAATACACCTACGCCATCGGCGGCAACATGCAGGCGGCGCGCACCTCGGGAATCAACGTCAAGCGTCACCTGATCATCGTCTACAGCATCGCCGGTCTCCTGGCAGGCCTGGCCGGCGTGGTGGCTTCGGCCCGCGCGGCGACCGGCCAGGCGGGCATGGGCATGTCCTACGAGCTGGACGCCATTGCGGCGGCAGTGATCGGCGGCACCAGCCTGGCGGGCGGGGTAGGGCGCATCACCGGCACCGTGATCGGCGCCCTGATCCTCGGCGTCATGGCCAGCGGCTTTACCTTCGTCGGGGTGGATGCGTATATCCAGGACATCATCAAGGGGCTGATTATCGTGGTGGCGGTGGTGATCGACCAGTATCGCAACAAGCGCAAGCTCAAGCGCTGAGCCTACCTTGAGGACAACACCGGTCAAATGTGGGAGGGGGCTTGCCCCCGATAACCATAGGTATCTACACAACTCTGTAGCGCCCAACCGTAACCACGATGCGAAGCGAGTCGCTCTTGATCCTGACGGCGTTTTTCAAGGTAGTTGTCGCGTCCACCGTCGCGCTACGCGACTTTTATTACCACGGTCAGCTCCCTTTCGGGGTTCAGATACACCGTCCCGATAGGGTTCCAGTTGCGTGTCTCTCCTGACCATCGTTCCGGTCTTTTCTCTCTGGCCTGCCGGTATGTCGCATCTCGACGAGCCAAGATTTCTCGGTCTTTTCCTTCATGACGTTGAGCCGGTGTTACGAAGCGGATCCGGCTATGACGGTGCACAGTGTTGTACCAGGTCATAAAATCCCTCACCCAGATACGCGCATCTTCCAGGCTGGTAAACCCCGCCTGTGGCCACTGCGGGCAGTATTTCAGTGTCCTGAACAGTGATTCCGAGTACGGGTTGTCGTTGCTAACCCGTGGTCGACCGCGAGACGGTGTGATGCCCAGGTCATACATCTTGGTCAGTAACGTCACCGATTTCATCGGTGCTCCGTTGTCCGAGTGAAGCACCAGCGGCTGGCGCCAGCACTTCTCCTGAGTCACGCTTCGTTGCAGCAACGCTGCTGCCTTCTCCCCGCTCTCTGCTTCATAAACTTCCCAGCCCACGGCTTTTCGGCTGTAGATGTCTTCGATCAGATAGAGGTAGTAAAATTTCCCACGAACCGGGGACGGCAGGTAGGTGATGTCCCACGACCATACCTGGTTAGCTGAAGTCGCTGCGTAAGTGGTCGGTGCCTCATGGCGATGCGGCCGCTTGGCTCTGGACCGGTGATGCTGCTGACCTGCCGCATGCAGCACACGATAAAAAGTCGACTCCGAGGCTACATATCTTCCTTCATCGGCCAATTGCGGCACGATCTGGCTTGGCGGGAGGTGCGCATAGGCTTTGCTGTTGCACAGGGTCACGATGCCTTGTCGTTCAAGCTCACTGAGTGCATTACTCGGTATCGGCCTTAGCGTCGTCGTGCGTCCATCTGCCAAGAGTTCTTGCGGCAAGCTCCAGCGTTGCAGCGTCCTCAGTGAAATGCCTACCTCCTGACAAGCAGGCGCCCTGCGGGCGCCCGCCAGAATGGCTTCATTAAGCCAATCAACGAGTAAATACCGTTCTGGCAACAAGGTCAGTTGGCCTCGTCGTCGCTCCCCCAGTAGGCATTGAGCTTTTTTCGTAGTACCAGTAAGGCCGCTGTTTCAGCCAGAGCTGCATCTTTGCGGCGCAGCTCACGCTCAAGTTCACGGATACGATTTTTATCATCCCGTGACTGTCCGGAGGTTGCAGTTTTCGCGGTTGACTGTTTCGTGCTGCCGGCAATAAAAGCGTTGCGCCAATCGGTTATTTGCTCGGGAAAAATACCTTTTCGTCGGCAGTACTCACCGACCTCCAGTTCCGATAGCGAACCTGTTTCTATGATGATCGTCAGCTTGGACTCGGCGGACCAATTTTCGGCCGGTTGCTTGGCATCGGACAATTGCGTTCCTCTGGCGGCAGCTTGTTTGCGCCAATAATGGAGAGACATATCGCTGCAACCCTCGCGCCGAGCGACCTCCGCCGCCGAGAGACTCAGGGGCGGAAGCATCATTTTCAGCAGCGCAGCTTTACGTTCTTCTGAATAGAAAGGCATGACCATACTCTTGCCGCCCCCGGAATGCTTTTCAAAAAGCGGGGGACACGACAACTACCCTGACACCGGGGG
>NZ_CVTU01000057.1:0-13132 GCF_900004965.1 Pseudomonas sp. 44 R 15
CTCGCCGGCTTCGCGCTTCCGCCCCTGGCCGCGCTGGGCCGGGTGCCGCCGTTGCGGGTACTGCGTCGCGACCTGCTGCCGATCCCCTCGAGCACCTGGATGGTGTACGGCGCGGCGCTCTTTGCCCTGGGCCTGATCATGTGGCGACTGAGCCTTGATCTGGTGCTGACCTTCGCATTACTGGGCGGCGGCGTGGTAGCGGCATTGATCCTCGGTGGCTTGCTGCTGTTGTTATTGCAAAGCCTGCGCCGCTTACTCGCACGGGCCTCCCTGCCCTGGCGCCTGGGCCTGGGCCAATTGCTGCGCCATCCATTGGCGGCAGCCGGCCAGTCCCTGGCGTTTGGCTTGATCCTGCTGTCCATGGGCTTGATCGCCCTGCTACGCGGCGAGCTGCTCGACACCTGGCAGAACCAGTTGCCCAAGGATGCGCCCAACTACTTCGCGCTGAATATCCTGCCGGCCGACAAAGAGGCGTTTGGCGCGCGCCTTCTGGACGTGCAGGCGCAATCGGCACCGCTTTACCCCGTCATACCCGGCCGGCTGATCAGCATCAACGGCGAGCCCGTACAGGAGATTGTCAGCAAGGACTCCAGCGGCGATCGCGCGGTGCAACGGGACCTGAGCCTGACCTGGGCCGCCGATTTACCCCAGGGTAATGTACTGACGGCGGGCACCTGGTGGACCGCGCAACCGGGCGATGGCGTGCCTGGGGTCTCGGTGGAAGCCAAGGTGGCTGAAAGCCTGAAGCTCAAGCTCGACGACCATCTGGTCTTCACCATTGGCGGGGAGAATCGCGAGGCACGGGTCACCAGCCTTCGGACCATCAACTGGGACAACTTCCAGCCCAACTTCTTCATGATCTTCCAACCGGGCACCTTGAAGGATTTGCCGACCACCTACCTGACCAGCTTCTACCTGGCGCCTGGGCATGACCAACAGATCGTCGACCTGTCCCGCGCCTTCCCGGCCGTCACCATCCTGCAGGTCGAGGCGCTGCTGGAACAACTGCGCAGCATCCTTGCCCAGGTGACCCTGGCGGTGGAATACGTGCTGCTGTTCGTGCTCGCTGCCGGCATGGCCGTGCTGTTTTCCGGCTTGCAGGCCACGTTGGATGAGCGCATCCGCCAAGGGGCGCTGCTGCGTGCGCTGGGTGCCGAGCGCAGGTTGCTGGTCAAGGCCCGGCGCATCGAGTTCGGCCTGCTGGGGGCGGTCAGCGGTTTGCTGGCGGCACTGGGCACGGAACTGGTGACCTGGGTGCTGTACCGCTACGCCTTTGACCTGACCTGGCACCCTCACCCCTGGCTACTGCTGTTGCCGCTGATCGGTGCGGCGCTGATCGGTGCCGCCGGGGTGTTCGGCACGCGTCGTGCGCTCAACGCCAGCCCGCTGACGGTACTGCGCGAGGGCTGAAACACTGATGGCCCTTGCTCCGGCAAGGGCCATCAGTTGCTATTTCACATATTCGATCCGGGTAATCCACCAGCACACCTCACCGCCGGGGGTTTGTACGATGGCTTCATCGTCTACCTCTTTGCGCAGCAGCGCACGTGCCATGGGGGAGTCGATAGAGATGTAATCCATCCGGTCATAGATCTCGTCATAACCCACAATGCGGAAACGCTTGGTCTCGCCCTGCTCGTTTTCGACATCGACCCACGCACCGAAAAACACCTTGCCCTCCTGCTCGGGCATGTATTCCACCACGCGCATATCTTCGAGGCGTTTGCGCAGGTAGCGCACCCGCCGATCGATCTCACGCAACAGCTTCTTGTTGTACTGGTAATCCGCGTTTTCGCTGCGATCTCCCAGGGAAGCTGCCCACGTCACCTTGCGCGTGGTGTCCGGGCGCTTTTCACGCCAGAGGTAGTCCAGCTCCTTTTTCAGCGCTTCATGGCCTTCTTTGGTTATCAGCTTGGTACTCAAACGCGTGCATCCCCAGGCAATGTCCAATAGTGTCGACAGACCAGGGCATCATACCCTGGCGTCGGCCGGCGGGGATCGATCATAAATCAACGGCGCAAAGTATCCAGCCCGACAGTGACTCAGCCCTGCCCGTCGAGGACCTGGTCCAGTTCAACGAGCGTGCCTTGCAGGCGCTGTCGCATCAGCGATAGCTGAGACATCATCAACACCATCTTTTCGGTCTTTTGGCTCACTTCCAGTGCTTGCTCCTGCAGGCGCGAATGCTGCTGGTCCAACGCCCGGCTTCTTTCATCCTGCTGATTCTGCTGTTGCTGCAATCGAGCCTGCCACTGTTCGAGCATCTCTTCGCGCTCGATGACAGCCTGTTTCTTCTGTGTCAGTTCCTGGGCGACCCTGGCCAGATTGCTCAGCGTGCTGTCTATCTCGAGAATGGAGGTATTCTCCCTGGAGGAGCGGGGTTGCGACGGCATTTCGATGGGGTCTGCCTGAGCAATCGGCGCGCTGGGTTCGACCGGCACCCGCGCCACTTCGGGTACCGTGACCGGCGGAGGCGGCGGCTCTTCAACACACACTTCATCCACAGGCCTCGGGACGGGCTCCGGCTCACTCTTGCCCCGCGGCGGTGCAACCATTTGCGATGAAAAGCGGATCGACGGCACGATGACCGCGCTGCTTTCGATGGCAGGCGCAGCGGGGGCGGACATGCCCAATGTAATCACCTTCATCACCAGGGCTTTCTTGACGATCACTGAGTGATGATCTTCGGGCCTGGCAGGCGGCAATCTGCAGCCTTTCAGATCAATGAAGTGAAACGGAACCTGAGACTCGGTGACGGCAGCGTCCTTATTGCCGGATGCCGCCGCCATCATCAGAATTTGCTTAAAGACTTGCATCGCTACTTGCAAGTCCTCCTTGGACTCAACCCCGCCAAGAAAATACCGTTCGAGTTTTTTGCGCAAGGCGGCGATATACACCCTGGAATGACCGGGTTCGGCTTCTTCATCAAGGCTATATACCAGGAAGTTGGAGGATGTCTGTTTGACCGCAAAGCCGCACAACAGTGCGCCGTTGACGGGAGCATCCTCGCCGCTGCGCTCAAGAACAAGGGTACGTAGAAGCATCATGGCAGTCAGGCCTCATTGCAAAAAGAAAACCTTATATAAATGTCAGACAAATATCCGACCATTATTAAGTATTCAGAACAACACAATTGTTTCAGCGCGTTATCAAATCAAACGTAGGACTTTACTTATTAAGTGAGCCCAGCGTTCCCAAGAGCAGGTATTTGAACGTAATCTTTTTAACGCACCGACACCACAACTAAACATTCTTCAGGCACCGCCCAATTGATTCGGTAAACCTATGATCGAAGTCAGCAACCTGACAAAGTACCTGGGCAAGAAAAGCGTGATAAGCGACTTTTCGTTCTGTGCCCAACGCCATGAATGCGTGGGATTGCTGGGAGAGCATGGCGCCGGTAAAACAACGTTGCTGAATTTGATTTCCGGCATGGCCAGGCCCACCCGTGGGCACGTCAGCATTCAGGGCCTGAGTACCCAAACCCATTCAACTCTCGCCAGGCAAGCCGTCGGTTACCAGCTCCAGGGGGGCATAACCCATCACACGCTGTCGGTCAAAAGCATCCTCAACTTTGTGGCCACCGCCCGAGGGTTCAGGGGTGCCGAAAAACGCCGGCACGTCGACCGGGTCGCCATGCGACTGGAGCTACACCCCGTACTCAACTGCCCCATCGATGTACTCAGCCTTGACTTGAAGCGCAGCGTCGCGATTGCACAAGCCATTTTGCACTCCCCCAGCGTCCTCCTCCTGGACGAGCCCACCGAAGGGCTGAACACCGAGCAACAGCTCAAATTCAGGGCGCTTGTTCAGTCCCTGACCGAAGAAATGAGCATCATCATCGCCTCCCGCCATTACGACGCGCTGTCCGAGATTTGCACCCGCGCCCTGGTAATCGCAGGCGGGCGACTGATTGCCGACTCTTCGCTGGCGGACTTGCAGCGCTGCTCCCGGCACTTCCAAGCGGTGACGCTCGCAGCGGATCCGCCCCCGGATTTACTCGCCCTTGCCGTACTGCCCGGCGTGGCCGGTATCGAGGAAGACCGTCAAAACCCAGGAAAGGTGACGGTTCTGGCCATGCCCGGGCACGCCATCTTCCCCGCCATCAATTCACTCATCACCCATCGCGGCTGGAACATCACGTCACTGCATCTGGAGCCAGGTCGCCTGAACGATGTCGTTCACCATCTGAGCCACGAGGTATCCTCTTGAAACTGCTGCCCCTCATATTCAAACGCCAACTCGCCAGCTATGCCAGTACCCCGCACACCTACCTGAGCGTGGCCTTTTTCCTGGTGCTATGTGCGACGCTGGGGCTGTATACCCATCGCTGGATGGAGCGCGACAGCAGTGACTTGCAGGCTTTTTTCGAACTGCACCCCTGGCTCTACCTGCTGCTGATACCCAGCCTATCAATGCAACTGTGGTCGGATGAACGCAACATCGGCTTTTGCGACATGATGAAAACCCTGCCACTCACCTCGGCAGAACGCGTGATCGGAAAATTCCTCGCAGCCTGGGTGGTCTGCAGCATTGCCCTGTTGTTGAATTTTCCTATAGTGGCGGCCGCGCATTTTCTGGGAACGCCCGACAACGGGGTGATCGCATCACAATTTCTGGCAAGTTGGCTACTGGCGGGAAGTTACCTATCGGTCGGTTGCTTTATATGTGCACTCACGCACCAGCGGATTATTATTTTTCTCCTCACCCTGGGTTTGCTGCTGACCATCAGTGGGCTGTCTTCGGTCCTGGATGCGCTTGAACATCAAGCGCCGATCTGGATAGTTGACAGCATCATGAAACTTGACCCGATATCGCGTTTCAGTTCAATGGACAACGGCAAAATAACACTGCATGACGGCTTATATTTTGTCAGCATGATCGTTGCCTTCCTTTCTGCAACCATCGTTACACTCAACTATAAAAACAGCTAAGGAAAGTCGCTGATGCGATCCGCTCTTCGTGTGGGTATGACGTTAGTCGTCATATTATTACTGTTCCTGGCATTCAACCTGGTCTGGCTAAACAAACTACCCGATTCCCGCTGGGACTTTTCACGACAGAAAATTCATACGTTATCACCCTCGACGCAGCAGTTGCTCGCGACGCTTGAAAGCCCACTGGACTTGTATTACTTCAACTCGCTCACAGCACCCAAAAAAAGCCGAACCGTGAAACGCTTCGGCCAACGCATAGAGGATTTGCTCCAGGAATTCGAAGCGGCCGCCAACGGCATGATCAACCTGCACATTATTGATCCAACCCCTTTTTCCGAAGATGCCTACAAAGCCAGCCTGTTCGGCCTGGATGACACACAAGGATTCCTTGGCCTTATAGGCACGCGTGCCGGCCAGGGTATGCAACGCATCGATGCGTTCAACCCCGTGGACGAACCGCTGCTCGAGTATCAGATCAGCCAACTGATCTATCGGTTGATGCACCCTCAACGGCCCAGTGTCGGCCTGCTGTCCGGGTTGCCGTTGAATGAGTCCGCCAGTCAACTGATGGAGCAGATGCGCGGGCATTTCAACCTGACAGAGTTGGCCTCCAACATCTCCCAGGTGCCTGCCTCGATAGGTAGCTTGATGGTCGTGCAACCGAGGGCGCTGACCGAACAAGCGCTTTACGCCATGGAACAGTTTGTCCTGGGGGGCGGCAAGCTGATGATCTTCATCGACCCGGTAAGCGAGATGGGGTCTGAAGCCGTATCGGTAGATTCCAGGCTCGATGGCCTGTTGAACGCCTGGGGCATACGCATGCCCACGAACAAGCTGCTGGTCGACAGCCTGTATGCCTCGTCGGCATCGCTCGGCCCGGGCATGCCCACCGTGCTGCACCCCGCCAGGTTGAAACTGCCACGACAGGCAATGAATGCTCAGGATATCAGCACCTGGAAACTCGACAGCCTGAGCGTATCAAGCAGTGGCGCGATCTTGCGCGCCCGAAAAAATCGCAAGACGTTCACCCCGCTGCTGCAAAGCTCTCGGCAGTCTGCGCTGCTGGACGCCGAGCGCTTCGCTTCAACGACGCAGTTCGACGCGCTGATTGACGAAGCCTCCACTTCAGGCCAGCGCCATGTCATCGCCGCGCGTCTCGAGGGGCCGGCCTATTCGGCATTTCCTGACGGATTGAGCGGACAGCCGCCCGGCTTGCAAAAGGCTGCCCGGATCGAGGTCGTGGTGGTTGCCGATACCGATGTACTCGCCGACGCTGTCAGCCAGGCAACGGGCAACAACAACCTGCAGTTCGTACTCAATACCCTGGATAACCTGGCGGCACCCGCATTACTTGCCAATATTCGCCCGCACATCACGTCGCGTTCGCTCAGCACCCTCACGCCCATGCGCGAAGCTGCCGCACAGGCCTATCGGGAAAAGGCAGCGGAACTGGAACGTCGTCTTGAGCATACCGAACAAGCATGGCAACGGCTCAATCCAAAGGCCACAGGCCTGGGCACCCAGGTCGTGGACACCAGTACCCAATTGCAAGCGCTTAACAAGGAGCGCCTGCGCCTGCCGATGGAATTGCATGCCCTCAAGGCGCAGGCGTATGCACCGTTAAACCGCTTCGAACGCACCATAAAGCTGCTGATGATCGCGATGGTGCCCCTGATGCTGTGCCTGATAGCCTGGCTACGGTATCGCTGCCTGCGTCGACGCCGATGGTCGCCGGTGACCTTTGGCTGATCGCCGGGCGGCGGGTATCAGCGACGGGCAATCAACCCTTGCCGGGCAATACGGGTCAGTTGGCGGATCACCTCTTCGGCATTGCCTGCACTCGGTGCCTGGATAACAGCGAGGTCAAAGCTGTTACTGGCGAAACGCGTCAGGGAGTCGCCGTCTTCCACGAACTGGATAAGGAACGCCGAAGGCCGCCCGGTGCGACGGGGCCAGCCATCCAGGTAGCGCAGCAGCGTCGGCTGGTGCTTGCCGCCCAGGAGGATTTTCGGGCTGCGCTGAGTCAGGTCCGCGGTGATGGGGGCCAGGCGTATCAGGGGGCGTGGTGCATTCATTGTGTCGTGTCTCTGCCTCAAAAGTCTGCGGGCAGGTGAGAGGCAACACCGAACCAGCGCTTTAGCGGTATTTCGACCCGTGCCTGCTGATGAGTGCATGGTTCTGTCGGACTGCATCGAGTCCAGTGGCGCCCCGCAATTAGCTGTTTAAATCGGCGCATGAGCAGCATCCTAGAGAAGCTGGCGGGGCAGTGTCAAGAATCCCGAGCAACGAAAAAGGCCCGCACGTGGCGGGCCTTGCATACCTTTGCAAACGCTCAGCTGGCGATGACGCGGTCGGCCGAGAGTTTGCCGGCACCTTCGAACAGTACCGCCAGCGAGCCGCCAAGCAGGGCCAGGGCAAACTCATAGCCATTGTTGGCCATGAACAGCCCGTTATGAATGTGCACGGAAAAGATCGCCACCAGCGACAGAAAGGTCAGGCCCAGTGCCGCAGGACGTGCGAGCAGGCCGATGATCAGCGCCAGGCCGGCAAAGAACTCGGTGCCGCCGGACAACACGGCCATCAGGGTGCCCGGCGCCAGGCCGATGCTTTCCATCCATTGGGCAGTGCCGGCCAGACCACCACCGCCGAACCAGCCGAAAAGTTTTTGCGAGCCGTGGGCAGCGAAGATGATACCGACGAAGATGCGCAGAACAGTCAGGCCATAACCTGCGCGAGTGGACAGGACACGGGTAATCAATGGGCTCACGAGGTAAATCCTTTTTCAGATAGGGGTTGGTTGGCCGCTATATTAATCAGTTTAAACAATGATAAAAGCCAAAAAACTGCATTATCACCATCGACAAATTCGATTATTTACGCGACGCAACGTTCGGCGTCGAGGGCTCCAGAGACTCCCGCTCCCGGTCGAACGCCAGATAGTATTTGTTGACGCTATTAACATAGCTGACGGCGCCCATCCCTACCTGCTCCATGGCAATGCGCTCAACCTGGAAGAACCACTGATTGGGGTTGAGCCCCCGACGCCGGGCTTCGGTGCGCATGCCCTGCACCCGCTCCGGCCCCATGTTATACGCGGCCAGCACAAAGGCCATGCGTTCACGCTCGTTGAGCTTGGGGCTGGCAAAGAACTTGCGACGGATCATGGCCAGGTAGCGCGCGCCCGCCTGCACATTACTGTCCAGATTCTCGATATTGTTCACGCCCACCCGCTGCGCCGCCGAGGGCGTGATCTGCATCAAACCGGTGGGGCCACCGCTGTTGCGTGCCCCAGGGTCCAGCGCGGACTCCTTGAATGCCAGCGCGGCCAGGTTCAACCAGTCCATGCCTTGCTCGCGCGCATGCTTTTGCAGGACCGGGCGCAGTTTCTCCAGGCGTTGACGGTCGGCGCGGGCCAACGGGTTGCGCACCTGGTAGAGACGTCGATAGATACGCTGGAACGCCACATCCTGGTCGGATGGGGTGTGGTAGGTCTTGAGGAAACGATCGATGCTCGCCCGCAGCATCGACGCATCCTGGCGCACGAACCAGTACTCGTCGCCCGGCTCGCTGATGACCACCTGCTTGTCAAAGCGCAACTTGGGCAGGATTTTCGACCAGCGCTCGGCAATCGGCTTTTCAACGATGGTCAGGTGAAAGATCCCGGCCTGCACCATCTCCAGCACGTCTTCCACCGCCAGGCTCGGATCGACCCATTCCACCTTGATCGGCGGGCGCTTGTGCAGGGCCAGTTTCTGGTTGGCCTGGCTGATCGCATCCGCCGCCGCGCTGCCGGTGGTCAACGTCAGGGTGCGGCCCGACAATTGCTCCAACCTGGTAAACCGTCGTTCACCCTTGACGCCAACCAGCCACAGCGGCACGTTGCTGGCGATCGGGTCACTGCTGCTGATCTTGTGCGCGGCCTTCACGTCCAGCAGTTCGCCGGGGGCGACCAGGTCACCTTCGCCACGGGCCAGCGCGGCAAGTAACTGGTCCTTGGCCCTGGGGATGATCTTGAGGTTGATTGCCTGCCCATCGCGGGCACGGCCATTGAGGTATTGCTCGAACGCACGCAGGCGATGGTATTCGACACCGATGGCCTGGCCCTGCACTTCACCGGAGCTGTTGCGGCTCTGGTTGACCAACACGCGCAGGGTACGACTGGAGCGAATCTCTGCCAGGTCACGGACCTTGCCGGGCTTGGTCACTTCCAGCGGCCCATCCAGACGCGCGACCGCCGCCATGGGCAGCAGTAACGTCACGCACATCATGAGTAACGCCGCGGGTCGGATCATCCGCTCTCCGGAAAGAAAACTGGCCAACACCTTCGTTAAACACCAGGTGTCGGGCGTCAGAAACAGAGCGCTTTATGCGCTGGCAACGCGTGCAACGACGACAAGGTAGAGGCAAAGGGCCCGCCACAATGTCGCCGGCGACGTTCAAAGACAGCTATAACGCGTTGTAGTTCTTGGTTTTTCTTATAAATCTGCAGCTCTGATATGCTTTCCGGCCGCAGGCGGAGGTAGCACCATGCAACTCATTGATATCGGCGTCAACCTGACCAACCCCAGTTTCGACGAGAGGCACTCGGCCGTTCTCGAGCGAGCCTACGCCGCCGGCGTGCAGCAATTGGTGCTCACCGGCACCAGTGTCGAAGGCAGCGAGCAGGCCCTGGCGCTGTGCACAAGCCTTGATGACAGTGGGCAACGCCTGTTCAGCACCGCCGGCATTCACCCCCACTCCGCCAGCGCCTGGGGCAGCGACAGCGCCCAGCGTTTGCGCGATTTGCTCAACCAGCCCCGTGTGCGTGCCGTCGGCGAATGCGGACTGGACTTCAACCGGGACTTTTCGCCGCGCCCACAACAGGAAAAAGTCCTCGAGGAACACCTGGCCCTGGCTGTCGAACTGAAATTGCCGGTGTTCCTTCACGAGCGCGACGCCAACCAGCGCCTGCTGGAGATCCTCAAGGATTACCGTGACCACTTGCCCGCCGCCGTGGTGCATTGCTTCACCGGCGAACAACAGGCGCTCTTCAGCTACCTCGACCTTGACCTGCACATCGGCATCACCGGCTGGATCTGCGACGAGCGCCGTGGGACGCATCTGCACCCATTGGTCAGGGAAATTCCCCGCGGCCGTCTGATGCTGGAAAGTGATGCGCCCTACCTGTTGCCACGCACACTACGCCCCAAGCCGAAGAACGGCCGCAATGAGCCCGCCTTCCTGAGCGAAGTGTTGCGCGAGGTCGCCCTGCATCGCCATGAAACCCTGGAAGACCTGGCGCTGCACAGTACCGCCTGTGCCCGGGCTTTTTTCGGCTTGCCTTACCGTCGGTGATGCGGCGCATTGACCCATGTCAAAAACCCGTTCCTGAGTAGCGGCACAATAATGGCACCTTGCCAATGCTGTTTCCGCTATCAGAGAAAACCTCCATGGGTGCCTGGCTTAGCAATATCTCACTGAAGTACAAATTCTGGGCCGTCAACGCGGTCGCTTTCATCACCACGTTGCTGCTGGTGCTGTATGCCGTCCAGCTCGAACAACAGGCACGCAGTCAGGCGTCCCAGGTTTCGGCCAGGGCCCAGGCGCAGTTGCTCAACACCTGGCCGGCCGACAAGACACTGCCCACTGGCGAAAACTGGCTGACCTTCACCCGCGACCAGGCGCCACAACGGGCAGGCCAGGATCTGTCCGCCTTGCAAGGCGCCAGCGGCTGGGTCGAGCTCAGTCACCTGCCCTTGTTCGGCGTGAACCCGCTGGTGGGCGCCGAGGTCATCCGCCGTGCCGACGGACAACAGGTCGCCGTTTTCGCCTACGCGCCAAGCCTGCGCCAGGTGTTCGGCGAACGCTTCGTCAACTATGCGGTGGCGGTGGCGGTCCTGATGCTGGCGATGCTCGGCGCCTCGCAACTGCTGATCCGCTTCCTGCTCAGCCAGCTCAACACCCTCAAGGACGTAATGCTCCATGTAGAAAAGACCGGCGACCTGTCCGCCCGGGTGCCCCTGGCCTGCAAGGATGAAGTCGGGCAGATGGCCAGCGCCTTCAATGCCATGCAAGCGGGCTACCAGCGGGTGGTCAATACAGTGGCACGGACCGCCAGGCAATTGGACGAGGGCGCCGCCCGCCTGGCCAGCAGCATGAACGAGGTGCAGCACGGCATGCTCGGCCAGCAAAGCGAGACCGACCAGGCCGCCACGGCGATCAACGAAATGACCGCCACCGTCCACCATATTGCCCAGCACGCCGGGGCCACCCGCGACCTCTCGCAAACCGCCGATACCCTCGCCGGCAGCGGCCAGGAAGTGGTCACACGCGTGCAACGTTCGATTGCCGGACTGTCCACCGGTGTGCAACAAACCGCTGAGATGATCCAGAAACTCGCCGAAGACAGCCAGAAAATCAACGGCGTGGTCGGGGTGATCCACAGCATCGCCGAACAGACCAACCTGCTCGCCCTCAACGCCGCCATCGAAGCTGCCCGCGCCGGCGAAATGGGCCGTGGCTTTGCGGTGGTCGCCGACGAAGTGCGCAACCTGGCCAAGCGCGTGCAGAGCTCCACCGACGAAATCACCCGCATGGTCTCGGCGCTGCAAGCCGGTACCCGCGACGCGGTGGACTTCATGCAGGAAAGCTCGCTCAAGGCCGATGACTGCGTACAACAGGCCCAGGAAGCCGGCGCCGCACTCGTCGAAATCACCGGCGCCGTGGCGCAGATGCGTGAGAGCAACACCCAGATTGCGGTGGCCGCCGAACAGCAGAGCCATGTCGCCGAAGAGATGAACCGCGCCGTGGTGAGTATTCGTGATGTGACCGAGAACACCGTGCAGCAGACCGTGGATTCGGCGACCACCAGTAATGAACTGGCGACGTTGGCGGGGGAATTGAGTAAGGCGATTGGGCAGTTGAAGCTGTAGGATCGTTCAGCCTGTAATCCGACTCCTACAACCATGCCGCAGCATACTTGAGGTCAAAACGAAACTTCCTCGCCCTCCCCGCGAATAACGCCGACTTCTTTTAACTAGGCACCTCTGCAAAGTCCCTCGCCTGATTATTCAGTGCGAGGGAGTGCAGATGGTTTTTTTCGTTAGGGCCCCGGTTGTCGGGGCGGTCTTTTGATTCCGGTGCTTGCCAGCTTCGTCCTGGCCCCCATGGACCCCAAAGCGCCGGATGTTGAAAACGTGCTTGGGGATTTGCGCAATTGCCTGAACACCTTCGACGCGTGGGCCGACAGCTTTTTCAGTGGCTCGGCACTGGAAGTCGAGCAGGTGTTCAAGGTCGGTGACGACGTCGCACTGGTCGCGCCGATCTCTTCCGACACGCCCAGTCGCACCGTCGCTCAATGCAAGGCCCAGGGTGGGCTGACCCTGGTGCATCTGTTCGAGAGCACCCGCTTCGTCCCTATCGGCAACACGCCGGTCACGCTGCAAGCCATTGCACCGGACGGCACGCCCATTGGCGCGCCGCTGCACCGCACCATCGGCCCCAGCGGCTGGCTTGAAGTCCCTGAGTGCACCCGCGATCAGCAGTACCGAGTCACTTTCTACCCCAATGTTTCCAAAGATCACGTCAAGGCGCTGTATACGTCCTACCAGTCGGTCATCGCCGGGCTGGAAGCGGATCTGCGCAAGCAGTGGCGCGAGCGCTTCGAGCCTCAATGGGCCGATTTTGCCAAAGCCCCGCCCTTCAAGCGCAGCGCGAAACAGGGTGCGGCCTTTGCAAGCGGGATTGGCAAGGCGTTTTACAACCTGTGGGACAACATCACCGAGCTGTACGACCTGTTGGCGAATCTCAAGTCCAACAGCGAAAAGTTGCTGCAGTACCTTTCCCAGGCCGAACTGGACCAGTTACTCAAACTGGGTAAAGACACGCTCGCCCAAGGCTTTCTGGTGCTCAGTGACGAGCCGCTGCTGTTTATCTATTTGTCAGCAATGGTGGCCTGGATACGCCTGCTGCCGCCGCCCGAGATGTACGAACTGCTGGGTGAGATCACTGGCGAAGTCTTGATCAACCTGCTGCTGATATGGGCCACGCGGGGGATGGGGGTGCAGCTTCGGCTGGGGGCTCAGGTGTTGAGTTCTATCAAGTCCGGGCGGGCGCGGGCGTTGTTGGAGTTGCTAGCCAGGCAGGTGCCGGGGCCTGGGCTGGAAACTCACGTGCAGGCGGCCAAGCCTCTGTTGCTGAACAGTGCGGCGACGCCG
>NZ_CVTU01000059.1:0-7152 GCF_900004965.1 Pseudomonas sp. 44 R 15
CGTATCCGTCCGGCGAAGTCATCTACCCAGCCCCGCAAGGCCACGGCATGGTGTGCACTTAAATTTGAGTGGACACCAGGTCTAGCCTTTTAAGCGGGTATTTCATGCAGCCACAACGCCGTTCCTACTCCAAGTCCTTCAAGGCCCAAGTCATTCAAGAGTGCGCCCAGCCCGGCGCTTCGATTGCCAGCATTGCGCTCAGCCATAGCCTCAACGCGAACCTCGTCCACAAATGGATTCGGCTGCACGCGCAGAAAAGCACGGCGCTGCAACCTGCATTCATTCCGGTACCCATGCAGCTGGCCGAAGTGAATTCGCAAGCTGCGTCGCCGAATATCTGTGTCGAAATCCAGCACCCACGCGGTACCGTCAAAGTGAGTTGGCCTACTGAAAGTGCTGTTGCTTGTGCGACCTTTCTTCGAGACTTGCTGCGATGATTCGCATCGACTCCATCTGGCTCGCCACCGAGCCGATGGACATGCGCGCTGGTACCGAGACTGCATTGGCCAGAGTGATTGCGGTGTTTGGTGCGGCGCAGCCGCACTGTGCTTATCTGTTCGCCAACCGCCGCGCTAATCGGATGAAAGTTCTGGTGCATGACGGGTTTGGCATTTGGCTTGCTGCTCGCCGGTTGAACCAAGGCAAGTTCCACTGGCCAGGCATTCGCCATAGCTGTGAAATAGAGTTGGATACCAAGCAACTCCAGGCTTTGGTATTGGGCTTGCCATGGCAACGCGCGGGCTCCGGCGCCGCAATCACACGGCTTTAACGGCTACCATTAGCCTATCGCTCTATCGCCGTGAATTGCCTGCTCTGGCAAAATCGGCACCATGACCTTGCCCAATCTCGACCACCTGAATCCTGAACAACTGCGCGCTTTGGCGGCGCAGTTGATACAGCGTGTCGAGACACTCGACCAGCAAGTCGAGACGATGGGCAAGACGGTCGAAACAATGGGTAAGAAGATCAACCGCGATCAAACGGTGATCGAGAAGCTGACCCATGAGATTGCACAGCTCAAGCGATTCAAGTTTGCCAAGCGTAGCGAGCAGATGAGTCCGCAGCAGGCCAGCTTGCTGGACGATTTGATCGATACCGATATCGCGGCGATTGAGGCTGAGCTTCAAGCATTGCAAACCGCGCCATCGTTGACCGAGAAAAAGCAGAAGCCCAAGCGCACTGCATTGCCGGCTGAGTTTCCACGCACGTTGATCCATCACGAACCGGACAATACTCACTGCCCATGTGGCTGCGTACTGAAACGCATCGGTGAAGACGTCAGCGAGAAACTGGACTACACGCCAGGCGTGTTTACCGTCGAGCGCCATGTCCGTGGCAAGTGGGTCTGCGATGACTGCGAAACGCTGATCCAGGCGCCGGTTCCGGCGCAAGTCATCGACAAGGGCATCCCGACCGCCGGGCTACTTGCCCACGTCATGATCGCCAAGTTTGCTGACCATTTGCCTCTTTACCGTCAGGAATTGATTTTCGGTCGTGCCGGCTTGGCGATTCCACGTTCAACTTTGGCTCAATGGGTTGGCATGACGGGCGTGCAGTTGCAGCCTCTGGTAGATGCGCTGCGCGACGTAGTGCTCGGGCAGCAAGTTATCCATGCCGACGAAACGCCGGTGCAGATGCTGGCTCCGGGCACAAAGAAAACCCACCGCTCTTATGTGTGGGCCTACGCCACCAGTCAGTTCTGCGAAACAGCGGCTGTTGTCTACGACTTCAGCTCCAGCCGCGCTGGGGAGCATGCTCGCAACTTCCTGCAAGACTGGAAGGGCAAGCTGGTGTGTGATGATTTTGGTGGCTACAAGGCTAGCTTCGAACTGGGCGTGACCGAGATCGGCTGCATGGCCCATGCACGGCGCAAGTTCTTCGAACTGCACACCACCAACAAGAGCACGCTTGCTGAGCAAGCCCTGCGCTACATCCAGTCGCTGTATGAAATCGAGAGCGAAGTGCGCGACCTGGAGCCGGATTTGCGGCGCCGAATACGGCAAGAAAAAGCCGTCCCGTTGATGGATATGCTGCACGCCTGGATGATCGCCCAGCGCGATCTCGTGCCTGAAGGCTCAGCCATCAGCAGAGCGCTGGATTACAGCCTGAAACGCTGGGCAGCGCTGTCGCGCTACCTCGGTGACGGGGCCGTACCCATAGACAATAATTGGGCGGAGAACCAAATCCGACCATGGGCTCTTGGACGCAAGAATTGGCTCTTCGCAGGGTCGCTACGCAGCGGCAAGCGGGCGGCGGCGATCATGAGCTTGATCCAGTCTGCGCGGCTGAATGGTCATGATCCATACGCCTATCTAAAGGATGTTCTCACGCGCCTGCCGACGCAGCGGGCGAATGAGATTACCGACCTACTGCCGCACAGGTGGATGCCCATCTAACGGTGCAACCTCTGACGGGGCACAGTATCAAGATCTGCCTAGTCGCCCAAATTAACGGAATTACCGTTAATCCGGACATAATAATTATCGAATTCACCGCTTTCGACGAACACGAAGCCATGGCGAGTGTAAAAACGATTTGAAGCGCTTTCCTTGAGAGCACCAACCTTGATGGGACGCCCGATCTCATCAGCCTCTCTGAAAATCTGAGTAAGAACTTCAGAGCCGATTCCTGCTCCTTGAGCACCGGGTATCACATACAAATGGTCAAGCAGAAGCTCGCTCTGATGGTCTTTGATAACGACAAAACCGACCAGATCGCCTGATACTTCTATGCGGCGTGTGCTGTTAGCGTCGAACCCACCAAGAAATCGTTCGCGCGCACGATCTGGGTTAAATCGTCCAAGCCGTTCAAGGCTCTCGCGCATGGCCTCAATCCTGATGGCTACCAGATCTTCCAGGTCGTTATTGGAAGCTGCGCATAAAACGACAGCGGAGTTTTGATCAGCGGAGGCTGGCATAACAAGCACCCTAAACATGGCCGGTCAGTCATTATAGAGAACAGAATCCGCATAACCACTACTGCCTCGGTTCAATGGAGGCGATGGCTCCATATCAGCTTCAGGGGGATGTGTTCGCCGGACGCATACCGAGAATCAGCTCGCGCTGGAAGCAGCTCTGATGGAGTTGGCTCTCCAAAGTGAAAAGCAAGGCATGGATGAGGTTGGTGACAACGTACCTGGCGCTCTATTCGTGATCGGCGAAAACGCCGGGCACATCAAGCAAGGCTTGGCTAAGCTACGAGCCAATCGTCTATGACAAAGCACACGCCAATTGTGTAGGGGTATGTGGGGGATTTTGAGGGAGAGTCCCGTGGTTGCGGGCTTTGACGCTCGTACACAGCAAGTTGCATAATCGTATAATGAGCATTTAATGGCATAGATTGGCGTACGGTTTGCCCCATTTTTGCCCCACACATGCCTAAACTCGCTTTGTTTCCTGCGGGAGCCCCAACGACGCTCTAACTGTACATGCGACGTCTCTTCGATCAGCGAACCTTCGAAGCTCTTAACGAGACCCCTAATTCCCTTTACGCACGCCAATGTCTTCAAGGCTGTCAGCTGGGTTTAGCTTTAATCACTAACATCTGGGGACCTCCAGAGATCGTTTGATGCAAGCCATCACTATCAGTCGCAATGCCCAACCAATACTTTGTAAATGCCCCCCCTAAATCCATGAGTAGGATGTATGGCTTTCGTAGAGTGTGCCTACACTGCAGGCAGATCGAATCGTCGCCTTACACCTAAACCGCCATGTGAGATTTTCGTACGTGTCCGACATTACCTCCGTAATCGCAGAGTTCTCCCCTCTCGTGTCCCTCTTATGGGAGAACATCAAAGGTTTTGCTAATTCTTCCTTCACGACTTCACTGGCGGGCGCTTTCGCAGGTGCGATAGCTGCGCAGCGCATCGCTGAAAAAGGCAAATTCAGAGATGAATTAGCAAAGGAATTTCAAGCTACGAACGCGGTGATATCGCTCGCAATAGGTATGGCCGCCCAAGCTATGGCGCTAAAAAAACAGCACGTTAGAGCCCTGAAGAGCGATTACCTTAACGATCTGAAGAATTTTGAGGCGCATAAAGAAAAAATCTATGAACGCAAAATTGCAGCAAATACTCCTTTCGAAGTAAAACCTAACTTTCTGTTTTTTCCGGAAATTTCTCCTCCAATCGCTAAACTCCAAGATATCGTCCTAAACCGCCTTTCTGCCGTGGGACGGACAATTGCAGTTGTGACCGCACTTGCTGATTCTGTGGGAAATCTGAATGGAGCTTTATCCAAGCGAAACGAGCTACTGAACGCTTTCAAAAACAATGACTTTCCTGAAGGAGCCTCTTTCCACCATATGTACCTAGGCGTGTCGTTTAGTGAAACCCACACAAACCAAGAGTACGGTAATTCGGTAGAAGCTATTTCTCTCTATACGGATGACATGATTTTTTTCAGCATTAAGTTATGTGAGGATTTGCGGGATCATGGTGAGACACTCAAAAAACGCTACAAATCGCGACTTAGGGGAAAGCCACCAAGGATCTCAACAACAGACTTTGAAAAGCCGCGTCAGGATGGCTTGGTCCCGAAAGACGAAGATTACGTTGATTGGCTATCAGGCTTCGTGACCGTCCAAAAGGCAAGCTCCAAATGGTGGCAGCGTAAATAAAACCCTGTCCGCGGGAGGGCGACAGCTGGTTCTTCGCCTAGTTTTTTCTTGCAGTGGTGGCTTCCTAGACTGCCGAACAGCTCTTCGTCGGATTAGGTAAGCCATGACTGAGCCCTCAATATACTGTTTACATATACAGAGTCCTGTCAAAGCAACGATCATGCACATTTTCTACCCTCTGCCGATTCTCAATTTTCCCCCAGCCACAACCTCTAGCACCTACACAAGTGGCCCCGCCACTACAAGCCAGCTCCAATGATGGGGGCTGTGAAGATCACGCGATTCACAAAATCCTAGATCAGGAATTTTCGAAAACTGAAACTAATCGCAGGCAACCGACCAAAGCTGATCAAGCCGAGTTGTAAAGCTCTGGCTCATCATCTCACGCCGCATACCCCATTCAGGGTTGACGGGCACGCTGGCTGATCTCAGTGTCCCCCTACCCCACCGTTCGTTGATTTGGTCCAGAACCGTCATCACCCGAGTTGCCTCTGCCGGCTGTGATTTAGCGAACAGATCATCGGTGTATTCGCCGGGCTGGCATAGGTCTAGCAACATCACCTCGGCCTTGCTGTACTTGAAACCTGGCCGGAATATACGCTCAAGCGAGCCTATCGCTGCCTGGGTGAGCAGGCGAACGTCATGGGTGGGATACGGCATATCCACCACCACACCGTTGGCATACTTAGCCTCCTCTGGATTGAACATTCCGGTTCTGATGCAAACGCGGACCTTTTTGCACAGCGAGTTCTGGGCGCGGAGCTTCTCAGAAGCTCGCATCATGTAGGTGGCCACCGCCTCTTTGATAGGCGGCAGCTCCGTCAGCCGCTGACCGAACATGCGACTGCAGCAGATTTCCTGCTTTGGCGGATCGGGCTCGTCCAGCTCCAAGCAAGGCGTGCCGCCCAGTTCCCTGGCCGTCTTCTCGATCACAACGCTGAACTTCTTGCGGAGCGTCCAAGGGTCCGCCTTAGCAAGATCCATTGCAGACTTGATGCCCATCGCATCAAGATGAAGTTTCATCTTTCGCCCAACACCCCACACCTCCGCCACGTCCGTATTGCGCAGCACCCAGTCCCGCTTAACCGGGTCGGTGATATTGACCACACCACCGGTCTGCGATTGCAGGCGCTTTGCGGTGTGGTTTGCCAGCTTCGCCAGAGTCTTTGTATGAGCGATACCAACACCGACAGGTATGCCGGTGCAGCGAAGTACCTGAGCGCGGATCTGCCGGCCTAACGCATCCAACCCACTGACACCGGTCAGATCGGCGAATGCCTCATCGATTTAAAGGAAAGATTGTGAACTATGGACATAGCCACAGAGCAGTCATGGTCTGCTGTTGACTCTGATCTCTGATGTCCATACTTCACCTCCATTTTCCCGCGAAAAATCTAGGGGGTGCCCATACGTCATTGCATTGATCCAACCCTCTATTAGCTGCATCGCGTTTGACCTTTTTTCAGCTGACGTCCCTAAGCACTTGCGCATATGCGTAATTGCATGGACTTGACCGGTTGTTTGCATTGACTTGACCAGCACACTGGTTAGCCTTGACCGGCAGAAATCGGCCAAGAGCAGACTTCAGCTATCTACCAGGCGATATAGCGCTTGAGCGTGGGATGTCGCTAGCCCTGTACGCTGCAAATTTCGGCGACTTTGCGAGCTGGGAAGCGCGGTTGCGGCGATCACAATACTGCCGTGTTTTTTTGCTTGCTCTATCCGATGAGATATCAGGGCTCCATGGTAGCCCTGGCCTCGTGCATTTTTTCGGGTGGCAGCCGTCCCAAGGTAGGCAACTCCATTGCAGGCCAGGTACATCAACGCTCCTGCCACGACCTTTCCATCAGCCTTAAGAACGTAGATTTTCAGACGTTCATTTGTCATCAGTCCTGCTAACGAAGCCTGGCTCAACTGAAGATGCTCTGGCTTGGTATGAAATCCACTCGCATGCACGGCTGCGAACTCAGGAAGCGTTTGTGAGGTGGCTTCTTCGATTTCGAATGAGTGGTGATTCAAGACCACATTTTCGATGGTGCACGCGAGTTGCAGATGCGTCCACCCCCTCAGACGCTCCAGCCGCTTCTCACCCACCAAAGCGTACTGTTCCAAAGTCGAGGCCTTTCCGATAAGAGGCGTTACTGTCGAATACTCTGCTGATTCCTTGAGCAAGCTCAATAGTGACTTGGGTCTGTCGGTACTATCGCCGTAGATGCGATTGAGCATCGGGCTAGGTGATGCCTTCACCTGAAAGCATGGAAAAGCTTCGTTGAAAAACACACGAGCACCAAAAGGGTTTCCACTTATCCGAGACAAACTCTCGACGCGGGCACACAAATACTCGCTTTCTGCGGCCTCAATCGCATGAGCCATTCCGGCATTCATGTGCATAGTCCTTATTGCGTGATGTCCCAGAAGGGTAACGGCAAATTCAACAATACACACCTCCAAACACACAGCTGGTAGATAACCTGCTCCGGTGTCCCTTTGGGATCGATAACTGCCTGTCGCGATGGGCTGCAATCGGCCAAAAGC
>NZ_CVTU01000061.1:0-15296 GCF_900004965.1 Pseudomonas sp. 44 R 15
GCTGGCGGCGGCGAGTGCCGACGTCAGCGTCGCCCGCGCGGCGATGCTGCCTGCGGTGACCCTGGGCGCGACCCTGGGTTCGGGCGCCTACAAGGCCGACGAGATCCTGCGCAGCCCGTTCTACACCCTGACCTCGGGCCTGGTGGCGCCGATCTTCAACAACGGTCGTTTAAGCGCCGAACGCGACAAGGCCCGCGCGCGCCAGGATGAGCTTCTGCAAATCTACCGTGGGGCGATCATCAACGGCTTTGCCGATGTGGAAAAAGCCCTCAGCAGCATCAGCCGCCTCGACCAGCAACGCCAATGGCAAGCCGAAGAACTGCAACAGGCCCGGACTGCGTTCCAGATCGCCGAAAGCCGCTACCAGGCGGGCGCCGAGGATTTGCTCACAGTGCTGGAGACCCAACGCACGTTGTACGCGGCCCAGGACTTGGACGTGCAGCTGCGGCTGTCGCGCCTGCAGGCCAGCATCGCGTTGTACAAAGCCTTGGGCGGTGGCTGGAATAGCGGCACCTGATAAACGAAACTCCAGTTTCGTACACGATCCGTTTAATCGCCTTACATTATTAGACCCAAGGTCCTTGGTAAAAAAGCCGACTTCACACGGCTTCCCGGGACCTTCTAATGAAATCCAGCGTTGTTGGAAAATGCCTGGTCTGCCTCGGCGGCTGGCTGATCGCACACCTGGCCCTGGCCGAGCCGTTGATCGCGCCCACCGCCATTGATTGGTTACTCGATTGCCCGTTCCCGGTGTTCGAGCAGCTCGACCCCGACGTACTCGCCCGTACCCAATGTGGCCTGGTGACGGTGCCCCGCGACCATGCCGCCCCTGGCCGCGGCCGCCTGCGCTTGAGCGTGACACGCGTCGGCGCGCGCGACCCGCTCAACCGCGAGGGCGTGGTGTTTATCCAGTCCGGCGATCCGCGTACGGCCAGAAACACCACCTTTGCCCTGCATCTGGCCGGCCGCTGGGAGTCTTACGCCACCCCGGCGTATCGCATGCTCGTCGACCGCTACGACATGATCGAACTGAGCAGCCGCGACCTCAAAGGCAGCGATGCCGTCGAACAGGCGGCAGAGGATATGGAGTATGTGCGCGGGCAACTGGGCGAGTCCCGGCTCAACTACGTCGGCAATGCCGACGCGGCGCGCCTGGGCAACCGCTACGCCACGCTGTTTCCCGAACGCATCGCACGCATGGTGCTGGTCAACGCCGGGCGCGGCGAACCGAGCGCGTCCGGCGTCGACTCGCTGCTGCTCAAGGAACCCGCCCAGGCCACGGCCGACGGCTGCGTCAGCCGCTGGCTCGGGGAGTTTCTGGCCTACGGCAAACAGCCTCCGGCGAACACCCGGTGTCTCGACCGTGGCGGCTGGGAGTGAGCCGTACCGGATCTACCGAAGTTCGATCACTCTTGATTCACCCCACAACCCAATGTGGGAGGGGCGGTGCGACGATTCGACTTGCCCCCGATGACCATAAGTATCTACACAACTCAGCAGCGCCCAACCGTAACCACGATGCGCAGCGAGTCGCTCTTGATCTGGCTTTTGATCTTGATCTCAGGCGCCCCGTTAAACCACGCTGGCCGAACGCAGGCTTGAATCCGTGGGTAACCCGGCAGGACGCCGGGTTAGCCGCCCCGCGCCATGGATGGCGCGTGGCGGCGGCCCACGGATTCAAGCCTGCGTTCGGGCACACCGAGCCTAAGCGAGGTGCCGAGTGGTGGGGCAAGAGCGTTTTGCTTACTTTTGCGCTTTTCAAAAGTGAGCCGCCGTCAGGGCGGAACCCTAAGTGGCCGTGACCGCAGAAACGGATATGTACTCGATCTGATCCAACATCCTGGTCGGCCCAGAGGCCGCCATCGGGGGCAAGCCCCCTCCCACATTTGCACTGCATTCCAATCAAAAGATGCCTGCCCTAATAATAGCTATCTACCGCTTCCCGCCGCTCCAGCAGGTATCAACTGTCCAGCGTACTCAACCCTCCGGCGGCCTGATAACCGCCAGGGGTTTCCCGACTGAACAGAGCGATCCCGATGGTCCCCCTTAAATACAAAGACTTGCTGATCAACTTCACTAACAACTTTACTCAGCTCTGGAACAACCGGCGTCGCGAGGATGGGCATTTTGGCGACGCGCCCGCCGGTCTCTGGCGCCCTCGCATTCCTCCGAAGCTGGCTGGCTACTACCCGATCGGCGACAGGCTTGAAGATAATTTCAACACCATCGACGGCGTCCAGGCGATGCCGGTGGTCGCCGATGCCAATGGCCCCACGGGTACCGCCTTGAAGCCACCCACGGATTTCGAACGGGTATGGGCCTTTGAGCAACCGGGGCACAACGTGTCGATCTGGCGCCCGGTGCCGCCTGAAGGCTATGTGGCAATGGGATTGGTAGTTGGCAACGGCCTGCTTGAGCCTTCCGTGAATGCGGTTCGGTGCCTGCGTGATGATCTGCCGGTCACGTCGCACATCGACGAACTGCTGTGGAGCGATCGAGGCACCGGCGCACCCGGGGATTTTTCCGCCTGGAGTATCAAGCCGCCCACTGCGCCACCGGCTGAAGTGTATTTCAGCGCCGCCACTTTCATGGGCCAGCCGGGCTATGCTCGACCGTTGGCCAGTCCCCCCGTGCATGCCCTGCGCGCACATATGCTGATTGAATCGACGGCGCCCAGCGTCGCCCCCATTCTGCACAGCTACGCCAAGCCTTCAGCGTTCGAAAAAACCACCACGGCCTATGTCACCCAACTGCCCTGGTTCACTATCGAAGACCCCGACCTGACCCCTATGGAACAGTTGACCCAGACGCCCTACTACCAGTTGGAGCGCAAGGATTACTACGTGTTGCTCAACCACGCGCATAACAACACTTCGACCGTACAACGCTATAACTGGGCGAGTACCCGCATCGAAAATGGGTCGACCACCGAGAGCACCTCGCAGACCGTCGGCACAGAAAGCAGCGTCGAACTGCAATTCGCCAGTTTCTTCAAGGCCTCTGCAAAAATCAGCCTGAGCGTCACCCATGTCAGCACGCAAACCCGAGGCTGGGCCAAATCCGAAACCTACACCGTCTGGTGCACCCTGGGGCCTCACAAGGCGGTGGCGGTCTACCTGATCAACAGCGACTATCGCCTGCTCAGGGCGGATGGGCGCCAGGTGGGCCAGATGTATACCCGAAGCAATGAAAACAGCTTGTACTGGAGCGAATACCCTGCGACCCAGGGCAATACCGTCAGGGTCAGCCGCTCCATAGCAGGAGAAACGTCCGCCGAAATTATCCTGCCCTGAGTGAACGCGCCATTGCGCTCACCCTTTACCGCCAGTCGTCCTACAATGGCGCCGACTTTCCTCTGATTTCGGAACCGACATGGACATCGAGCTGGCACGCACCTTCCTCGAAATCACCCGCTGCGGCAGCCTCGCCGCAGCGGCGGAGAAACTGCACGTCACCCAGACCGCCATCACCGCACGGGTGAAAAACCTGGAAAACCAGTTGGGCAGTACGCTGTTTGTGCGCAATCGCGCCGGTGCCCGTCTGACCGCCGACGGCGAGGCCTTCGTGGTGTACGCCAACCAGTTGCTGCAAACCTGGGAAGCGGCGCGCCGCGACCTGCCGTTGCCCGATGGCTATCGTAATGTGCTGCATATCGGCGGTGAGGTCAGCCTGTGCAACCCGCTGATGCTCGGCTGGGCCAAGGCGCTGCGCGAGCATATCCCCGGGCATGCCCTGCGCACCGAAATTCGCGAGGGCGAATACCTGTTGCGCCAGTTGGAGTTGGGCGTGCTCGACGCCGCGCTGGTGTTCCAGCCGCAGTACTGGCCGGGCTTGCAGGTGGAGCAGGTGCTGGAAGAAAAACTGATCCTGGTGCAACTGACGAGCCAGCCCGAGCCGTACGTGTATATCGACTGGGGCCAGGGTTTTCGCCAGCAGCACGACGCCGCCCTGCCCGACCACGCGCGCGCGGCCGTGAGTTTCAACCTCGGGCCGCTGGCGTTGCAGTACATCCTGGAGAACGGTGGCGCCGGGTATTTCCGCACGCGCGTGGTGCAGAGCTACCTGGACAGCGGCGTGATGCAGCGGGTGGCCAAGGCGCCGGAATTCAGTTTCCCGACGTACCTGGTGTATTCGCGGGCGCGGGATTCGGCGGTGCTGCAGCAGGCGTTGACCTTGTTGCGCGAAGTGGTCAAGGCCGAAGGTGACTGGTCGCAGCGCTGGGACCCGCTGATTTGAATCACCCTGGGCCGGCGCGCATGCTAGCCTGCGGGTGTGTCCTCTTGCAGCCTTACCGATGAACAAGAAAAAGTCCGTCACCATCAGCGACATCGCCAAACGCGTGGGCATGACCACCATCACCGTGTCCCGGGCGTTGAGCAAACCTGACCTGGTCAAACCCGCCACCCTGGCGCGCATTCTGGAAGTGGCGCGCGAACTCGACTACGTGCCCAATGCCTTCGCGCGTGGGCTCAAGCGCAGTGAAAGCCTGATCATCGGCGTGATCACCGCATCGGTGGACAACCCGTTCTACAGCGAGATGATCAAGGCGATCTCCCGCGAAGCGAAAAAGCACGGCTACACCATCATGCTGGTGGACACCGATGAGCTCGAAGAATTGGAAAGCAAGGCCGTCGATACCCTGCTGGGTTATCGCGTGGCGGGGATCATCCTGTCGCCGGTCTCCGATGAGCCAAGCTACCAGCCCGACTATCTCGAGCGCCTGGGCAACGGCAAGACCCCGGTGGTGCTGCTTGACCGCACACTCCACGACAGCCCGTTCAGCCGCGTGGTGCTCGACAACTACCACAGCGGCATCCAGGCCGCGCATTACCTGTTGCGCCAGACCCCGGACCTCAAGCGCCTGCTGGTGCTGACCGGCCCCGAACACTCGCGCATCACCGTCGAACGCCTCAAGGGCCTGCGCGAAGTGCTGGCCGAGCATCCCCAGGTGCAGGTCGAGGTGCAGGCCGGGGACTACACGCTGATGCCGTCCTACCTGCACACCCTCGACTACCTCGCCGCGCACTCGGCGCCGGACGCGATCATGGGCTTCAACCAATTGATCACCCTCGGCGCCCTGCGCGCGTTGCGCATGCACAACATCGCCCACGACAGCCTGACCATCTGCGGCATCGACCGCCTGCCCTTCGCCGATATTTTCGGCGTGCCCATCGCCTGCGTGGCCCACGATGCGTCGCTGGCCGGCAGCAGCGCGGTGCGCCTGTTGCTCGATCGCCTGCAAGACCCGCACAAGCCACGGGACAAGGTGGTCATCGCCGGGCAGTTGGAGAACGGCTAACGGCTGGTATAGCCGCCATCAATCGGCAAGCTCACGCCGCTGATCATGCTGGCCGCATCGCTGAGCAGGAACAGCACCGGCAACGCGACGTCCACGGTGTGCGCAAAACGGCCCAGGGGAATGGCGGCCAGTGCCGGGTCGCGCTTGACCGGATCGGACCAGGCCATGGTCGCCATCGGCGTAAGGGTAACAGTGGGGTTGACGCTGTTGACGCGAATGCCGAAGCGACCCCATTCGGCGCATTGCACGCGGGTGATCGCATCGAGGGCGGCCTTGGAGGCGCAGTAGCTCAGGTGATCATCCAGCGCCACCAGCGAGGCCTGGCTTGAGACGTTGACGATGCTGCCGGCGATGTTCTCTTCGATCATTTTTGCCGCCACACGGCTGGCCACGTGCGCCGCGGCGCGGGCGTTGACCTGCATCACCTGGTCGAAGGCTTCGGCGCTGATGGCGGCGGCGGGCTCCAGGCGTGAAATGCCGGCGCAGTTGACCAGGCCGTGCAGCGCCGGCAGCTCACTCAAGGCGTGGTCGAGTGCGGCGCTGTCGGCGATATCCACGCTCAGGCTGTGGCAGCCCAGTTCGGCCAGGGCCTGGGCGTCGCGGCCCAGGGCGAAGACCTCGGCGCCACTGGCGATCAGCTGCCGGGCGATTTCGCGGCCGATGCCGCTGCTGGCGCCGGTGACGAGGATGCGCTGGTGAGTGAAGTCGAAAGTAGCCTGCATGATAAAATTCCCGAAACAATGGTGATCCCTGTGGGAGGGGGCTTGCCCCAGATAGCGGTGTGTCATTCAACACCGGGGCGACTGTTACACCGCCATCGGCAGCAAGCCCCCTCCCACATGTTTGACCCTGTCGGGTCAGTTGGCCTGCAGGTTATGCATGATCGGTTTCAGCGCGGGATACAGCTTCAGGTACTCGGCAAACGCCTGGTCGTAGACCGCGACATTCTCCCGCTTGGGCTGCGCCCGCAATGCCAACTGCACCCAGCCCTTGTCCATCGCCTCATCACTGACCAACCCCACCGTGTGCGCTGCCAGCAACGCCGCCCCCAGCGCCGCTTCGACTTCCTGGACGATGGTGTACACCGGGTAGCGCGTCACGTCCGCGATGATCTGCATCCACACATCCGAATGGCTCGCACCGCCCACCACGATCAAGCGCGGGTCAAGGGAATGTGCGCCCCGGGTGCCGGCTTCGATATTGTGGCGCAGGGCAAAACTCACCCCTTCGAGCACGGCGCGGTACAGGTGGATGCGCGTGTGATACAGGTTCAGCCCGACAAAACTGCCGCTGGCGCGGTCGTCCCACACCGGGCTGCGCTCGCCCATCAGGTACGGCAGGAACAACAGGCCCTCGCTGCCCGCCGGGATATTCATCGCGCTGCGCTCGAGCAACACCAGGCTGTCCTCGCCGCTGGCCCGGGCCTGTTGCTCCTCGGCCTGGCAGAACTGCTCGCGGAACCAACTGACCGAGGCCCCTGCGGTGATCGCACCACCAAAGATGTACAGGTCGCGATGACCGTTATAGACGTGAGGCATGCTCACCAACCCGTGCTGCGCGTCCACCCGCTGGTTGAGGTAGCCCCAACACATGCTGGTGCCGATCATCGCCACATGGTTGCCCGGTTGGGTGACGCCGGCCGCCAGGGTCGCCATGGCCGCATCCACGCCACCGGCGAGCACCGGCGTGCCCGCCTGCAGGCCCAGGCGCGCGGCCCAGTCCTGAAGCAAACCGCCCACCACCTCGCCGGAATACAGCAACCGCTCCGGCATCATCGCCGGCGGGATGCCCAGTGCATCGAGCATCTCGCCCGACCAGCCGCGCGCAACCACATCGTAGACACCGCCGATATTGCCGGCGCTGCTGTGGTCCACCGCCAGCTCGCCGGTCAGGCACCAGTTGATATAGCTGTTGGGCGGCAGCAGGTAGCGCGTGTTGGCCCACACGTCAGGCTGGTGCTGCTTGAGCCAGAGCATCTTGGTGAAGCCGTAGTAGCTGTCCAGCGAGTTGCCGGTGACCGCATACATTCGGTCCAGATCGACATTCCCACGCACCCACGCCACTTGCTCACCGGCACGACGGTCCATCCAGATCAGGCACGGGTGCAACGGTGTGATCTGCGCATCCACCGCGATTCCCGAGCCGCCGTACAGGCTGCTGATGCACAACGCCTTGACCTGTTGCGCCGCAACACCGGCCTTGAGCATGCACTGCGCCACACACGCCTCGACCGCATCCAGCCAGACCTGCGGCCATTGCTCGGCCCAGCGCACTTTCGGCGTATCCACGCGATAGCCCTGGCTGTGCTGGGCGATGATCGTGCCGTGGGCATCCACCAGCAGCGCCTTGGTGCTCTGGGTCCCTATGTCTACACCCATCACGTAGTTCATCGTCAGAGCACCGGCTTCAACAGCACCTTGATCGACTTGGTCGAGTTGGCCAGCTCGAAGGCCTCGGCGAAGTCATCCAGCGGGAAGTCATGGGTGACGATGCCTTTTGACGTGACCAGGCCGCGTTCGAACAGGTCGATGGCAATTGGGTAGCAATACGGACCCAGGTGGGCGCCGCGTACGTCCAGCTCCTTGCGGTCGCCGATGATCGACCAGTCCACGCTGGTCTCGGCGCCGAACACGCTGAATTCGACGAAGCGCCCGAGCTTGCGGATCAGGTCCAGGCCCTGGGTGACGCCGGCCGGTACGCCGGTGGTCTCGATGTACACGTCGCAGCCATAATTATCGGTAAGGCCGTTGATGATTGCGCGAGCGTTGTCCCGCGACGGGTTGATCACCACATCGGCGCCGAACTTTTTCGCCAGCTCCAGACGCTCGTCGACCATGTCGATCACCACCAGTTTCTTCGGCGTCTTCAGCGCCGCCACCTGCACCATGCACAGGCCCAGGGTGCCGGCGCCGGCAATCACCACCACGTCGTCAAGCTGGATATCGCCACGGTTGACCGTATGGATCGAGCAGGCCATGGGCTCCACCAGCGCCGAGTCTTCCAGGGACACCGACTCGGGAATCTTGTGCACGATGGCCGTCTTGGGAATGCGCATGTATTGAGCCATACCGCCCTCGGCGACCTCACGCTGAAAGCCGAAGATGTTGTGCACTTCGCACATCCAGTATTTGCCCGACTTGCAGAATCGGCACTTGCTGCAAGGCACGATCTGCTCGGCGATCACCTTGTCGCCCACCGTCACTTCGAAGTGCTCCTCGGCGCCCTCGCCCGCCTCCACCACATAGCCGAAAAACTCGTGGCCCGGCACCACAGGCGCCTTGACCCAAGGATTGTCGCCGCCCCAGAACATCGCCGCGCCAGAATGGCACTTGCAATCGCTGGCGCAGATGCCGCAGGCAGCAATGCGGATCACCAGTTCATTGGGCCGCGCCTGGGGTTTGCCGATGCGCTCCAGGCGGTAGTCTTTGGGGCCGTGGCAGACGACGGCTTGCATATCAGTGTGCTTGTCCATGGTGTTCGTTCCTGTGTGGATAGAGGGTTAGCGATGGCGCTGACGGCTGATAAAGATCGCCAGCAAAATGATTGCGCCCTTGATCACGCTCTGCACGTAAGGCGATACGCCGAGCATGTTCAAGCCGTTGTTCAAGACGCCGAGCAACATGGCGCCGAGCAAGGTGCCGATGATCACGCCGCGCCCGCCGGCAATCGACGCACCGCCCAGTACCACGGCGGCAATCGCATCCAGTTCGAACGACACACCGGCATTCGGCTGGCCGCTCATCAGGCGTGAGGTCAGCACCAGCCCGGCAATCGCTGCGGTGAGGCCACTGATGCCGTACACCAGCAATTTGAAGCGCGCCGCCCGTACCCCGGACAAGCGCACCGCCTCCTCATTGCCGCCGATGGCGTAGATGTAGCGACCGATGCGCGTGTGCTGCAGCAGCACATAGGCCGTCAGGTAAGTGAGCAGCATGATCAGAATCGGCACCTGGATGCCCAATACGCTGGCGCGGCCGAACACCGCGAACCACTCCGGCAACCCGGAAATCGGATAGCCGTCGGTGTACATCAGCCCCAGGCCCCGGGCGATGCCCATGGTCGCCAGGGTCACGATGATCGGCGGCATATGCAGGTAGGCCACGAACAGGCCGTTGCCGATGCCGAACGCCACACCCACCAGCATCCCCGCACCGATTGCCAGGCCCGGCGGCAGCCCCGCGACCATCAAGCCGGCCGTGAGCGTGCCGGACAGCGCCATCACCGGCCCCACCGACAGATCAATGCCGCCGGTAAGAATCACGCAGGTCATGCCCACCGCGATGATCGCGTTGATCGACACCTGGCGCGCAATGTTCGACAGGTTGCCGGCGGTGAGGAAGGTGTCGCTGGCGAGAATCATCACCAGGGTCACCACCACCAGCCCGACAAAGGGATAAAACGCCGGCGAGCGCAGCAACCGCGCCAGGTTCAGGCGCAACCGGCCGGTGCCTGCGGCATTAATGGACGTATTCACTTGAGCCCCCTGTTGCATGGCGCATGACCTCTTGAGGATTGACGGCGGACGCTTCCAGCACCTTGACGATCGCGCCCTTGTGGAAGACCGCGACGCGGTCGCACATGCCGATGACTTCCGGCAGTTCGGAGGAAATCATGATGATCGCGTAGCCCTGTTCGGTGAGGCTGCGCATCAGCGCGTAGATCTGCGCCTTGGCGCCGACATCGATGCCCCGGGTGGGTTCGTCGAACACCAGCACGTCGCAGTGGTGGTTGATCCAGCGGGCAATCACCACCTTCTGCTGGTTGCCGCCGCTGAGGTTGAACACGCGGCTTTCCGCGCTGGGCGCCTTGATCGACAGCTGGCGCATCAGCGCTTCGACGCTGGCGCATTCCCTGGCCGTGTCGATCAGGCCCGCGGCGTTCTGGTATTTGGGCAGGTTGTTCAACGAGATATTTTCGCGAATGCTGAAGTCGGTGATCAGCCCTTCGCTCTTGCGGCTCTCCGGCAGCAGGCCGATGCCGTGCGCCAGGGCCTGGGCCGGGTCGTCGAGGCTGACCTTTTCGCCGCGCAGCCACACGTCTTTGCTCACCGAGGGCAGCGCGCCCATCATGCCCAGGGCCAGTTCGGTGCGACCGGAACCGACCAGGCCGGCAAAGCCGAGGATTTCACCGCTGTGCAAGTCAAAGCGGTTATGCGGGCCGTTGCGCACCAGCTGGATGTCCTTGACCTCCAGCAGCAAAGGCCCGCGTGCGGTGCTGGGCTTGGGCGGGAAACTGCATTCCAGGCGGCGGCCGACCATCATCTCGACCAGACGGTCGATATCGCTGTCGGCCACGGCGGTGACGCCTGCATTGCCGCCATCGCGCAACACACTGATGCGGTCGCACACCTGGAAAATCTCCTCCAGATGGTGCGAGATGAAAATCACTGCCACGCCCTGGCGCTTGAGTTCGCGCATGATCTCGAACAGCAGCTCGGCCTCGCTGGGCGTCAGCGTTGCGGTAGGTTCATCGAGCACCAGCAAACGCGCATCCAGGGCCAGGGCCTTGGCGATCTCGACGAACTGCTGCTCGGCCACGCTCAGGTGCCTGACGGCGCATTCCAGGTTAATCGACACGCCCAGGCGCTTGAACAACGCCTGGCAGGCCTCAAGCATTTCGCGTTTACGCAACAGGCCGAAGCGGTTGCTCAGCTCATGGCCGAGGAAGATATTTTCCACCGCCGTGAGGTAGGGAATCAGGCTGAATTCCTGGAACACAATGCCGATGCCGGCGGCAATCGCATCACGGTAGGTCGCAAATTGCCGGGGCTGGCCGTCGATCAGGATCTGCCCTTCGTCCTGATGCTCGACGCCGCCGAGGATCTTCATCAGGGTGGATTTGCCCGCGCCGTTCTCCCCGAGCAACGCGTGGATTTCGCCGCGCTCCACTTGCAGGTTGATGGACTGGAGGGCCTGCACCCCCGGGTAACGCTTACAGATATTTTCCAGCTTCAGAAGACTGCTCATACCGAAGGCCTCGTACTCAGAAGGAAGACCTGCGCCCCACGGCAGACGTGGGGCGCAGGGGTTTACCAGCTGAAGTTTCCGGCCTTGGCCTGGTCGATCAGGGTGATGTCCACCGGGATCGTGGCGGGCACTTGCGAGCCCCACTTCCTGGCCAGGGCAACACCCAGGGCCAGGCGGATCTGGTCACGGGGGTATTGGGCCGAGGTGGCGATGAACTTGCTGCCGGGTTTCTGGATCGCCTTGATCGCTTCCGGCGCACCGTCGACGCTCACCAGCTTCACATCCATGCCGCTGGCTTCGATGGCCGACAGCGCGCCGAGGGAGCCGTTGTCGTTCACGCTGAAAATGCCCTTGAGGGTGGGCTGGGCCTGCAACATGTTTTCGGTGACGGTCAGCGCCTGGTCACGTTCCTGCTTGCCGTTCTGGATGCTGACAATCTTGATGTCCGGGTGCTTGGCCACCGCCTCCTTGCAACCGCGCACACGTTCGAGGATCGGCACCACGGCAATGCCGTCGAGGATGGCGATATTGCCTTTGTCGCCGATGTGCCTGGCCAGGTACTCACAGGCCTGGAAACCGGCATCGAAGTTTTTCGAGCCGACGAAAGAATCCAGCGGGCCCTCCGCCTGGGCGTCCACTGCCACTACGACCACACCGGCAGCATGGGCGGACTTGACCGCCGATTGCACACCGACCGAGTCGGTCGGGTTGATCAGCAGGATATCGATGCCTTTTTGCAGCATGTCTTCGACGTCACTGACCTGCTTGGACACGTCATGCCGGGCGTCGGTAATGATCAATGTCGCCCCTATGCTCGCGCCGGCCTCTTCCAGGGCGTTTTTCATGGTGACGAAATAGGGGTTGTTGATCTCCTGGAAGGAGGCGCCGATGCGGATCGGCTTGGCGGCTTCGGCAAACACAGGGGAAACGCTGCCCAGAGTGATGCTGGCAGCCAATAAACACAGGGTTTTCGGGAGCATTTTCATGGCGTGGGTCTCTGTTTTGTTTTTATTTTTAGAGCAAATGTTATCGTTAACATTTTGCCAGAAGCTAACAAGGAAATTAGGTCCGCGCAAGGGGCCATTGGTCAGACTCGATCCAAATGTGGGAGGGGCGGTGCGACGATTCGACTTGCCCCCGATAGCGGTGTATCAGTTAGCAATGCATTTACTGACACTGCCTCATCGGGGCATAGGTATCTACACAACTCAGCAGCGCCCAACCGTAACCACGATGCGAAGCGAGCCGCTCTTGATCTTGCTCTGCTTTTGATCCTGATCTCAGGCGCCCCGTTAAACCACGCTGGCCGAACGAAGGCTTGAATCCGTGGGCAACCCGGCAGGACGCCGGGTTAGCCGCCCCGCGCCATGGATGGCGCGTGGCGGCGGCCCACGGATTCAAGCCTGCGTTCGGGCACACCGAGCCTAGGCGAGGTGCCGAGTGGTGGGGCAAGAGCGTTTTGCTTACTTTTGCGCTTTTCAAAAGTGAGCCGCTGTAAAAGCGGAACCATTAGCAGCCGTTACCGCAGAAACGGATATGTACTCGTTCCAATCCAACATCCCGGTCGGCCCAGAGGCCGCCATCGGGGGCAAGTCGAATCGTTGCACCGCCCCTCCCACATTCGAATTGTTGCAGCCTGCAAAAATGTGCGGCAGACGGCGCAAAAAAGGGGCAGCCCCTGGAGGCTGCCCCTTCTGTTTCACATCACTGAATCAATGGATGATGTCCTGAGTGCAGATATGCCCCAGGCTGACGTATTGCGCGTTGTTACCGCCGACGCCCACGCCGGGGAATTCGGCCAGCTCGATGCGCCAGCCACCCTGGTTGTAGGTGGTTCTCCAGATGTACGGTACGCCGGTGCTGCTGTCGTTGATCACCGTGGTGTAATCACCGAAGCAGGTACCGATATTGGCCGTGGCCTGGGAGACACCCGCGCTGTTGGTGGTCGCCTTGTAGTCGACCCAGCGGTAGTTAAAGTCGACGAAGTGGTTATCCACGCGCAACACCGGGGTGACGCCCAGCAGCGGCGCGCCGGTGGAGTCCGACCACTGGGTCGACCAATTCAGCAGCCGTGCGGTCTGGGTGGCCAGCGGCATCTCGCTCACCGGCACCCGTACGATGTTGTCACCCTTGACACTGCTGGTGTTCAGGCGCGGCGTGGAGCCCAGGCTCAACTGGTAATACTTGCTCGGGTCCTGCGCCACCGCCGGATTGGCCCGCACACGCACCTTCACGGTGGTGCCCGGCGTTACGCTCGGATAGGTCGAGGTGGAGCCGGCCGGCACGGTAATCCAATTGGCGCCATCGAATCGGTCGAAGATCCACTGGTTACGGCTGCCGTCCTCGTCGCCCGCCAAGTACATGCTCACACTTTGCCCACGTACCGCCTTGAAGTCGAAGTAATCGACATCGCCGGCATTGTCGAGGTTGCCGCTGACCTTGTTCATCGAGTCGGGCAATACGAACGCGGTTTGCGCGCTGTCGTTGGGCTCGAATGCGTCGATGTTGCTGTCCACCGCCACGCCGAAACTGAACTGCGCGTTATCGGCGACCTTGGCCACCATGTACCAGTAGTAGTCACCTGCCGACAGTACACCGTTGAGGTATTCATCGGCATTGCCTGCGGCGTCCGAAGAACCCACCACACTCAGATTGCCCTGGCCGTCATCCTGGAACAGGGTCAGCGACATGTCCGCCCCTGCACTCTGGTTGACCAGTTGCACCAGCACCCGCGCGTTCTGCGCCAGATTGAAGTGGTAGGCAAACTCGTTACCGGCCTGCACGCCATCGACGGTGTAAAGCGTGTTGATATCCAGGGTGGGGAACAGCGGTTCAAACGCTGCAACCGCCGCGCTTTTCAGTTGGCTTTGCGCCGGTTTCTTCAGCTCACCGACCACGCTGTCGAACGGCGCGGACTTGAGGGCTTTGGTCACCGTTTTAGACTGGCCGGACTTGGCCACTGAGAGTTTTTGCTTGAGCTCAGGCGACACCTTCGACGCGTCCAGCTTGCCGCCGGACTTGAGCGCCGTGTTCACGGCCTGCTTGATCGCTTCGGCACTGAGTTTCGAAGGCGCTTGATCAGCGAGGGCGCAAGCCGAGACGAAGCAGGAGGCCATCATGGCCGCGCCCAGCATAAGGGCTTTTTTCGATTTCATTTTTTATCCATCCATAGTTAAAAAATAGAAGCTCAGGTGATCGGCGACATCCGGTCACCTGGGATGGACTCTAGGACAATACTGGTTTTATGTACAGTAGTTTTTTTGAGAGTGGGTTGACCGTTCCGAGGGGGGCCAATCGATCAGCTAGTAGCCCGTCATCTCCAGATACCCCACCCCACCGTCGAACTTCACCGGCCCTTCCCAATAGGGAATGCCCAGGTTCATCCACGCCTTCGAATTGACGGCCTCGGGGGTGATGTCCAGGTGCTTGCCGGGGATTTTCAGCGACCAACGCGTGGGAATGCTGCGCCCGTCAATCTCGGTGGTGGTCAGCGGCGCCAGTTGGATATCCGCGTTGTGCAGAGTCTCGGTGCCTCCCTGGGCGTCGATCCAGGTGCCGGTGAGGTAGCCGCCGCCGTCCTTTTGCCGCACGCGAAACAGCATCAGTTGTTCGCCTCGGTCCAGGTGCAGGGAGAACCAGTCCCAGCCGGTCTGGTTGGCGGCCAGGGGCTGGCTGCTCCATTCGCGGTCGAGCCAGGCGTTGCCGCTGACCTGGTAGGTCTGGCCGTCGAGCGTGACGCTGCCGTTGGCGCTGAAGAACGGCTGGCTGTAGTAGTAGGACGCCTGGCCCTGGTCGGATTTGCGGCTGTAGCCGTGGTCGCCCTGCAGCACCAGCGGGCGACTGGAGGTCAGTTGCAGGTCGTAGGCGAACTGCGCGCCACTGGCCTTGAGTTGCATATCGGCCAGGGGGTTGGCGGCGCCAGGGCGGGTGGCGAAGTTCCAGTCATCGATCCAGGCGTTGAACGGCAGCGCCTGCGCCCCGGCCTGGCCGACGCCGCCCCGGGCAAAGCGCTCGGCGGCGTAGTGGCGGCT
>NZ_CVTU01000008.1:0-257 GCF_900004965.1 Pseudomonas sp. 44 R 15
ACAGTACCTGTGGACTCACCCGCCTTGATGGTAATCACCGAGCCATTGCTCAAGGTAACGCTCACCGGCGTCTGCGCGGGGTTGTTCAATGTCGCGGTGTAGGTGATCTGACCGCCTTCGGTCACGGTCGAACCGGCCGTCAGCGTGACAGTGGTGGTATCGACCACATCAGTAATCGTGGTGACCGCAGGCGTGGTGCTCGGCACCAGGTTTTCAAAGTTGCCGCCGGTTGCGCCTGTAATAGTGGTGCTGACGGT
>NZ_CVTU01000064.1:0-101978 GCF_900004965.1 Pseudomonas sp. 44 R 15
TGCGCTTTTCAAAAGTGAGCCGCCGTCAGGGCGGAACCCTAAGCAGCCGTTACCGCAGAAACGGATATGTACTCGATCTGATCCAACATCCTGGCCAGCCCAGAGGCCGCCATCGTGGGCAAGCCCCCTCCCACAGGGTCCCGCGTGGTACCTAAAAGTTGTGTAGATACTCACGCCCCTCCCACATTTTTCAGTTTTGTGTTGGGTTTACGATGACTGTGCAGGTAATCCCCGCCGCCAACAACACGCCTTCGGGCACTTCATCAATATGAATCCGCACCGGCACACGCTGGGCCAAACGCACCCAGTTGAACGTCGGGTTCACATCGGCAATCAGCTCGCGGCTCTCGGGGTTGTCGCGGTCGTAGATGCCGCGCGAGATGCTTTCCACATGGCCCTTGAGCGTCTCGCCGCTCATCAATTGCATATCGGCTTTATCTCCGACTTTCACATGGGGCAGCTTGGTTTCCTCAAAGAAGCCATAGACCCAGAACGAGTTCATATCCACCACGGCCATTTTCGCTTCGCCGATGCGCGCATAGTCGCCGCGATGCACATTGAGGTTGGTGACATAACCGTCGACAGCCGCCACGACGTGGGTGCGTTTCAAGTTCAGTTCAGCGGCTTCCAGTTGCGCCAGCGCATGCTGGTAATCGGCCAGGGCCGCATCGGCGATGTTGCTGGCGTCGTCGCGGTTTTCCCGGGAGATCACCAGGGCATCCAGGTCGGCGCGGCGGTGGGCATTGAGCTTGCGCATTTCCCAGGTGGCTTTGCGTGAAGCCACCAGCGACTGCGCCTGCTTGACCGCGATGCGGTAGTGCTCGGGGTCGATCTGCATCAGCAGGTCGCCTTTCTTCACCCACTGGTTATCGCGTACCGGCACGTCCACCACCTCGCCCGTCACATCGGCCGCGACGTTGATGATGTCTGCGCGCACGCGGCCGTCGCGGGTCCACGGGGTTTGCATGTAGTGCACCCACAACGTGCGGCCAATCCAGATCGCCAACGCCAGCACCAGCAGGGTTGCGAGCAGGCTGAAAAATTTTTTCATCGGGGCATTCTCAACGGTAGACGCTCAGCGCCAGGGCGCCGAACAGGCAAACGAACAGGCTCAGGCGCAGCAACGCCGGGTGCCAGAAAAACCGGTACAGGTCGAACCCGGCCAGGAAGCGGTCCAGGGCCCAGGCCAGGACGGCCGCGACCAGGAACATCAGGGTCATGGTCGGCATGTAAAGGCCGTGGAAGGCGATTTCACGAGGCATTTGCAGATCCTTTCAGCGCCGCCAACGGCGATTGCGGGTCCATCAATGAGGTGCGGATAAAGTGCAGGTAGCTTTTCACCCGGCGCAGGGCCGAAGTGTCGAAGTGCGGGGCGAACGGTTCGTCGGTGGCCTGCACGCGGCTGAGCGCATGGTCGACGGCGATCAAGCCGCGCTCCAGGTTGCTGGCGCTGGGTTGCAGGAACAGCCGCACCAGCGAGCGCCCCATGACGCGGATGGCCTGGCGCCACGGCTGGGATTGCGCGTATGCCGGATGCACCGGCAGGATCGCCTGTTCCTTGCGCAACTCGATGATCGCGTGACCGACCTCCAGCACCACGAACATCCAGCGCAGCAGGTCGCGCTGCACCTGCGGCTGGCCGGCGGCGAGGCCATAGGCCTGGTGCAGCAGGTCACGGGTGCGGCTTTCAAAGCTCGACGCCAGGCCCTTGAGCTTGCCGCTGATCGCGTACACCACTTGCTCGCGCAGGTCCTGCTCCAGGCGCTGCCACAGCCAGCGGCTGTTGGGCGGCAGGATGATCGCCCCGGCTGCCGCGCACACCAGCATGCCGATGACCATGGCGATGTAGTCGTTGATAAAGAGGTAGGGGTTATAGACCGTCAGGTTATCCGGCACCGAGCCGGTGCTGAAGAAGATCAGCAAGCCCACGCCGACCCCGGCGTACTGCGGGCGGGAGGCAAGGAAGGCGCCGAAGATGATCACCGGCGCGAGCATCACGCACAGCAGCGGGAAGCCATCGATCAAGGGAAACACGAAGAACATTTCGACAAAGCCCACCAGCGCACCGATCAAGGTGCCGCAGGCCATCTGGAAGGCCATGCGCTTGGGGTTGGGCGTCGCAGCGGACAGGCCGACCGTGGCGGCTGCGATCAGGGTCATGGTTGCCCCACTGGGCCAGGCAGTGGCCACCCAGTAGCTGCCGAGCACGATCAGGATGAACGAGGCGCGTAGACCGGCGGCGGCGCAGGCCAGCCAGTTGGTTTTCGGCGTATAGACCTCGTTCCAGTCTTCCCGTGCGTGACGGTGATCGGCCAGGGACGCGTGGGTTTGCGCATAGTTGTGCAGGTCGTCGACAAAGCGGTACAGCAGCTCGTAGGCGGTATGAAAGTCCAGTTGCTCGGCTTCGGTGGGATTGCCTTCCTGGAAGGTCGCGCGCAGGTTGCGCACCTTGGCGGGCAGGCTGTCCCGGTAGGCGCTGAGCACGTTGACCAGGCGCGCAGCGTCGGGGCTGGTCAGGGCGCGCGCGGAAAAACCGTCGAGCACTTCGGCCAGGTCCTGCAGGCCGGGCTTGATCGCCGCCGCCACATGGTCGGCGGCGTCGGCGCGCAGTCGCGCCAGCAACTGATGCAAGGCGTTGAAGCGTGTGGTGATGCCCATGAACTCGCTGTTGAGGCGACTGAGCCGACCGTTGCGCCGGCGCATATGCGGGTCTTCGAACACGGTGACGCTGCGCAGGCCCTCCAGACCAACCGCTTCGGCGATAAAGCGCACGTTGGCGCTTTCAAAGGCTTCACGCTGGCTGCGTCCGCGCAGGCCGTCGGTGACAAACAGCGCGAACACCCCGAAACGTTGATAGAGCGCATTGCGCATCGCGGCGCTGGAGGTCTGCGGCAGGATCGCGGCGCTGACCAGCGTCGAGCAGAGAATCCCCAGGGAGATTTCCAACACCCGCCACACCGCCGCCATAAAGGCGCCGTCCGGGTGGGCCAGGGCCGGCAAACCGACCATCGCCGCCGTGTAGCCGGCGAGCACAAACCCGTAGGCGCGAAAATTGCGATTACGCGTGGCGCCGGCGGTGCAGATGCCCACCCAGATGGCCAGGGCGCCGAGGAACAGTTCGGTGTTCTGCGCAAACAATGCGATCAGCAGCACCATCACCGCAGACCCCGCCAGCGTGCCGAGGAAGCGGTAAAAGCTCTTGGCAAACACCTGGCCGCTCTGCGGTTGCATCACGATAAACACCGTGATCATTGCGGTGCGCGGCTGCGGCAGTTCCAGGCGCATCGCCAGCCACAGGGTGAGGAATGCGGCGAGCAGCACCTTGAAGATATACACCCAGGTCACGCCATCGCTGCGTGCCCAGTCGAAAAAACCACGGCGCCACTCAAGGGAGTGCAGCCAGCGCAGTGGTGCAGGCAAGGGAGTCATCGCCATCTACTCAGTGATCGAACACGGCCAGCGCCGCCGGAGTCTTGCTGGGGAGGGTTTTGTCATTACGCGGTACATCGTCGCCGGCACCCAGGCCACCGCCCAGGGCGGTCACCAGTTCGGCGTGGGCGCTCAGGCGCGCGGCCTGTACCTGTTGCTCCAACTGCTGCCGGCGAAACAGCAGGGTCTGGGCGTTCAGCACAGTGAGGTAGTCAGTCAGGCCGCGTTGGTAGGCGATGGTGGCGATGTCGTAGGTTTTCTGCGCCGACGCCACCGATTGCGCGGCAAACGACGCCTGCTTATCCATCGACTCGCGGCGGATCAACTGGTCACTGATGCCCTTGAGCGCATTGACCAGGGTCTGGTTGTAGTGCGCCACGGCGCTGTCATAACCGGCGCTGGCTTCACCCAGCTCGGCACGCAGACGCCCACCGTCGAAGATCGGCAGGGTGATTGCCGGGCCGACGTTGTAGTTGAATTTCTTGCCCGCGAGAAACGCCAGCATGCCGCCACCGGTGGCCATGTAACCGAGGCTGCCGACCAGGTCGACGTTGGGATAGAAGCCCGCGTGGGCGACATCGATACCCCGCGCCTGGGCCGCCACCTGCCAGCGACTGGCGACGACATCCGGGCGCTGGCCGAGCAACTGTGCGGGCAAGGTCGAGGGCAGCCTCAACGCAGCGGCAAGCGACAGGCTCGGGCGTCGCAACTGCGCGCCCTCCCCCGGCCCTTTGCCGGCCAACGCCGCCAGCTGGTTGCGGCTCAGGGCGATTTGCTCATCCAGCGCGTCCAACTGCCGGTGGGTTTCCGGCAGCGGGGTCTGGGCCTGGCTGACGTCCAGGTGCGTGCCGATCCCGGCGCTCAGGCGCTTGTTGGCCAGGTCCAGGATCTGCTCCTGCTGGGCCAGGGTGGCCGCGACGATATCGCGTTCGGCGTAGTGCAAGGACAACTGGATATAGGCGCGCACCACGTTGTTCTGCAGCTCGAGCTGGGCCTGGCGCGCCTGGGCGACGCGCATGTGGGCGAGGTCGACGGCACGCTCGCTGGCATCGCGCTCGCGCCCCCACAGGTCAAGGGCGTAGCTCAACCCCAGGGACGCGTTGTTGTCCCATGTGTTCGCACCGCTCAACTCACCGGGGCCATAGAACTGATCCTTCGGCCAGTTGTGGCGCTTGAGGGTGGTGTCGCTGTTGATCTGCAGGGACTCTGCCGATTCGGCCACTCCGGCCAGCGCCCGCGCTTCACGCACCCGTGCGGCGGCCATGGCCATACTGGGGCTGTCTTGCGTGGCGAGTTCAACCCAATGGTTGAGCTGTGCATCGCCGTAGGCTCGCCACCATTGCGCGGTGGGCCAATGGGCGTCGCTGGCGGCGCTCTGGATCGCTTCGTCGGTGGCCAGATGATTGGCGTCCAAGGCCTGGCCCTGGGGGCCGATGCCAGAGGTTCCGATGCAGCCGCTTATTGCTAACGATAAGGCCCAAACACTGAGAGTCTTCAGCTCTCTGCTGATGCGACGCGGCACGGCTTGCGAATTCCTGAGGTGGTTGACGCGGGGAAAGTGGCGCAATTCTAGGGGGCACGACCGGGAACGATAAGCGGGCATTCCTGTGAATCTTTATTACCGTTCCGACGATAATCCAGGCGGGGCCTGCACGGTTCAGACGGTTTTCCAGAGACCCAAGAACTCCTCCTACATCGCCCGGCATTACCAGCCTTCACAATCCTGAGCCCGTCCGGCCTCAGGAACATCCGATGCTTCGCGTCCCCAGCCCAGTGTCGACTCAGCCGCCCCTGTATGACACCGCCGCAGTGCTGCAAAGGCAGCTGCATATGCAGCCGGGGCCTGCAAGCCCCGGCACGCTGCCGCTGCAAAGAGATGTGCGCTGGATCGCCGACCACATCGTGCAACAGCTGGAACCGCTTGGCGGCGATCAACGCCACCGGCTCGCCATCGAGGCGCTTCACCAGCGACTGTGCAACAGCCAACAGCGGCTGGAACTGTCGGTCGATGAGCTACCGGTTTTCTACGCCTTCTTCAAAAAGGCCGAACACCTGCTCAAGCAACATCGCACCCGCCGAGACCCGGATATCGAGGCGGACTACACACTGTGCCGCGCCCTGAAGTGGCAGTTTCGCGCAGCGATCAGCGACGGCCGGCATCAACGCCTGACGCAACGGTTACTGACGTCGCTGGCCTACGTGCGCAAGGGTGGAGAACGCAGCAACCATCGTCATATCGGCATCGACTACCCATTGGAGTCAACGCGCCAGCTCAGTGCAGGCCCGCACCTGGCCATCGACTCGCACCTGCACACCGGCCCGGACCAGCGGGTGCACAGCACCCGTGTGATCGCCCTGCAAGGCAAACTCAAGTCCACGCTGACGGAACTGAGTGAGGGCCGGTCTGAGCAGCAACTCAGCCTGGGGCATGTGATGTCCCGCACGTATGCCAGCCTGGAGCATTACGCCGACAGCCGCAGCGGCTCGCTACGCACGTCGCTGAGCGAAAGCATCGGGCGTACGCTCGGGCAATTGCGCGAGCTGGTGAGCGACCATCGCCACCTGCATCGACACCGGGCCTATTCGGCGCTGAGCCAGCCCTACGTTCGCCAGGCACTGGAGCGTGCAGGCCTGGCCGCAGTGGAATTACCCGTCCTGCACCATGCCTCGGCGCCGATCATCCGCGAAAAAGGCATCGCACTGACTGTACACAGTAAGGTGGCGATGGATTTTTTCAGCGTATTGAACGTGAATTCCACCCTGACGCTGACCCTGCAACGCACCCGCCTGAGCAAAGTGCTGGATATCCTCGGCCTGCACGACATGGCGCCGGCCCTGGCGCTGCAACACATGGCCGGCTCCAAACGCCAGGATGACGACGCAGTGACGCTGCTCAATGCGATGAACACCCACGTGGCCGACAGCAGCCGGCGGTTCACCCTGCGGGCCAGTGCGCGCCTGCCGGCATCCGCATTGAACCGCTGCCTGAGCGCAGACCACCGACACGCCTGCGCGCTGCTGGAACGCTATGTGCGGCTCAAGGCCAACTCGCGTATCGATCCCGAGCAGGACAACGCCATTCGGGCCCTGATCGATCAACATCGCGTATTGCTTCGACCCGATTCGTTGAAGGTGTACACGCTCACAGCCCCCTCCCGGACGCTGAGCGGCTCGTCCGGCATCACGGCGTCGTCACAGGCAGGCAGCGGCAAAGGGGTGACGATTGAAATCAGCCACCGCAAACGGGATGACCCGCATCTGAGCGGCGATTACCTGACGATCGACATTGCCCCGCTCAAACCAGCCGATGCGCTGAAAAAAAGCCTGCGCCAGGCGTTGTCGGCGATTGGCGAGCAGACCTTCGAGTGGGACCACCTGATCCGCTCGATCAGCGAATCACTGCTCAACCCCGCCAAGCCGTCGCACACTCAGGTGCTGGTTAAAATCAAGCACGGGGAGCCGGTGGTGCTGCTCACCCGTCATACGCTGAGCAAGGCGCGTGACCTGACGCTGCCGCATCCGGCCGAGCAGCACAGCGGCCTTGACCTGCAGTCCCTGCGCACCCGGCAGACCTTGCGCCAGGAGCACGTGGGCGACCAATCCCTGGACCATCTGTTGCCAATAGCCCGAAACTGCCTGCAATCGCTCGGCCAACCAACCGCCTGGGACGCTTACCTGCAGCAGCACGCCGATGACATTCAGGCACTGCTCGACAGGATCGGCGAGCAACACCCTGGCACGGTGCTGAGTAGCGAACTCGACGCGCTCAAGCGCATCAGTCCGGCGCTCGCCTCGGCGGTTGAACGATTGACCCGGCAGGCGCGCACCGCCACTGCGGCCCCCACGCTTGAAAACCGCAGCAGGGCGCTCGCGGCGTTCAATCAGATGCTAGCCGCCTACCTGCCGCACTATGAGGCAAAAGTCAGTGAGGCCTGGACGCTGTCCTGAAGCGCCAGGCCGAGCGGATACACACCTGTGCGCTACTTCATGTCACAATTTGCCATCTCCCTTGAGAACACCCCATGGACACCCTGCAAAACATGCGCGCGTTCAGTTGTGTTGCAGAGGCCGGCAGCTTCACCGCCGCCGCCGCGCAACTGGACACCACCACCGCCAACGTCTCGCGCGCGGTCTCAAACCTTGAGGCCCACCTGCAAACCCGCTTGCTCAACCGCACCACCCGCCGCATTGCGTTGACCGAGGCGGGCAAACGCTATCTGCTGCGCTGTGAGCAGATCCTCGCCTACGTCGAGGAAGCCGAAGCAGAAGCCAGCGACGCCCATGCGCGCCCCGCCGGGCAATTGAAAGTGCACACCATGACCGGTATCGGCCAGCATTTCGTGATCGACGCCATCGCCCGCTACCGCCGCACCCACCCCGATGTGACCTTCGACCTGACCCTGGCCAACCGCGTGCCGGACTTGCTCGATGAGGGCTACGACGTGTCCATCGTCCTGGCCAGCGAACTGCCGGATTCGGGTTTCGTCTCGCAACGCCTGGGCATCACCTACAGCATCGCCTGCGCCTCGCCGGAGTACGTCAAGGCCAAGGGCTGCGCACAACGGCCCCAGGATTTGCTCAACCATGCCTGCCTGCGCCTGGTCAGTCCGGTGATCCAACTGGACAAATGGACCTTCAACGGCCCGGAAGGCCAGGAAAGCGTCGCGATCAACACCTCGCCGTTCCTGGTGAATTCGGCCGATGCGATGAAAACCGCCATCACCAGCGGCATGGGCGTCGGCCTGCTGCCGGTGTACGCCGCCATCGAAGGGCTGCGCAACGGCACGCTGGTGCGCGTGATGCCGACCTACCGTTCCCAGGAGTTGAACCTGTACGCCATCTACCCGTCGCGCCAATACCTGGATGCGAAGATCAAGACCTGGGTGGAATACCTGCGCGGTTCGCTGCCGGAAATCCTCGCGGCGCACCAGGCGGAGCTGGTGGCGTATGAGTTGAGCGGTGGTTTGGGTGGCGTGCGGATGGCGAACTGACAACCTATGTAGGAGCGAGCTTGCTCGCGAAAAACCTGAGGGCACCGCATTCAATCTGGATGAACGCGTTATCGTTGACGTTTTTCGCGAGCAAGCTCGCTCCTACAGGTTTTGTGATGAGGGGATAAATGTTAGCGTGCCAGGCATTCTTTCGTCGTCGATGAGCCCGCCAGCCATGAAAAAGACTGTCCTCGCCTTCAGCCGTGTCACGCCGCAGATGATCGAGCGCCTGCAACAGGATTTCGAGGTGATCGCGCCCAATCCGAAGCTGGGCGACATCAACGCGCAATTCAACGAAGCCCTGCCCCATGCCCATGGCTTGATCGGTGTGGGCCGCAAGCTGGGCCGCGAACAGCTTGAAGGCGCGCGCCAGCTGGAGGTGGTGTCCAGCGTGTCGGTGGGCTACGACAACTACGATGTCGCGTACTTCAATGAGCGCGGGATCATGCTCACCAATACCCCTGACGTACTCACCGAAAGCACCGCCGACCTGGCCTTCGCACTGTTGATGAGCAGCGCGCGCCGCGTGGCCGAGCTGGATGCCTGGACCAAGGCCGGCCAGTGGAAAGCCAGCGTTGGCGCACCATTGTTCGGCTGCGATGTGCACGGCAAGACCCTGGGCATCGTCGGCATGGGCAATATCGGCGCAGCCGTGGCCCGGCGTGGGCGCCTGGGCTTCAATATGCCGATCCTGTACAGCGGCAACAGCCGCAAGAGCGCGCTGGAACAGGAACTGGGCGCACAGTTTCGCAGCCTCGATCAATTGCTGGCCGAGGCGGATTTCGTCTGCCTGGTGGTGCCCTTGAGCGACAAGACCCGTCACCTGATCAGTCGCCGGGAGCTGGCGCTGATGAAGCCCGGTGCCATCCTGATCAACATTTCCCGTGGCCCGGTGGTGGACGAGCCGGCGCTGATCGAAGCCCTGCAAACCCAGCGCATTCGTGGCGCCGGGCTGGATGTGTATGAAAAGGAACCGCTGACCGAGTCGCCACTGTTCCAACTGAGCAATGCGGTGACCCTGCCGCACATTGGTTCGGCCACCGGCGAAACCCGCGAAGCCATGGCCAACCGCGCGCTGGACAACCTGCGCAGCGCCTTGCTCGGACAGCGCCCCCAGGACCTGGTGAACCCGCAGGTGTGGAAGGGCTGACACCCCCCACTGTAGGAGCGAGCTTGCTCGCGAAAAACCTGAGAACGCCGCGTTAAACCAGATTCGCTGCGTTATCGTTGACGTTCTTCGCGAGCAAGCTCGCTCCTACAGTTTTCGGGGTCAGGGCCGATAACGGTGTATAGATCGTCATCCCTGATCCCCAGAAGGTTTTTATGTCCACCACCAAAGCCCGCGCAGACTCACTCTCGCTTCTGCTCTTTACCTTGCGCAGCGGCAAGCTGATGGCGATCAACCTGCTGAAAGTCAGCGAAATCATCCCCTGCCCGCCGCTGACCAAACTGCCGGAGTCGCACCCCCACGTCAAAGGCATTGCCACATTGCGCGGTAACTCGTTGGCCGTGATCGACCTGAGCCGCGCCCTGGGCGAGATGCCGTTGCTGGACCCGAACGGCGGCTGCCTGATCGTCACCGATGTCAGCCGCTCCAAGCAGGGCTTGCATGTGCAGGCGGTGAGCAAGATCGTGCATTGCCTGACCACCGATATCCGTCCACCGCCCTATGGCTCCGGCGGCAATCGCGCATTCATTACCGGGGTCACCCAGGTGGAAGGTGGCCTGGTGCAAGTGCTGGATATCGAAAAAGTCATCCATGGCATCGCCCCGGCGCCGATCGAAGTCGCGCCCACCGACCTGACCATGGAAGAAGCCGAAGTCCTCGGCAACGCGCGCATTCTGGTGGTCGATGACAGCCAAGTGGCGCTGCAGCAATCGGTGCACACCTTGCGTAACCTCGGCCTGACCTGTCACACCGCGCGCAGCGCCAAGGAAGCCATCGATGTGCTGCTGGAGCTGCAAGGCACCGGCGAGCAGATCAATGTGGTGGTGTCGGACATCGAAATGTCCGAGATGGACGGTTATGCCCTCACCCGCACTTTGCGCGAAACCCCGGACTTCCAGCATCTCTACATATTGCTGCACACCTCCCTGGACAGCGCGATGAACAGTGAGAAAGCGCGCCTGGCCGGTGCCGATGCGGTGCTGACCAAGTTTTCCTCCCCTGAGCTGACCAAGTGCCTGGTCGTCGCTGCGCAAACCGTGGCGCAAAAGGGTTTGTAAGCCTTGGCGGAGTATTTCCAGCTGCTGCGTCGCGATCTTACCGGTAGCCTGCCCGCCCCGCAGTGGCCGACCGGTACGCAACTGGATCACTACCGCGATGAATTGGCCCCGGCCATTCACGCGGTATTGCGCATGACCCAGGATCAGGGCGGTGGCCGTGTGGTGAGCCTTGAGCCGTGGCGCCGGCAATTCGTCACCGATGCCGAGTTCGACCCCAGGCTGTGCCTGGTGGCCAGCAATGCCGATGGCATGCTCGGCGTGGCCGTCTGCTGGACCAGCGCCTTTATCAAGAACCTCTCGGTCCATCCCTGCGCGCAAGGCCAGGGGCTGGGCAGGGCGTTGCTGCTGCATGCCTTCCACGTGTTCAAGCAGCGTGGCGAACCTTACGTGGATCTCAAGGTGCTGGAGCGTAATCTGCGCGCGCGGCAATTGTATGAAAGCGCAGGCATGGGCCTGGTCCTGCGCGACCTGGTTGCCGAGGACTGAGGTTCACTGGCGCATAACTTGCTTCCAGATAGGCCAAGCGGTGAACAGAGGTCAAAACCCGTCACCGCTCACGCTTGCCTTCTGACCTTGCCTGGTGACAGATCCCGCCATGAACACTCACTTTTCCTGCGTAGGTTGCGGCAAATGCTGCTCCGATCACCACGTCCCCCTGACCCTCGAAGAGGCCCGTCACTGGGCGGCGGACGGCGGTAACGTGATCGTGCTGGTCGAGGGTTTTCTGGCCAGCGGCCTGGGCTTGCCCCAGCAGCAACGTGAACATGCCGAGCGCCGTTCAGTGGTGGTCCCCAGCGGCAATACCGAGGCCTTCGTGGCAATCACCTTCGCCGCGTACAACGCCGGGCGCTGCCGGAATCTTGACGAAGACAATCGCTGCAGCATCTACGAACGACGCCCGCTGGTGTGCCGGATCTATCCGATGGAGATCAATCCGCATATCCCGTTGAACCCGAGCGCCAAGGATTGCCCACCGGAGTCCTGGGAACAGGGCCCGGCGTTGATCGTTGGTGGTGAGTTGATGGACGCTGAACTGGCTGAACTGATCCGTCGTTCGCGCCAGGCCGACCGTGACGATGTGCAGACCAAGGAGTCCGTGTGCGCCTTGCTGGGCATTCGTACCGCGGCGCTCAAGGGCGACGGGTTCACCGCGTACCTCCCGGATATGCAGGCGTTCGCCCAGGCCATTGACGCGGCGACTGCCCAGCCGGCGCCGGCCAATCAGTGGGTGTTTCATGTGTCCGGCATGGACATTGCCGAACAACTGCTGGACGCCGGCGCGCAGATTGCCACCGAGGTGCCGGCCAATTACGCGTTTATCCCGTTGCGGGCGGCCTGAGCGTCGCTGGATCAATAGGGGTTGTGTCGAGGCGGTAGGGCTGGAGAATGCGCTGGTATTCGCCGTTTTGCTTGAGTTGCTCCAGGGCGCGGTTGAGCTCGGTACGCAGGACGGTATCGGTCTTGCGTAAGGCAATCGCGACACTGCTGCCCAACAGCTTGGATAACACCGGGGAGCCCATGAAAGCGAAATCCATACCTTCGGGCTTGTCGAGCAGGGCTTCGCGGATTTCCACCGCGCCCTGCAGGGTGGCATCGATCTCGCCCGCGAGGAGGCTGCCCACCAGTTGGTCATTGAGCCAGAAACTCTTGATGTACACGCCCGAAGGCGCCCAGCGTGACAGGGCAAAGGCTTCCCGGTTGCTCCTTAACAGAACCCCGACACGCTTGCCCTTGAGTGACTGCCTGTCCGGGCTCAAGCCTGAATCCCTGTGTGCCACCAGGCGCGTGGTGATCGGGTAAAGATCATCGCTGAAATTGACCCATTGCTGTCGGCTCGAGGTCGGCGCCATCCCCATGATCGCGTCAAATTGCCGGGCGTCGAGGGCGGGAAAATTTTCCATGACGACCTGGTCGACCCAGGTGCACTGCACATTGAGCTGCACGCACAAGGCGTTCCCCAATTCGATATTGAGCCCCACCAATTGCCCTTGCGGGTTGCGGCTTTGAAAAGGCGGGAAATGCGCCGCGACGGCGAAGCGGATTTCGCGTCGCGGCGGCTCGACGGCGACCACCGCCGCCACCGACAGCAGGAGGGCAAGCGCCACACAAAGGTGTATCAGGGCCACGGGAAACGTCCTTTTCCAGAGAGAGCGGCATCGCCATGTCCCGATACAGCTGATCAGGGCATGGCGATGCTGGGCAAGCTTTCAAGAAACGGTTGCGGACCTACAAGCAGAAATATCAACGCGAGTTGTAGGCAAATGCCTATACGAACTTACAGGCGCTACTCTCAACGTTTACCCATTGAACGGCGTGTACCCGGCGGCGCCATACCGGGTGTCTTGGTATGGCCGTTCCTGGCGCCACCTTTGTACCAAGGCTGGCCGGCCTGCTTGGCCCCGGCCAGTTCTCCCGGTTTGAAGGGAAACTTGAACGCCGGGATTTCGGCTTTTTCAACGCCGTCGGCGTCGACCGCTTCAACGGGGGGTTGGATCGGGGAAGTCATGGGTGCTCCGAGGTGCGCAAAAGATAAAGCGGGCCGGACAAGCGGGCCACACTGGCACGCAGTATACCTGCGCGTTCCAGATCTTTATGCGTTGGCGTACGAATGGTCGCCGCTTAACTGACAGCGCTGTCAGACAGCCGTCACTGTGCTGACCCGATCAAAGGTCTATAACGGTCGTTTCATGCTTTCAATCCTTTGCCTGGCGCCGTACCTATGCACATAAAACGAAACACGGCCCTGCTGGTGGGCGCCCTTCTGGTTCTGGCAGTGACGGCCTGGACGCTGAATCGCCCCGCCAAGACCCGGCTGGCGGCCCCCAGCGCGATTCCGGTACGCGTGGTGAGCGTAGCGCAACAGGACGTGCCCCGCTTCGTCAGCGGCATCGGCTCGGTGTTGTCGTTGCACAGCGTGGTGATCCGTCCGCAGATCGACGGCATCCTCACTCGGTTGCTGGTCAAGGAAGGCCAGCGTGTGAAGGTCGGGGACTTGCTGGCAACCATCGATGACCGCTCGATCCGCGCCAGCCTCGACCAGGCCAGGGCGCAACGGGGGGAAAGCCAGGCGCAGCTGCAAGTGGCATTGGTCAACCTCAAGCGCTACAAGGCCCTGAGTATCGACGACGGTGTGTCGAAGCAGACCTACGACCAGCAACAAGCACTGGTCAATCAGCTCAAGGCCAGCGTCCAGGGTAACCAGGCAGCGATTGATGCGGCTCAAGTTCAACTTTCCTACACGCAGATTCGCTCCCCCGTCAGTGGCCGCGTGGGCATTCGCACGGTGGATGAAGGAAACTTCCTGCGCATGAGCGATACCCAGGGGTTGTTCTCGGTCACCCAGATCGACCCGATTGCTGTCGAGTTTTCCCTGCCGCAGCAGATGCTGCCGAGCCTGCAAGGCCTGATCGCCGCGCCCGAGAAAGCCAGCGTGAATGCCTACCTGGGCGCCGACACCGACGGCCAGACCGGCGACTTGCTCGGCGAAGGCCACTTGAGCGTGATCGACAACCAGATCAGTTCCAGCACCGGCACCCTGCGCGCCAAGGCCGAGTTCGCGAACGGCGCGCAGAAGCTGTGGCCGGGACAACTGGTGACCATCAAGATCCAGACCGCGCTCGACAGGAACGCCCTGGTGGTGCCGCCGACCGTGGTGCAGCGTGGCCTGGATTCGCATTTCGTGTACCGGCTCAAGGGTGACTACGTTGAAGTGGTGCCGGTGCGGGTCAGCTACCAGAACAGCGAGGTGAATATCATCGAGGGCGTGCGGGCCGGGGATGTGCTGGTCAGCGACGGCCAGTCGCGGCTCAAGGCCGGCGCCGAGGTGGAAGTGCTCAAGGAGCCGCCGCAAATCATCCAGACCGCCGATGCCAGGGCGCAGCCATGAGCGGCAGTCGCTCGCCCTCGGCCTGGTGCGTTGATCACCCGGTCGCCACCCTGCTGCTGACATTTGCCCTGGTGCTGCTGGGCATCATTGCCTTCCCGCGCCTGGCCGTCGCGCCACTGCCGGAAGCGGAATTTCCGACGATCCAGGTCACGGCCCAGTTACCCGGTGCCAGCCCGGACACCATGGCCTCCTCGGTGGCGACGCCGCTTGAGGTGCAATTCAGCGCCATCCCCGGCATGACCCAGATGACCTCCAGCAGCGCCTTGGGCTCGAGCCTGTTGACCCTGCAATTCACCCTGGACAAAAGCATCGACACCGCCGCCCAGGAAGTGCAGGCCGCGATCAACACCGCCTCCGGCAAGCTGCCCGGCGATATGCCAAGCCTGCCGACCTGGAAGAAGGTCAACCCGGCCGACAGCCCGGTGCTGATCCTCAGCGTCAGCTCCGCCAGCATGCCCGGCACCGAACTGAGCGACTACGTGGAAACCCTACTGGCGCGCCAGATCAGCCAGATCGACGGTGTCGGCCAGATCAACATCACCGGCCAGCAACGCCCGGCGATTCGCGTGCAGGCCTCCCCCGACAAACTCGCGGCGGTCGGCCTGACGCTCGCGGACATCCGCCTGGCCATCCAGCAGTCCAGCCTGAACCTGGCCAAGGGCGCGATCTACGGCGCCGACAGCGTGTCGACCCTGTCGACCAACGATCAACTGTTTCACCCCGACGAATACGGCCAGTTGATTGTGTCCTACAAAAATGGCGCGCCGGTGCAGTTGCGTGATATCGCCAGGGTCGTCAACGGTGCGGAAAACGCCTACGTGCAGGCCTGGTCCGGCGATACCCCGGGGGTCAACCTGGTAATCTCGCGCCAGCCGGGCGCGAATATCGTCGACACGGTCGACCGCATCCAGCAAGCACTGCCACGCCTGGAAGCGATGCTGCCGGCCTCGGTGCAGGTCAGCGTATTGACCGACCGCACCAAGACCATCCGCGCCTCCCTGCATGAAGTGGAAATGACCCTGCTGATCGCTATCCTGCTGGTGGTGGCGGTGATGGCGCTGTTCCTGCGCCAACTGTCGGCGACGTTGATTGTGTCGGCCGTGCTCGGTGTTTCGCTGGTGGCCACTTTCGCGCTGATGTATGTGATGGGCTTCAGCCTGAACAACCTGACCCTGGTCGCCATCGTGATTGCCGTGGGCTTTGTGGTGGACGATGCGATTGTGGTGGTGGAAAACATCCATCGGCACCTGGAGGCCGGGCTGGGCAAGCGCGAGGCCGCGATCAAAGGCTCGGGCGAAATCGGCTTTACCGTGGTGTCCATCAGCTTCTCGCTGGTGGCGGCATTCATTCCACTGCTGTTCATGGGCGGTGTGGTCGGGCGGCTGTTCAAGGAGTTTGCGCTGACCGCCACCTCGACCATCCTGATTTCGGTGGTGGTCTCGCTGACCCTGGCGCCCACCCTCGCGGCACTGTTCATGGGTGCGCCGACCCATCCCGCCCATGCCAAACCCACGTTCAGCGAGCGCCTGCTGGCCGGTTATGCGCGCAACCTGCGCCGCGCCCTGGCCCATCAACGCAGCATGGCGGCGATCTTCGTGGTGACCCTGGCCCTGGCCGTGGTCGGCTACGTGTTTATCCCCAAGGGATTCTTCCCGGTGCAGGACACCGGTTTTGTGCTCGGCACCAGCGAGGCGGCGGCCGATGTGTCGTACCCGGACATGGTCGCCAAGCACAAGGCCCTGGCCGAGATCGTCAAGGCCGACCCGGCGGTGCAAGCGTTCTCCCACTCGGTGGGGGTGACCGGCAGCAACCAGACCATCGCCAACGGCCGCTTCTGGATTGCCTTGAAAGACCGCGCCGACCGCGACGTGTCCGCCAGCCAGTTCATCGACCGCATCCGCCCGCAGCTGGCGAAGGTGCCGGGCATCGTCCTGTACCTGCGCGCCGGCCAGGACATCAACTTGAGCTCCGGCCCCAGCCGCGCCCAGTACCAATACGTGCTCAAGAGCAACGACGGTCCGACACTCAACACCTGGACCCAGCGACTCACCGAAAAACTGCGCACCAACCCGGCGTTTCGTGACTTGTCCAACGACCTGCAACTGGGCGGCAGCATCACCCACATCACGATCGACCGCCAGGCCGCCGCGCGTTTCGGCCTGAGCGCCACCGATGTCGACCAAGCGCTGTACGATGCCTTCGGCCAGCGTCAGATCAACGAGTACCAGACCGAAATCAACCAGTACCAGGTGGTGCTGGAGCTGGATCGCCAACAGCGCGGCAAGGCCGAGAGCCTGAACTATTTTTACCTGCGCTCGCCGTTGACCAACGAGATGGTGCCCCTGTCGGCGCTGGCCAAGGTCGACCCGCCGACCGTGGGGCCGCTGTCCATCAGCCATGACGGCATGTTCCCCGCCGCCAACCTGTCGTTCAACCTGGCCCCCGGGGTGGCGCTGGGCGAAGCGGTGATCATGCTCAACCAGGCCAAGAACGATATCGGCATGCCCGCTGCGATCATCGGTAATTTCCAGGGCGCGGCCCAGGCGTTCCAGAGTTCGCTGGCCAGCCAGCCGTGGCTGATCCTCGCGGCACTGGTGGCGGTCTACATTATCCTGGGCGTGCTGTACGAGAGTTTCGTGCACCCGCTGACAATCATTTCCACCCTGCCCTCGGCAGGCCTGGGCGCGTTGATCATGCTGTGGCTGTTGGGCCAGGACTTTTCGATCATGGCTCTGATCGGCCTGGTGCTGCTGATCGGTATCGTCAAGAAAAACGGCATCCTGATGATCGACTTCGCCCTGGAGGCCCAGCGCGTGCGGGGCCTGCCACCTGAGGATGCGATCTACGAAGCCTGTGTCACGCGGTTCCGGCCGATCATCATGACCACCCTCGCCGCCTTGCTGGGCGCGGTGCCGTTGATGCTCGGTTCCGGCCCCGGCGCGGAGCTGCGCCAACCGCTGGGCATCGCGGTGGTCGGTGGCTTGCTGGTGAGCCAGGCGCTGACGCTGTTCACCACGCCAGTCATATACTTGTACCTTGAACGTTTTTTCCACAGGCCCAAACCGGCGCTCGCGCTGGCGACCACACACTGAGGCCAAGGCCCCGCCCTGGAACAAAAGGCTGATGCGCGTCCTGATTATTGAAGATGAAGAAAAAACCGCGGACTACCTGCACCGCGGCCTGACGGAGCAAGGCTACACCGTCGACGTGGCGCGCGAAGGCGTCGAGGGTTTGCACCTGGCGCTGGAGAACGATTACGCGGTGATCGTGCTGGACGTGATGCTGCCGGCGCTCGACGGCTTTGGCGTGTTGCGCGCCTTGCGTGCGCGCAAACAGACCCCGGTGATCATGCTCACTGCCCGCGAACGCGTGGAAGATCGCATCCGTGGCCTGCGCGAAGGCGCCGACGACTACCTGGGCAAGCCGTTTTCCTTCCTGGAACTGGTGGCGCGCCTGCAAGCACTGACCCGACGCAGCGGCGGCCATGAGCCGGTGCAGGTAACGGTGGCCGACCTGTGGATCGACCTGATCAGCCGCAAGGCCAGCCGCAACGGCGTGCGCCTGGACCTGACCGCCAAGGAGTTCTCGCTGCTCAGCGTATTGGCGCGGCGCCAGGGCGAAATCCTGTCCAAGACCGCGATTGCCGAGATGGTCTGGGACATCAATTTCGACAGCGACGCCAACGTCGTCGAAGTGGCAATCAAACGCCTGCGCGCCAAACTCGACGGGCCCTTCGAGCACAAGCTGCTGCACACCATCCGTGGCATGGGCTACGTGCTGGAGAACCGCAGTGTCGGCTAACTCCATCGCCCTGCGCCTGAGCGGCATGTTCAGCCTGGTGGCGCTGCTGATCTTCGTGCTGATCGGCGGCGCGCTCTATCAGCAAGTGGACCGCGGCCTGGGTCTGTTGCCGGGGGCCGAGCTGGATGCGCGCTACAGCGTGCTGGAATCCTCGGTGAACCGTTTTGGTACGCCCGAGCATTGGGTCAAGATAAAGGCCAAGCTCAAGCTGCTGGGCGAAGAAGACAAGCGCATTCGCTTCTGGGTGGTCAGCAGCGACCCGGGTTACGAATACGGCGAGCCCGATGCGCAGATCCGTGCGTTTGCCCAGGGCCCGGCGGGTAAACGCGATCTGCGCCTGCCCGGCCATGATTATCCATTCAAGGTGCTGGTCAGCCAGTTTGCCGCCAAGGAGCAACGCCCACCGCTGCGCTTCATGATCGCCATCGACACCGAGAATTTCCGCGCCACCCAGCACCATCTGCTGGTGGCGCTGGTCAGCCTGGCGCTGGTCGGCGTGATCATGGCCTCGCTGCTGGGTTTCTGGGTGTCGCGCATCGGCCTCAAACCCCTGGAAAAACTTTCGGCCGAAGCGCGCAAACTTGCGCCGCCCAAACTCTCCGGGCGCCTGCAACTGTCACCGCTGCCGCCGGAACTGAGCCAGTTCGTCAACTCGTTCAACGCCACCCTCGACCGCGTCGAACTCGCCTACTCGCGCCTGGAATCGTTCAACGCCGACGTGGCCCATGAACTGCGCTCGCCGCTGACCAACCTGATCGGCCAGACCCAGGTCGCACTGACCCGCGGGCGCTCGGCCGAGCATTATTTCGAGGTGCTGCAATCGAACCTGGAAGAACTGGAGCGGCTGCGCTCGATCATCAACGACATGCTGTTCCTCGCCAGTGCCGACCAGGGCAGCAAGGCCACCAAGCTGATCGAAAGCGCCCTGGCCGATGAAGTCGCCACCACCCTCGACTACCTGGACTTCATCCTGGAAGACGCCCAGGTAACCGTACGTGTGCACGGCGATGCTCGGGTGCAGATCGAAAAGGCCCACCTGCGACGCGCGCTGATCAACCTGCTGAGCAATGCCGTGCAACACACCGCGCCGGGGCAGGTCATCGACGTACATATAGAAGTGCAGGGCCAACAGGTAATGATCGGCGTGACCAATCCCGGTGAGGCGATTGCCGACGAACACCTGCCGCGCCTGTTCGAACGGTTTTATCGAGTGGACGCGTCGCGCAGCAACAGCGGCGCGAATCACGGGCTGGGACTGGCCATCGTCAAGGCGATTGCGTTGATGCATGGCGGGGATGTGTTTGTGCGCAGCGAGGGTGGCGGCAATACTTTCGGCATGACCCTGCCTGTCTAGAACACATCAATCAAATGTGGGAGGGGGCTTGCCCCCGATTGCGGTATGCCAGCTACAGATGAGTCGGCTGATCCACCGCCATCGGGGGCAAGCCCCCTCCCACAGTTAGACTATCCATACCCGTACAAACTGTTGCAATTTGGGCAACAGTCATTATCTTGTTACACTCTGTATCACAGCGCTCACCTGCGTTACTTTGACGCATCGATGAGCGCGCCGGCAAAGGCAGCTGACCCTCACCCGAATTTCCCTCGACTTATTTCCAGGGCTCTACACTGGGAATCTGTCTTAAAGCCGCTGACTTCAGCGGCTTTTTTTTGCCGTAAAAAAAGGCCGGGCACACCCCCACGACACTGGCCGTTCATGCTTGACCAAAGGAGCTCCACCGGTGAAGAACTCGCTGACGCTGACCCCGTTATTCCTCGCAATCGCAGCAACGATCACGCCCCTTGCCCACGCGGCAGACACGACACCCGTCGAAGGTTTCATCGAGGGTTCGCACCTCACGATCAACACCCGCAACTACTACATGAACCGCGACCGCCGCGACCTTCACACCGATGACAGCAAGGAGTGGGGCCAGGGCTTTATCGGTACCTTCGAATCCGGCTACACCCAGGGCGCGGTCGGTTTCGGCCTGGACCTCAACGCCATGCTCGGCCTCAAGCTCGACGGCGGTGGCGGCACGGACGGCTCCACCATCCTTCCGTACGGCAGCGGTAACGGCAAGGCGCCCGGTGCGTTTTCCACCGCTGGCGGCACCTTGAAAATGCGTGCGTTCGATACCGAGTTGAAGGCCGGCGACCTGTTCCTCAACAACCCGGTGATCGCCGGCGGCATGACGCGCATGCTGCCCCAGACGTTTCGCGGTGTGAGCCTGAGCAACCACAGCCTCGATGGCTGGATGTTCGAAGGCGGCCAGGCCAGCTTTACCAAGCTCTACAACCAGAGCGGCCACCGGCGCATCGGCACCAGCTACGGCGCGTTGCCGGCCAACGCCGACAGCCGGCACCTGAACTGGGCCGGTGTCTCGTTCAGCGCAATCCCGGCGCTGACCAGCAACCTGTACGCCGCCGAACTCAAGGACGTATGGCACCAGTACTACTACGACCTTGAATACACCTACGCACTGAACGACCTGGTCAGCCTGACCCCCGGCCTGCACTACTACCACACCCAGGACACCGGCCAGGCGCTGCTCGGCGATATCGACAACAACACCTACAGCCTGCATGTCACCGTGGGCGTGGGCAACCACAGCGTCACCGCCGCGTACCAGCGGGTCAACGGCAACACGCCGTTCGACTACATCACCCAGGGCGACAGCGTGTACCTGGACAACTCCCAGCAATATTCGGACTTCAACGGCCCCAACGAGCGTTCGTGGAAGCTCAAATACGCCTACGATTTTGCCGGTGTCGGCCTGCCTGGCCTGACGTCCGCCGTGTCCTATATCAGCGGCAAGACCGACCTGACCCGCGTCGACCCCAACAGCCGCGGCTACGGCAGTTGGTACAGCGCCGACGGCAAGAATGCCAGGCACTGGGAGCGGGACATCGACCTCAAGTACGTGGTGCAAGATGGCAAGGCCAAGGACCTGGCGGTGCGCCTGCAATGGGCGACCCATCGGGGTGGCAATGGCTATTCGGCGGTGGACCGGGATGTGGATGAGTACCGGGTGATTGTGGACTATCCGATCAACGTGTTCTGAGCACGATCGTGCTGACGGTGAAGATCCAATGTGGGAGGAGGCTTGCCCCCTCCCACATTTGGATCTGCGCCATATTCCGGAGTTGCTACTACGCTAAGGGCATCTCAACGCAGAAGTACGTCCGATGAGCCCAAGCCCTGCCCGCCCTACCCGCCGCCCGGAGCGCTTGCTGATCCTGGGCAGCACCCTCACGGTATTGCTGATCGTAGGCATCGTCACCGCCTTGTTGATTCGTGAACACGCCAATACCTTGCAGACCGCCAAGCGCACCGCCAACACCATCACTCAATTGATCGACGCCGATGTGTTGCGCAACGTCGAGCTGTATGACATGGCGCTGGAAGGCCTGATCGCCGCGACCGCGCGCACCGACCTGCAGGACCTGCCCGCCAGCATCCGGCACCTGGTGCTGTTCGACCGCTCCAACGCAGCGCCCTACAAGGGCGACATCCTGCTGCTGGGTCCAGGCGGCGAGGTGATAGCCGACTCATCCCTGCTCACACCCAAGTCCGGCAACTTCGCCGACCGCGACTATTTCCAGATTCACCGTGGCAGTTCCGACATCGGGCTGTATATCAGTCGCCCGTTCATGGCCCGCTGTGAATGCGAAGACCCATGGCGCATTGCATTCAGCCGCCGCCTTTCATCGGCGGACGGGCGCTTTCAAGGGGTGGCCGTCGCCTCCATGCGTCTTTCGTACTTCCACCAACTGTTCAGCAGCCTGAATATCGGCGCCGGCAGCACCATCACTCTGCTCAACCATCAAGGCATCCTGTTGGCGCAGGAGCCTTTGCTGGAAGCGGACATGATCAACAAGGACCTGAGTGCGCGGCCCAATGTGGCACGCATGCTGCGCGAGCGGGACGGCAATTTTCGCAGCGTATCCAGTGTCGACCATCGGGGGCGGCTCTACAGTTTCTCGAGTGTCGGCAATTTGCCGTTGATCGTCGCGGTGGCCCTGGCCAGCGATGAGGTATTCGCGCCCTGGCGACGCGCAGCGTGGTTGGTCGGCCTTGCAACGGGGGTGTTGTGCATTGGCCTGTTATGGCTGACCTGGGCGCTGAGCAAGGAGCTGCGCCGGCGCCACCGGGTCGAGCAGGTGCTGTCAGAACTGGCAGGTACCGATGCCCTTACCGGTCTGGCCAACCGCCGCACACTGGACCAGCGTCTGCGCCTGGAATGGGACCGCGCACAACGCTCAACCGAGCCGCTGACGGTGCTGATGATCGATGTCGACCACTTCAAGGCTTTCAACGACCGCCATGGCCACCAGGGCGGAGATGATGCGCTGCGCGCCGTGGCGCAGGTGATAGACAGTAATATCCGCCGCCCGGCCGACCTGGCGGCGCGTTATGGCGGTGAAGAATTCGCGGTGGTGCTGCCCCATACCGATGCCAAGGGCGCGTGGGTGATTGCCGAGCGTATCCGCCAGAGCGTCCAGTACTTGCCACGGATGGCCGGGGATGATCAGCCGATCACGGTGAGCATCGGCATGAGCACCTGGCACAAACACAGCCGTAACACCCTTGAGGATCTGCTGTTCAAGGCCGACCAGGCGTTGTACGAGGCCAAGCACAGCGGGCGCAATCGGACGTTGGACGCGGCAACCCTGCCTGTGTAGGACCGATCTACGAGCGATCGTTCCCACGCTCCGCGTGGGAATGCCGCCCGGGACGCTCCGCGTCCTGCTTTCAGCGCAGAGTCCGGCACCTGCGCAATGGTGACGCGGAGCGTCACGGGATGCGTTACCACGCGGAGCGTGGGAACGATCTATCAGCGCATAAAAAAAGGCCACCCGAAGGCAGCCTTTAAAAACTAAAGAAAGAGAGTTGTTACTTACACCGCCGCAACGGGACGCATGTAAGAGATCGGTGCGGTGCTGGCATCTTCGAAGGTCACGACTTCCCAAGCGTCTGTCTGCTCAATCAACTTGCGCAGCAGCTGGTTGTTAAGGGCGTGGCCCGACTTGAAGCCTTTGAACTCGCCTATCAGGCTATTGCCCAGCAGGTAGAGGTCACCGATTGCATCGAGGATCTTGTGCTTGACGAATTCGTCTTCGTAGCGAAGGCCGTCTTCGTTCAGTACACCATCCGCGTCGACCACAATGGCGTTTTCAACGCTGCCGCCGAGTGCGAGGTTGTGCTTGCGCAGGTACTCGATGTCACTCATGAAACCAAAGGTACGGGCGCGGCTGACTTCTTTTACGAACGAAGTGCTGGAAAAATCCACGCTTGCACTCTGGGTGCGGTCACGGAATACCGGGTGATCGAAATCGATCTCAAAGCTCACTTTAAAGCCTTCGAACGGGACGAAGGTGGCGCGCTTGTCGCCGTCTTCTACTGTCACTTCCCGCAGAATGCGAATGAACTTCTTGGCTGCGTCCTGTTCTTCCAGGCCGGCAGATTGAATCAGGAATACGAAGGGTCCAGCGCTGCCATCCATGATCGGGACTTCGGACGCGGAGAGCTCGACGTAGGCGTTATCGATGCCCAGGCCAGCCATGGCCGAGAGCAAGTGCTCCACCGTATCCACTTTGACGTCACCGTTGACCAGTGTGGTCGACATCGTGGTTTCGCCAACGTTTTCCGCGCGAGCAGGAATCTGCACCACAGGGTCCAGGTCGGCACGCACAAACACGATGCCGGTGTCGACAGGTGCAGGCTTGAGGGTCAGGTATACCTTCTCCCCGGAGTGCAGACCTACACCTGTGGCACGAATAATATTCTTCAGGGTGCGTTGTTTAATCATGGCTTGGACCGCTTCAGCGCAAATTGCGAACTGGTATCAACAAAGGCTGGCGATAATAGCAGACCAGACCTTTGCTGAACACCAATCACCTTCATAGCCCTGATACATTCCATTAATCGGCCTGACGACGCAGGAATGCCGGGATATCCAGGTAGTCCAGATCGTCTTGCGGATTCGGGCTACGGGACGCCGCAGCACCGGCCTGAGCCTGGTTGCGCATCACGGTCGGACGATCCAGGTCACGGTAGTTCACCGACGGCAGTTCCTGGCGCGAAGGCGCTGGAGCGGCAGCCGACTGGCTGGCGTGGCTGGCCTGGCTGTTGTGCAGGGTGTTGTCGATGACCTTCACAGGCTTCTCGATTTTCGCACCCAGGCCGGTCGCAACCACGGTCACGTGCAGCTCGTCGCGCATGTCCGGATCGATAACGGTACCGACCTTGACCATGGCGTGCTCGGAAGCGAAGGCTTCGATGATGCTACCCACGTCGGAGTACTCACCCAGGGACAGGTCAGGGCCGGCGGTGATATTCACCAGGATGCCGCGTGCACCTTGCAGGTTCACGTCTTCGAGCAGCGGGTTGCGGATAGCCGCTTCGGTGGCTTCGCGTGCACGGTTCGGACCGCTGGCGCAGCCGGTGCCCATCATCGCCATGCCCATTTCGCTCATGACGGTACGTACGTCGGCAAAGTCGACGTTGATCATGCCTGGACGCTTGATGATGTCGGAGATACCGCGAACGGCACCGGCCAGTACATCGTCAGCCTTGGCGAACGCGGACAGCAGGCTTGCGTCCTTGCCCAGGATGGTCAGCAGTTTCTCGTTGGGAATGGTGATCAACGAGTCGACGCTTTCAGACAGCAGACGGATACCTTCGTCGGCGATCTGCATGCGCTTGCGGCCTTCGAACGGGAACGGACGGGTCACGACAGCAACGGTCAGGATCCCCATTTCCTTGGCCACTTCGGCAATGATCGGCGCTGCACCGGTACCGGTACCGCCGCCCATGCCGGTGGTGATGAACACCATGTTGGTGCCTTGCAGCACTTCGGCAATACGCTCGCGGTCTTCCAGAGCGGCTTGACGGCCGACTTCCGGATTGGCGCCAGCGCCGAGGCCCTTGGTCACGGCTGTGCCCAATTGCAGGATGGTCCGCGCGCCGATGCTTTTCAGCGCCTGGGCATCAGTGTTGGCGCAGATGAATTCAACGCCTTCAATGTTGCTCTTGACCATATGGTTGACAGCGTTGCCGCCGCCACCGCCGACACCGATTACTTTGATAACCGGGCTAGCGGGGATGTTGTCTACGAGTTCAAACATGTTCCCTCTCCTTTCATTTTCTCTAGTTTTTTCGCCTACTGCTTGTTACGGGTGTTGCGGTGTCACGGTAAGTCTTTAGAAATTGCCTTTGACCCACGCCTGCAGCCGCTCGAACAACGGCGCTTTGGCTTCGTCATCGCTGCGGTAGCTGTCACGGATACTCGGGCCCGACAGGGAAATGCCGTCGGTCTGCTTTTGCAGTCCGTACAACAGCAAGCCCACACCGGTGGAATAAATCGGGTTGCGCACTACGTCGCCCAGGCCCTTGACGCCATGGGGCACGCCCAGGCGCACCGGCATGTGGAAGATTTCCTCGGCCAGTTCGACCGCGCCTTCCATCTTCGAGGTGCCACCGGTCAGCACGATGCCGGCCGGGATCAAATCTTCGTAGCCGCTGCGGCGCAGCTCGGCCTGGATCAGGGTGAACAGCTCGTCATAGCGCGGCTCGACCACTTCGGCCAGGGCCTGGCGCGACAGTTCGCGCGGCGGACGGTCGCCGACGCTCGGCACCTTGATGGTTTCACCGGCACCGGCCAGCTTGGCCAGGGCGCAGGCGTAGCGGATCTTGATTTCCTCGGCGTACTGGGTCGGTGTACGCAAGGCCATGGCGATGTCGTTGGTGACCTGGTCGCCGGCGATCGGGATCACGGCGGTGTGACGGATCGCACCCTCGGTGAAGATCGCGATGTCGGTGGTGCCGCCGCCGATGTCCACCAGGCACACGCCCAGTTCTTTTTCGTCGTCGGTCAGTACCGAATACGCGGACGCCAACTGCTCGAGAATGATGTCGTCGATTTCCAGGCCACAACGGCGCACGCATTTTTCAATGTTCTGTGCAGCGTTGACGGCGCAGGTCACCACGTGGACCTTGGCTTCCAGGCGCACGCCGGACATGCCCAGCGGCTCGCGCACGCCTTCCTGGTTATCGATCACGTAGTCCTGCGGCAAGGTGTGCAGCACACGCTGGTCAGCCGGGATCGCCACGGCCTGGGCGGCGTCGAGGACGCGCTCGAGGTCGGCCGCGCTGACCTCACGGTCGCGGATCGCCACGATGCCGTGGGAGTTCAGGCTGCGGATATGGTTGCCGGCCACGCCGACGAACGCCGAGTGAATCCGGCAACCGGCCATCAGCTGCGCTTCTTCGATGGCGCGCTGGATCGATTGCACGGTGGACTCGATGTTCACCACCACGCCCTTCTTCAGGCCCCGGGACGGATGCGTGCCAATACCGACGATTTCGATCGTGCCGTCTTCACCGACCTCGCCGACCAGCGCCACCACCTTGGAGGTGCCGATATCGAGACCGACGATCATTTTGCCGCTTTGCACGTTTGCCATGGGTCCTGCCTCTTCTTAATTCTTCGCGACAGCGGGTTGTGCTGCCGTGGGCGCCGCCGGTACACGCCAACCGACGGCCAGGCCGTTGGCGTAACGCAGGTCGACGCTCGCAATGTTCGTGATCTGTTCTTTCAAGGTTTTTTCATAGATGGCAATAAAGCGGCGCATCTTTTCCACCAAGCGGTCGCGTCCCAGCAACAACTCGATGCCCGGGCCGGAACTGCCTGCCCCGGTCGTCAGAAACCAGCTGCCCCGCTCACGCAATTCCAGGCGTGCAATGGAGAAGCCCAGTGGCCGCAGCATCTGGCTCAAGGCCTGGTACTGCTGCATCACTTGCTGTTGCGCCCGCTGCGGCCCGAACAGCTGCGGCAGGTGCTCATAGTTCGCCACTTCACGCGGCGCAAACGCCTGCCCCTGGTTGTTCAACAGTGCCCCGTCGCCCCAGCGGGCCACGGGCAGTTGTTCTTCCAGGCGGATCGTGACCTGGTCCGGCCATACGCGACGGACTTCGGCGTGGGCGATCCACGGCATCTGTTCCAGCTCGGCGCGCATGCCGGCCAGGTCGATGGTGAAGAAGCTCGCCGCCAGGAACGGGCTGATGCGCTGCTGCACTGCTTGCTGGCTGATGTAGCTCAAGTCGCCCTGCACGCTGATCTTGGTGATCGGCCGGTCGGCATACGGCAACAGACGCTGCGCGCCCTCGTAGGTGCCAAAACCCAGCACCACCAGCAACACCGGCCAGAACAGCGCCTTGATGAAACCAAAGTTGGCTTTGGGCAGGCGCGCCGACATCGGCTCTTTGGCCACCATGCGGCTGGCACCCCGTGGCACCGGCTTGCGGCTCGGTGCTTGTGGGGGCTGATGACGAAGCGATGCGCCTTTCATGTCTTAGCCTCTTGGCTCGATGCTGGCGGCCAGGATCGCCAGCACCAACTGCTGGAAATCCAGGCCGGCGGCACGGGCGGCCATGGGGACCAGGCTGTGGTCGGTCATGCCCGGCGCGGTGTTGACTTCCAGGAACCAGAAATTGCCCTGGTCATCCTGCATCACGTCTGCCCGCGCCCAGCCGGCGATACCCAGCGCCTCACAGGCTTTCGCCGTGAGGTCCATCAAGTGTTGTTCCTTGGTTGCGTCAAGACCGCAGGGAATCCGGTACTGGGTATCGGAAGCCACGTACTTGGCGTCGTAATCGTAAAAAGTGTGGGGCGTGCCCAATGCGATGGGCGGCAATACCTGGCCACGCAGGGTGGCGATGGTGTACTCGGGACCCTGGATCCACTGTTCCACCATCACTTGCGAATCGTAGGTGCTTGCCGCTTTCCATGCGTCGATCAATTCGGCGGCCGAGTTCACTTTGGCCATGCCGATACTGGAGCCTTCATGGGCTGGTTTGACGATCAAAGGCAGGCCCAGTTCCTTGGCCGCAGAAATACAATCGTCTTCGCTGCACAGCACGGCATGACGCGGGGTTGGAATCCCCAGGCTGTGCCACACCTGCTTGGTGCGCAACTTGTCCATCGCCAGCGCCGACGCCAAAATGCCGCTGCCGGTATAGGGAATGCCGGCGCACTCGAGCAGGCCCTGCATGCTGCCGTCTTCACCGCCACGGCCATGCAGAATGATGAAGGCGCGGTCGATCTTTTCGGCCTGCAGGCGGGCGAGGAAGTCATCGCCCACGTCGATGCCGAACGCGTTCACGCCGGCGCTTTGCAGGGCTTGCAGCACGGCATTGCCGGACTTGAGCGACACTTCGCGCTCGGCGCTCTTGCCGCCGAACAGCACGGCGACGCGGCCGAAGTCGGCAGGCGCGACCGTGGAGAACAGGGAGGCGTAATCAGTGATCATTTCGACGTCCCCTTCTGGGCGGCAAACAGCGGGCTGGCCAACAATTTAGGCGCAAGACCACCGATATCACCGGCACCCTGGCACAGCAGGATATCGCCGGCGCGCAGCAGCGGCTTGACGATCGGCGCCAGGTCCACACCACGCTCGATGTAGATCGGGTCCAACTGCCCGCGCTGACGGATGCTGTTGCACAGCTTGCGGCTGTCGGCGCCCGGGATCGGTTCTTCACCGGCCGGGTAGACTTCCATCAGCAGCAGCACGTTGGCATCGGCCAATACATTGACGAAGTCGTCGTACAGGTCGCGGGTGCGGCTGTAGCGGTGCGGCTGGTAGACCATCACCAGTCGGCGCTCCGGCCAGCCACCGCGCACGGCCTTGATCACGGCGGCGACTTCGGTCGGGTGGTGACCGTAATCGTCCACCAGCATCACGTCACCGCCTTCGACCGGCAGTTGGCCGTAGACCTGGAAGCGCCGCCCGACACCGGCAAAGCGCGACAGGCCTTCGACAATGGCTTCATCGCTGACGCCCTCGTCGGTGGCAATGCAGATGGTCGCCAGGGAGTTCAGTACGTTGTGGTTGCCCGGCATATTCACCGAGACATCCAGCGGCTCGCGGTCGGGGCGCAGCACGGTGAAGAAGGTCTGCATGCCTTGCTGGCGTACATTGATCGCACGCACGTCGGCATCTTCGCTGAAGCCGTAGGTCACGGTCGGGCGCTTGACCTGCGGCAGGATTTCGCGCACCACCGGATCGTCCAGGCACACCACCGCCAACCCGTAGAACGGCAGGTTGTGCAGGAAGTCGACGAAGGTTTTCTTCAACTTATTGAAGTCACCGTCGTAGGTCGCCATGTGGTCTTCGTCGATGTTGGTGACGACGGCGACCAGCGGTTGCAGGTGCAGGAAGCTCGCGTCACTTTCATCGGCTTCGGCGATCAGGTAGCGGCTGGTGCCGAGCTGGGCATTGGTGCCGGCTGCATTCAGGCGGCCACCGATGACGAAGGTCGGGTCCAGGCCACCGGCGGCGAACACCGAGGCGATCAGGCTGGTGGTGGTGGTCTTGCCGTGAGTACCGGCGACGGCGATGCCGTGGCGGTAGCGCATCAGCTCGGCGAGCATCTCGGCGCGCGGCACCACGGGGATACGACGCTCGAGGGCGGTGGCCACTTCCGGGTTGGAGGTATTCACAGCGCTGGATACCACCAGCACGTCGGCCTCGGCGGCGTTCTCGGCACGGTGGCCGATAAAAATCTGCGCGCCAAAGGACTTCAGGCGCTCGGTGACCGGCGACTCTTTCAAATCGGAGCCGGACACCTGATAGCCCAGGTTCAGCAATACTTCGGCAATGCCGCACATGCCCACGCCGCCGATACCGACGAAGTGGATGCGACGGATGCGGCGCATTTCCGGTTGCGGCATGGCTTTCTGATTCTCAACCATGGGCCACCTCCAGGCAGATATCGACCACGGTGCGGGTTGCGTCAGGTTTGGCCAGGCGGCTTGCGGTGCTCGCCATGCTGTTGAGTCGTTCCGGTTGCATCAAAACCTCGGTCAGGCGTGCGGCCAAATCGGCGGCGCCAGTCGTTCTTTGCGGCAGCAGGAAGGCAGCGCCCTCCCCGGCCAAATATTCGGCGTTGCGGGTCTGGTGATCGTCGATTGCATGGGGCAGAGGCACCAGCAATGACGGCAGACCGGCGGCAGCCAGTTCACTGACGGTCAGCGCACCAGCGCGACAGACCACCAGGTCGGCCCAGCCATAGGCTTGGGCCATGTCTTTGATGAAGGGCTGTACGTTCGCCTCGACACCGGCTTCGCGATAGCGCGTGGCGGTGACTTCATCGTGGTTTTTGCCGGCCTGATGGAAGATTTCCGGACGCAGTGCTTCGGGCAGTTGCGCAACGGCTTCAGGCAGCAATTTGTTCAGCGGCTCGGCGCCCAGGCTTCCGCCCAGGATCAGCAGGTGTGCCTTGCGTCCGGCCAGCGCTTCACGTGCGATGGCCATGAACAGCTCGGTACGCACCGGGTTGCCGGTGGTGCGAAGCTTGTCCGAAGCCGCGAACGTTTTCGGGAAGGCTTCACACACCCGCGCGGCCAACGGCACCAACAGACGGTTGGCGGTACCGGCGACGGCGTTCTGTTCATGGACAATCACCGGTACGCCGGCGAGTTTCGCCGCCACGCCACCGGGGCCGGTCACATAACCGCCAAAGCCGAGCACACACACCGGCTTCAGTTCGCGGATGATCTTGCGCGCTTGCATGACCGCCTTGAGCAACACGAACGGCGCCTTGAGCAGGGACAATTTGCCCTTGCCACGCAGGCCGGTGACGTTGATCAGGTGCAGCGGCAAACCGGCGTTCGGCACCAGCTCGTTCTCGATGCCGCGCGGCGTGCCCAGCCAGTGCACGCTGTAGCCACGGCTCTGGAATTCGCGCGCGCAGGCCAGGGCCGGGAACACATGGCCCCCGGTGCCGCCGGCCATGATCAGCACGTTAGCGCCCATGGGTCGGCTCCTCGGCGAAGTCGCTTTCGCTGAACTCCATCTCTTCGCTGCCCAGGTGCGTACGACTTTCCCACTCGATGCGCAGCAACAAACCCAGGCAAGCGCAGCAAATCACCAACGAACTGCCGCCGTAACTGAGGAACGGCAGGGTCAGGCCCTTGGTCGGCAGCAAGCCGACGTTCACGCCGATATTGATCAGGAACTGGCCGATCCACAGGAACGACAAGCCATACGCCACATAGGCGGCGAAATACTGTTTGGCTTTCTCGGCCCACAAGCCGATGTACATGCCGCGCACGCAGACAAATACGAACAGCGCGACGGTGCACAGCGAGCCGACCACGCCCAGTTCCTCGGCGAGTACCGAGAACACGAAGTCGGTGTGCGCTTCCGGCAGGTAGAACTGCTTCTGCACGCTGTTGCCCAGGCCCACGCCCAGCCACTCGCCGCGCCCAAACGCGATCAACGCCTGGGTCAGCTGGTAGCCGGAACCGAACTGGTCGGACCACGGGTCGGTAAAGGTAATCAGGCGCGCCATCCGGTAGGGTTGCGCCTGTACCAGGATCGTCACGGCCGCAACGGCCAGCACCACCATCAAGGTGAAGCGGAACAGACCGACACCGCCGAGGAACAGCATCGCGGCGGCAGCCCCCATCATCACCACGGTGGCACCGAAGTCGGGTTCCATCAGCAGCAGGCCGGCCATGGGCAGCAGCACGATGAACGGCTTGAAGAAGCCCATCCAGCTTTCGCGCACTTCTTTCTGACGGCGTACCAGGTAGCCGGCCAGGTAAATCACCACGAACACCTTGGCGATTTCCGACGGCTGTACGTTGAATGCACCGAAGCCGATCCAGCGCATCGAACCGTTCACTTCGCGGCCGATGCCGGGCAGGATCACCATGACCAGCAAACCGAACGCGCCGATCAGCATCAGCCAACCCAGGCGCTGCCAGGTGGCGATCGGAATCATCATGGTGACGATGCACGCGCCGAGGCCGATCACCAGGTACACCAGGTGGCGGATCATCATGTACAGGGTGTTGCCCGACTGCACGGCGGCCACTTCGGAAGATGCCGAGGTGATCATCACCAGGCCCAGGCCGAGCAGCGCCAGGCAACCGGCGAGCATTGGGAAATCCAGGTCGATGCCGCGCCCGGTAATGATCGGCGACGGGTACGGCTTGATGATGTTCTTCAGGTTGAGGCTCATGCCAAAGCCTCCACGGCGCGGGCGAACAGCTGGCCGCGCTCTTCATAGTTCTTGAACATGTCGAAACTGGCGCAGGCCGGCGACAGCAGTACCGCATCACCCGGCTGGGCCAGGGCCTTGCACCGGGCAATGGCGTCATCCAGGGAAGTGGCGCGCACCTGCGGCACGGCGTCACCCAGGGCGGCGGCGATCAGGTCCGAATCGCGGCCCATCAGCACCACGGCGCGGCAATGCGCAGCCACCGGGTCTTTAAGGTCCTTGAAGTCGGCACCCTTGCCGTCGCCGCCGGCGATCAGCACCACCTTGCCGTCGATATCGGCACCCAGGCCTTCGATGGCCGCCAGGGCGGCGCCGACATTGGTGGCTTTGGAATCGTTGTAATAGCTGACGCCATCGAGGTCGCGCACCCACTGGCAGCGATGCTCGAGGCCCGCGAACGTGCGCAGGGCGGCGAGCATGGCGTCGAACGGCAAGCCAACCGCATGGCCGAGCGCCAGGGCTGCCAGGGCATTGGATTGGTTATGGGCGCCACGGATTTTCAGTTCGCGCACCGGCATCAGGTTCTGGAATTCGAAGGCCAGGTATTTCTCGCCGTTCTCTTCGCGAATGCCGAATGCCTTGAAGTCGGGTTTGCCCAGGCCGAAGGTCCAGCACGGCATGCCCTCGCCGATCAGTGGACGGCTCAGGGCATCCTGGCGGTTGACAACAAACTGCCTGGCACCCCGGAAGATCCGGTGCTTGGCCAGGTGATAAGCCGGCAGGCCGCTGTAGCGGTCCATGTGGTCTTCGCTGACGTTCAACACGGTGGCCACTTCGGCACCCAGCTCGTGAGTGGTTTCCAGCTGGAAACTCGACAGCTCCATCACGTACAGCTCGACGTCGTCGCTGAGCAGGTCCAGCGCAGGCATCCCCAGGTTGCCGCCCACCGCCACGCGCTTGCCGGCCGCAGCCGCCATCTCGCCGACCAGGGTGGTCACGGTGCTTTTTGCGTTGGAACCGCTGATGGCCACGATCGGCGCCTTGGCGTTGCGCGCAAACAGGTCGATATCGCCGGACAGCTTTACGCCCCGCGCCGCAGCCGCTTGCAGGGCCGGTGTAGCCAGCGCCAGGCCGGGGCTCACGTAGAGCTCATCGGCGCGGCACAGAAACTCGACATCCAGTTCGCCACAGCGCACTTCCACGTGCGGGTAGTCACGGCGCAGCGTGACCAGCTCCGGTGGATTTTCCCGCGTATCGGCCACGGCGAACGACGTGCCCCGGTTCGCCAGGAAGCGAACCAGGGACATGCCGCTCTTGCCGAGGCCGACAACGATGCGGAAGTGGTCTGAAGCGATCAGGGACACTCGTTTCTACCTCAGTTTCAGGGTGGCAAGGCCGACCAGTACCAGAATCACGGTGATGATCCAGAAACGGACGATCACGCGTGGCTCGGGCCAGCCCTTGAGTTCAAAGTGGTGGTGAATCGGCGCCATGCGAAATACGCGGCGCCCGGTCAGTTTGAAGGAGGCCACCTGGATGACCACCGACAGGGTTTCCATCACGAACACACCGCCCATGATGAACAGCACGATTTCCTGGCGCACGATCACCGCGATGGTGCCCAGTGCCGCGCCCAGCGCCAGTGCGCCGACGTCGCCCATGAACACTTGCGCCGGGTAGGTGTTGAACCACAGGAACCCCAGGCCGGCACCGATCAGCGCGCCGCAGAACACGATCAACTCGCCCGCGCCCGGCACATAGGGAATCAGCAAGTATTCAGCGAATTTCACGTTACCCGACAGGTAGCAGAAGATGCCGAGCGCGCCGCCCACCATCACCGTCGGCATGATCGCCAGGCCGTCGAGGCCGTCGGTCAGGTTCACCGCGTTGCTGGAGCCGACAATCACGAAATAGGTCAGCACCACAAAGCCGATGCCCAGTGGAATGCTGGCGTCCTTGAGCATCGGGATGATCAGGGTGGTTTCCACAGCGCTAGGCGCGGTGGTGTAGAGGAAGATCGCCGCCGCCAGGCCGAATACCGATTGCCAGAAATACTTCCAGCGGCTTGGCAGGCCCTTGGAGTTTTTCTCGATCACTTTGCGGTAGTCATCCACCCAGCCGATGGCGCCGAACAGCAGGGTCACCAGCAGCACCACCCACACATAGCGGTTATGCAGGTCCGCCCAGAGCAGGGTGCTGACGCCGATGGACGACAGGATCAACGCACCGCCCATGGTCGGGGTGCCGGACTTGGACAGGTGCGACTGCGGGCCGTCATTGCGAACCGATTGACCAATTTGCAGGTTCTGCAGGGTGCGGATCATCCACGGCCCCAGGAACAGCGACAAACACAGCGCGGTCAGCACACCCAGGATCCCGCGCAGGGTCAGGTACTGAAAGACCGCGAAGCCTTTGTGGAACTGTTGCAGATACTCAGCCAGCAGCAGCAGCATTAATGTTTCTCCGTACTTGAGCCACACAAGGCTGCGACGACGTTTTCCATCACCGCGCTGCGCGATCCCTTGATCAAAATGGTTGTGTGTTTGTCGTGCTCGGCCGCAGTCAACGCCTGGATCAATTCGGCCTGGGTCGCGAAATGGCGCGCGCCGGGGCCGAAGGCGTCTACCGCGTGAGCCATGTTCGGGCCAACCGCGTAGAGCGCGTCGACTTTACCGGCGGCATAGGCGCCGACTTCGCGGTGGCCTTGCTCGGCCCAGTCGCCCAGTTCGCCGATATCGCCCAGTACCAGCACTTTGCGCCCATCGAAGCCGTTGAGCAGGTCCACGGCGGCATTGATGGAAGACGGGTTGGCGTTGTAGGTGTCATCGATCACGCGCATGCCGTTACTGGCCAATTGCGCCACGGTGCGCCCCTTGACCGGCTGCACCGCGCCCAGGCCTGTGGCGATGCCGAACAGCGACACGCCCAGGGCGTAAGCGGCAGCGGCGGCGGCCAGGGCGTTGGCGACGTTATGGTTGCCCAGCAGGTTCAGTTGCACGTGCTCATTGCCTTGTGGCGTGTGCAAGGTGAAGGACGGGCAACCCCGTGCATCGACGGTAATGTTGGAGGCGTGGAAATCGGCCGCGGCGTTCAGCACGGCGAACGTCAGCACCCTGCGACCGGCGGCACGTGCACGCCAGGTCTCAAAAGCCTTGTCATCCAGATTCAGTACAGCAGTGCCCGAAGCGTCGAGGCCTTCAAGGATTTCACCCTTGGCTTCGACGATTTTTTCCGGGCCACCGAACTCACCGACGTGGGCGGTGCCGGCGTTATTGATAATGGCGACGTGAGGCTGGGTCAGCGCCACGGTGTAGGCAATCTCGCCGATGCGTGAAGCGCCCAGCTCGATCACCGCCGCCGTGTGTTCCGGGGCCAGTTCGAGCAGGGTCAGCGGTGCGCCGAAATCATTGTTCAGGTTGCCACGGGTAGCGAGCACCGGCCCGCGCGTGCGCAGTACACCGGCCAACAGCTCTTTGACGGTGGTCTTGCCACTGGAACCGGTGACGGCGGCAACCGGCTTGTCGAAGGCGGCGCGGTTCAGCGCGCCCAGTTGGCCCAGGGCCAGGCGGGTATCGGCAACCAGCAGCTGAGGCAAGGTGGCGTGCGCCACTTCGCGTTGCACCAGGGCACCCACGGCGCCTTTGGCGGCGACTTCGTTAAGGTAGTCGTGGCCATCGAAGCGCGGGCCTGCGAGGGCGACGAACAACTGGCCCGGCTTGATGTTGCGACTGTCGATACTGACGCCGTCGAACGTGCAATCGCTGGACAGCACGCGGGCGGACAACGCCTGGGCCAGTTCGCTGAATGTCATCGCCTTAAGCATGGGCGACCTCCCAGGCAGTCAAGGCGCGATCCGCCTCGACCAGATCGGAAAAGGCATGGCGCTCGCCGTTGATTTCCTGGTAATCCTCATGCCCCTTGCCGGCCAGCACGACCACGTCATCCGCGCTGGCGCTGGCGATCAATTGCGCGATGGCGGTGCCGCGACCGGCCACGAAGGTGACGTTGGCGGTGTCTTTGAAGCCTTGGCGGATATCGTCGAAAATCCGCCCCGGTTCTTCGCTGCGCGGGTTGTCGTCGGTCACCAGCACGCCGTCAGCCAGGCGCTCGACAATCTCGGCCATTAACGGACGCTTGCCGCGATCGCGGTCGCCGCCGCAGCCGAACAGGCACAACAGCTTGCCCTTGGCATGGGGGCGCAGCGCCAGCAGGACTTTTTCCAGGGCGTCAGGGGTGTGAGCGTAGTCGACCACCACCAGCGGTTGTGTGCCGCCACCCAGGCGCTGCATGCGACCGGCCGGGCCTTCCAGCTTCGGCAACACCTTGAGGATTTCGTCGAGGGCGTAATCCAGGCCGAGCAGCGCGCCGATAGCGGCGAGCACGTTGCTCAGGTTGAAGCGACCGAGCAAGGTGCTGCGCAAATGGTGTTCGCCCTGAGGCGTAACCAACGTAGCGCGCACGCCTTCGTCATTGAATTGGGCCTCACGGCAATACAGGTAGGCGCTGGAATCTTCCAGGCTGTAGCTGATCAGGCGCGCTTCGCTGTCTTGGGCAGCCAGCTGGCGGCCAAACGCGTCGTCGAGGTTGACCACCCGGCATTTCAGATCATTCCAGGCGAACAGCTTGGCCTTGGCGGCGGCGTACGCCTCCATGGTGCCGTGGTAGTCCAGATGATCCCGGGACAGGTTGGTCATCACGGCCACATCAAACGCCAACGCCGTCACGCGGCCCTGGTCCAGGCCATGGGACGAGACTTCCATGGCAACCGCCCTGGCACCGGCCTTTTTCAGGTCGGCCAGGGTCGCCTGCACGGCAATCGGGTTCGGCGTGGTGTGCAGGCCGCTTTGCAACGCGCCATAAAAGCCGGTGCCCAGGGTACCGACGATGCCGCAATGCTGGCCCAGCAGGTCAAGCGCCTGGGCGACCAACTGAGTGACGCTGGTCTTGCCGTTGGTGCCGGTTACGCCCACCAGGTTGAGGTGGCGGCTCGGCTCGCCATAGAAGCGCCCGGCGATGTCGGACAGCTGGGCGGCCAGGTTCTTCACCGGAATCAACGGCACATCGGTGATTGGCAGCACAGTGGCGCCATCCACTTCATAGGCCACGGCGGCAGCGCCACGCTGCAGGGCATCGGCGATGTGCGCACGGCCATCGAATTTGCCACCAGGCACCGCCAGGAACAAGTCACCGGCGCGTACCGTGCGGCTGTCCAGGCTCAACTCGCGGATCAACAGATCGCGGCCGGCGTGGGCAAAAATCTTGTTCAGGCTAAGAGACATCAGCCGCGCCCTCCATTGGCTTTTACAGCGGCTACCGGCGGTGCGGCGTTCGCTTGCTGGGTCGGCGGCAGATTGTCCGGCGTGATGTTCATCAGGCGCAGGGTGCCGGACATGACTTTGCTGAACACCGGCGCCGAGACCAGGCCACCGAAGTAACCGGCCTTGCTCGGCTCATCGATCACCACGACGATGGCGTAGCGTGGGTCGCTCATCGGGCCGAAACCGGCGAACAGCGAGCGATAGGAATTTTCCGCATAGCCCTTGGTGCCGACCGAGGTTTTACGTGCAGTACCGGACTTGCCGGCCACGTGATAAGCCGGCACCTGGGCGCGGAATACACCACGCGGCGCCTCGATCACTTGTTGCAGCATGCCTTGCATGGTCTTGGCGACTTTTTCCGGGATCACCTGGGTGGCTTTCGGCGCTTCGTCGACATGGATCAGGCTCAGCGGAACCATGCGGCCGTTATTGGCCAATACAGAGAAAGCATGGGCCAGCTGGATCGCGGTCACCGACAGGCCGTAGCCGTAGGACAGCGTGGCGGTCTCGGCTTTTTTCCAGTCGCGGTAGTTCGGCAGGTTGCCTACGCGCTCACCGGGGAAGTCGAGCCCGGTGGGCTGACCCAGGCCGATTTTTTGCGCCAGGTGGTAGATGGTCTCGCCGCCGATATCAAAGGCGACCTTGCTCATGCCCACGTTACTGGAGTTGATCAGGATGCCGGTCAGGTCCAGCACCGGGCCCTCGGTACGGGACACGTCACGAATGGTGTATTTGCCCAACTGCAACGTACCTGGATACACCTCGACCTTGTCGCTGGGCTTCCAGCGTCCGGTTTCCAGGGCGGCGCTCATGGAGATGGCTTTCATGGTCGAACCCGGCTCGAACACGTCGATCATGGCGCGGTTGCGCATCATCGCCGGTTGCAGGTTGCGACGGTTGTTCGGGTTGTACGTCGGCTGGTTGACCATGGCGAGGATCTCGCCGGTCTTCACGTCCATGATCACCAGGCTGCCGGCTTTTGCGCCGTTCTCGATGATCGCGTTACGCAGCTCACGGTTGGCCAGGTACTGCAGGCGCAAGTCAATCGACAACGCCAAGGGCTTGCCGGCCTTGGCGTTCTTGGTGACCTGTACATCCTTGATCAGTCTGCCGCGCCGGTCCTTGATGACCTGGCGCTTGCCCGGAACCCCGGCCAGCCATTCGTCGTAGGCCAACTCGACCCCTTCGCGGCCATGGTCATCGATATCGGTAAAACCGACCATGTGCGCAGTGGTTTCCCCGGCCGGGTAGAAACGACGAAATTCCTCGATGCCATAGACACCGGGAATTTTAAGGTCGAGCACTTGCTGACCCTGCTCAGGGGTGAGCCCGCGAACCAGGTAGATGAATTCTTTATTGGCCTGGGCTTCCAGGCGCTCGGTCAGGGCTTTGCGATCCTGCCCCAGGGCAGCGGCGAGTTCGGGCCACTTGTCCTTGGCCACCTGCAATTCCTTGGCGTTGGCCCACAGGGTGGTCACCGGCGTACTCACGGCCAGGGGCTCGCCGTTACGGTCGGTGATAAGGCCGCGGTGCGCGGGAATCGGAATATGTCGCAGGCTGCGGGCGTCGCCCTGGCCGATCAGGAAGTCACGGTCGACCACCTGCAGGTCGAAGATCCGCCAGACGATCGCGCCTACCATCAACGCCAGCAAGCCGAGCATCAGACGGAAGCGCCATGGGTAGAGTGCGCCCTCGAGCTTCATCATGGCGCCACCATGCGAACGTCGGCAGCGCCCGGAATGTGCATTTTCAGCTGTTCGGTGGCCAGCACTTCGATACGGCTATGGGCCGTCCAGGTACTTTGCTCCAGGATCAGCCGACCCCATTCCGCCTGCGCCTTGTCGCGCACGCTCAATTCCCCATAGAGGGTATTGAGCAACTGACGGTTCCAATGCGCGCTGTAGGACACCGCAATCGCGGACACCAGCACGCCGACAAACAGCAGCAACATAAAGAAGCTGCCGCCCGGCAGGGGTTTGGCGAAAAGCTTGCTCACCGCAACTTCTCCGCGACGCGCATGACGGCGCTACGGGAACGTGGGTTGGCCTTGAGTTCGGCTTCAGAGGCGAACTGCGCTTTGCCATGGATTTTGATTTTCGGCACAAAGGCTTCGAAACGCACCGGCAGGTTGCGCGGCAGGTTGTCCGATTCGCCCTTGACCAGACGCCGCATGAACAGTTTGACGATGCGGTCTTCCAGGGAATGGAAACTGATCACCACCAGGCGACCGCCCACTTCCAGCGCCTCGAGGGCAGCCTCGAGGCCGGCCTCCAGATCGCCCAATTCGTTGTTGACGTGAATGCGCAAGCCCTGGAACGCACGGGTCGCCGGGTTCTTGCCCTTCTCCCAGGCCGGATTGGCGACTTTCAGCACTTCGGCCAGGTCGGCGGTGCGTTCGAACGGCTGGATCTCGCGGCGCTCGACCACGGCGCGGGCCATGCGGCCGGCGAAGCGTTCTTCACCGTATTCCTTGAACACCCGGGCGATTTCTTCGACTGGCGCGGTGGCGATGAACTGCGCGGCGCTGACGCCACGCGTCGGGTCCATGCGCATGTCGAGGGGGCCGTCGTTCATGAAGCTGAAGCCGCGCTCCGGGTCATCGAGCTGCGGCGAAGACACGCCCAGGTCGAGCAGAACCCCGGCCACCTTGCCCGCCATGCCGCGCTCGGCGACTTCGGCGCCAAGCTCGGCAAAGCTGCGCTGCACAACGACAAAGCGGCCGTCTTCGGCCGCTAGCGCTTGCCCGGTGGCAATCGCTTGAGGGTCTTTGTCGAACCCGAGGAGTTTACCGTTGGGCCCGAGCTGGCTGAGTATCAACCGACTGTGCCCGCCCCTGCCGAAGGTGCCATCCAGATAGCAGCCATCCGCGCGTACGGCGAGAGCCTCAACGGCTTCGTCAAGCAGTACGGTGATGTGGTTAAAGCCGCTATCAATAGTCACAGGATCAAATCACGCAGTTCATCAGGCATGGCGCCCGGTTGTTGAATAGCAGCCAGGTCAGCTGCAGAAACAGCATCCCAGGCATCTTCGTCCCACAATTGGAACTTGTTCAATTGGCCTACCAGCATCGCGCGCTTGTCGAGCCTGGCGTATTCGCGCAACCGCGGAGGCACCAGGAAACGACCGCTGCCATCGAGTTCAAGGTCGACGGCATTACCGATCAGCAAACGCTGCAGGCGGCGGTTTTCTTCACGCAATGAAGGCAGCGCGCGCAACTTGGTTTCGATCAACTCCCACTCATCGAGGGGGTAAACACATAAACAAGGGTCAACAGCGTCAATCGTGATGATTAACTGCCCTGAACTTCGCGAAATGAGCTCGTCACGATACCGGCTCGGCATAGCGAGACGGCCTTTTGCATCGAGACTGATAGCGTTAGCTCCGCGAAACACAGATGCGTTTCTCCAAATTTTAGCGTTTTACGTTCAAAAAACCCACTTTGTGCCACTTTCCGCCACTTGCGCACACTATAGGAATGCGCCCACCACACCGTCAAGGCGCGGATAGAAGGAAAAGCCTTACAGAACGGAGATTTACGAGCGTAAAGAGAGGAGAAACCCGACTTCAGCGTTGTTTTTGACTCAACAAGCGCAGCCAACTCAAAGAGCTGAGGCTCAAAGTTAAAGTAATTTATTAAGAGTAAGATTTTTTTGGTATTACGAAGACGCATCTGCCAATGATTTGGCAGGGAGGGATTCTTGCGTTACTACCGGTTTCCACCCGAGGTACGGATGGAAGGAAAAAAGGTGGAGAGTCGATCTGTAAGCCGGGTTCTGTCTTGAACAGTCATTCGTCTACGATGGCCATCACTGGACATCTTTAGCAACCTACCCGGTCCCAGCGCGGGCCACGCCTTGGGACCCTATTTGGTCTTGCTCCAAGTGGGGTTTACCTAGCCACGAACTGTTGCCAGTCGTGCGGTGCGCTCTTACCGCACCTTTTCACCCTTACCGGCACCGAAGTGCTTAGGCGGTTATTTTCTGTGGCACTTTCCGTAGGCTCACGCCTCCCAGGCATTACCTGGCACTTCGCCCTATGGAGCCCGGACTTTCCTCCCCCCCCTAATTTTCATAGAAGGCAGCGACTGTCCAATCGACTCTCCGCCGCGCAGGTTAACGGCACGACGGCTTCAGGACAAGTATTAAAAGTGCAGCATTGCCATCACGTTCGGACGAAACACCGGCCCGGCCCCGGAACTATTCGGCTTTCTGTTTATCGAGCGCGGCTTGATACAACACATTCTTGCGCACCCCGGTAATTTCCGCCGCCAGGGCAGCGGCGCGCTTGAGCGGCATTTCCTTTAACAGCAAATCGAGGATGCGCATGGCTTCGCTACCGACTGCGTCCTCACTCTCGGGAGCCGTCCAGCCGGCCACCAGCACGACGCACTCGCCACGCTGCTGATTGCTGTCGCCTTCGACAAACCCGCGCAGCTCTTCCAGGGGCAGGCCCTTGAGGGTCTCGAAGGTCTTGGTCAACTCACGCGCCAGCAGCGCCAGGCGCTCGCCGCCGAACACCAGCTCCATATCCTGCAGGCATTCCAGGATGCGGTGCGGGGCTTCGTAGAAAATCAGGGTGCGCGGCTCTTCCTTCAACGCCTGGAGACGGGCGCGACGCCCTACGGTCTTGGCGGGCAGGAAGCCTTCGAAGATAAAACGGTCCGACGGCAAGCCGGCTGCAGATAATGCAGCAATCAGCGCGCACGCTCCCGGAACAGGCACTACATTGATACCTGCGGCGCGCGCCTGGCGGACCAGATGGTACCCGGGGTCGGAAATCAGCGGCGTGCCCGCATCGGAGATCAGCGCAACATCATCACCCGCCAGCAAACGGGTGATAAAACGGCTGCCCTCCTCGCGCTCGTTGTGTTCATGGCACGCCGCCAGTGGCGTGCTGATACCAAAATGCTGCATCAACCGTTGGGAGTGCCGCGTGTCTTCCGCCGCGATCAATTTGACCTCGCGCAACACCTTCAATGCCCGCGCACTGATGTCGTCCAGGTTGCCAATCGGCGTCGCCACGACAAAAAGCGAGCCTGCAGTGGAATTCAAAGGACCTGGAGCAGTCAAAACGCACACCTCGATGATTGGCAAAAGCCACATTGTAGCGCGTCGACGCGCTGAAAATATGCCGTCACGGCGGATGTCGTTTCAGCCATTGTTAGCAACCGGCAACAATTGCACGACCTAAATCCACGGTTTCACGCCACGAACATCGCGCCTGAGCCAGTGCTTGGGTACACTTCCACGCTAATTTGATCGGTATCAGGAACACTTACATGATCGCTTGCCTGCGGCTGCTCTCCGCCCTCTGCCTCGCTGCCTTGCTGGCCGCTTGCGCCAGCTCGCCCTCGTCGAGTCTTGGCGACCTTCCACGCACCCCGGATGCCAGTATCGAGCAATTGCTTGAACAGGCCACGGCCGCCAGCACGCCGGAAAAGGCCGCATTGCTGCGCCTGAGTGCGGCTGACCTGGCCTACCGGCAGAACAATGCTGGCCGTTCCTCGCAGATCCTGGCCCAGGTGCCCCTGAATGTGCTGAAGCCAGCCGGGCAGATATTTGCCAGCACCCTGGCAGCGGAACTGGCGATGACCCGCAACCAGCCCAAGGCTGCCTTGACGGCGTTGGACCATCCCAGCCTGCAAAGCCTGAAGGAGCTGCCGGCCGATCAGCAGGTCCGCACCGGCACCGTGCATGCCCGCGCCTATGAAGCCGACGGCCAGACCCTGGCTGCGGCGCGCGAGCGTGTCGCCATGGCGCCTCTGCTCAGCGGCGACGCGGCCAACAACAATCACGAAGCGATCTGGGCGCTGATTGCCGCACTGCCGTCCGAGCAGTTGCAAGCGACCGGCAACCCGACGCTGGACGGCTGGATCACCCTGGCCCAGGCGGTCAAGGGCGCCGGCACACTGGAACAACAGCAAACCGCCATCGACACCTGGCGTGCGCGCAACCCGGGCCATCCGGCGGCGGTGCAATTGCCGACGCCGCTGACCAAACTCAAGGAACTGGCCAGCCAGCCGCTCAACAAGATCGCCCTGTTGCTGCCGCAGGAAGGCGCCCTGGCGGCCGTCGGCAAGGCGTTGCGTGAAGGCTTCATGGCCGCGCACTACCAGGCCGAACAGGCCGGGCAGAAACCGCCCGTGATTGAGTTTTACGACAGCTCGCGCCTGACCTCCATCGACGACTTCTACGCCAAGGCCCAGGCCGCCGGCGTGCAACTGGTGGTCGGCCCACTGGAAAAGCCGCTGGTCAAACAGCTCAGTGCTCGCCCGCAACTCCCCATCACCACCCTGGCGCTGAACTACAGCGAAACCGATCAAGGCCCGGCGCAACTGTTCCAGTTCGGCCTGGCCGCTGAAGACGAAGCCCGTGAAGTGTCGCGCCGCGCCCGGGCCGACGGCCTGCACCGCGCCGCCGCCATGGTGCCCCGTGGCGAATGGGGCGAGCGTGTGTACAAAGCGTTCCGTCAGGATTGGGAAGCCAACGGCGGCACCGTCATGGGCGTCGAGTACGTCGATCAGCCGGTGGCTTTGGCCCAGCAGATCGCTGACCTGTTCCAGCTGCGCAAGAGCGAAGGCCGCGCCAAGAGCCTGCAAAGCACCGTCGGTACTGACGTTGCCGCCCAGCCGTCGCGTCGCCAGGACATCGAGTTCATCTTCCTGGCCGTGACCCCGCAACTGGCCCAGCAGATCAAGCCGACCCTGAACTTCCAATACGCCGGTGATGTGCCTGTCTACGCGACTTCCCACGTATTCAGCGCCAGCGGCGACCGCAACCAGTACCTGGACATGACCAACGTGATGTTCTGCGAAACCCCTTGGTTGCTCAACACCACCGACCCGCTGCGCAACCAGGTTGCCGCACAATGGCCGCAAGCCAATGGCAGCCTGGGCCGGCTCTACGCGATGGGCGTCGATGCCTATCGCCTGGCGCCACGCCTGGGCCAGCTCAAGGCGCTGCCGGACACCCGGGTCGACGGTCTCTCCGGTAACCTGGGCATCGGCGCCAACCAGCGCGTTGACCGCCAGATGCCTTGGGCGAAGTTTGTCGGCGGCGAAATCCAACGCCTGCCGGACACCCCGCGCTGATGCCCGAGCGGTCCAGCGCACAAAGCGGCAAGGATGCCGAACACCAGGCATTGAGCTACCTGCAGCAACAGGGTCTGCGTCTTCTGGCGCAGAACTGGTTATGTAAACGCGGTGAGCTTGATCTGGTCATGCTTGACGGCGATACAGTAGTATTCGTCGAAGTCCGCTACAGAAAACACGCACAATGGGGTGGCGCGCTCGCCAGTATCGATGGGCGCAAGCGTCAGAAGCTGATACTCGCCGCGCAGTTTTTCCTGTTAAAAGAGCATCGCTGGGCCAATTCCCCCTGCCGTTTCGATGTGGTTGCCATAGAAAGCACACCGTCGGGCCCTGCTGATCTGAACTGGCTCAAAGATGCCTTCGACAGCTGACTCACCCGGCACCTTCACCACACACTTTTGCTCTTTGCTTTGCGGGCTGCACATTTCCGTGTCAAACAGCCGCGCTAATTAAGGTCACACAGATGGACATGCAATCCCGAATTCGCCAGCTTTTCCAGGCCAGCATCGACACCAAGCAACAGGCGATGGACGTACTTGCACCGCACATCGAGCAAGCCAGTCAGGTCATGGTCAATGCCTTGCTCAACGAAGGCAAAATGCTTTCGTGCGGTAACGGCGGCTCGGCCGGTGACGCCCAGCATTTTTCCTCCGAGCTGCTCAACCGCTTCGAGCGCGAGCGCCCGAGCCTGCCGGCGATCGCCCTGACCACCGACACGTCGACGATCACCTCGATCGCCAACGACTACAGCTACAACGAAATCTTCTCCAAACAGATCCGCGCCCTCGGCCAGCCGGGCGATGTGTTGCTGGCGATTTCCACCAGCGGCAACTCGGCGAACATCATTCAAGCGATCCAGGCCGCACATGATCGCGAAATGATTGTCGTAGCCTTGACCGGGCGCGACGGCGGCGGCATGGCCTCATTGCTGCTGCCTGAGGACGTGGAGATTCGCGTCCCGGCCAATGTCACTGCACGCATTCAAGAAGTCCACCTGCTGGCGATCCACTGCCTGTGCGATCTGATCGACAGCCAACTGTTCGGGAGTGAAGAATGACCGTTAACCGCCTTAGCCTTTTGGCCATCACGCTGTGCCTTGCCATCAGCGGTTGCAGCACGGCAATCACCGCAACACGGGACACCCCCATCCAGGACGACCGGGGCACACGCACATTCGGCAGCACCATCGATGACTCGCTGATCGAAACCAAGGTCAAGGTCAACGTCGCCAAAGCGGCCACGGACCTGGGTAATGGCGCATCGCGCATCGTCGTGACCAGCTTCAACGGCGTCGTGCTGCTGGCCGGCCAGACTCCGCGCGAAGAGCTCAAGGCCCAGGCCGAACAGGCTGCCTCGACGGTGCAGCGGGTCAAGAAGGTGCACAACGAACTGCAGGTCATGGACCCGATCACCCTGCTGGCGATCAGCAACGATGCGTTGCTGACCACCAAGATCAAGGCGCAGATGCTTACCGACAGCGCCGTGCCGGGCTCGCGCATCAAGATCGTCACCGACAACGGCATCGTCTACATGATGGGCCTGCTGACCCAGGCTGAAGCCACTCGCGCGGCCAACCTGGTACAGGGCGTGTCGGGTGTGCAGAAAATCGTGAAGGTGTTCGAATACATCGACTGATGTAACCGTCAGTGCCCAGGTGATCGTTCCCACGCTCTGCGTGGGAACGATCCATGTAACCGTCAGCCATGAAAAAGGGCGCCGTGCATTGACTGCACGGCGCCCTTTTTTGTATCGGTTGTTTACTGGTATTGCGAGTACGGGTTGCCCTGGAACTGGTTGTTCTGCTGCGGCGCCTGTTGCTGGGCGCCCGGCTGGCCGTACTGCTGGCCCGGGATCGGACCAAGGTTCACTTCTACACGACGGTTCTGGGCACGACCATTGACGTCGGCGTTACTGGCAATCGGATTATCCGGGCCGGCACCGCGTGCGCTCAGGTTGGCGGCACTGACGCCTTGGGAAGTCAGGTAGTTGGCCACGCTCTGCGCACGGCGCTGGGACAGGTCCATGTTCAACTGGCGACTGCCGGTGCTGTCGGTGTAGCCAACGATCTGGATGGTGTTCTGGTTGAACTGCTTGAGGGAGTTGGCCAGGTTGTTCAACGGCTGGTAGAAGCTGCTGGCGATAGCGTCGGAGTTGGTGGCGAAGGTGATATTGCCGGGCATGATCAACTTGATCTGGTCACCCTGGCGTTGCACTTCAACGCCGGTATTGGCCATGCTTTCGCGCAGTTTTTTCTCTTGCTGGTCGGCGTAGTAGCCATAGCCTGCAGCGCCGGCGCCCGCGACCACTGCGCCAATCAGCGCGCCCTTGCCACGGTTGTTATGGTCGATGGCCGCACCGGCCAATGCCCCGGCCAGCGCGCCGAGGCCGCCGTACTTGGCGGTCTTGCTCATGCCGCTCTCGGAACCATTGCCGGCCTGTCCCTGGCTGCCATCATAAGGATTAGGTGAAGCGCAGCCGGATAAAAGGGCTACGGCGGTAGCAACAACAAGCAGACGACGCGGAGTGAACATGAAGGAAGCTCCTACTTTTGCATTCGGTGATGCAGAGGACGTGGACAACGGACCTGTGCCGGGTTTAGAACACGACAAACGGTAAAAATTCCGTGAGCGAGGCGCAAACCGGAGCCAGGCCATGGATCATTCAGGTTCGGGAGGTACGTGCTCCCGACAGCGGTGGATCGTTTAATTAAACGATGCACAATGCGCAGCGCCATCAGCCCAACAGTCCCATCGACTTGGCCCGCGCCACCGCCTGGGTACGGCGCTCCACGCCGAGCTTGCTGTTGATATGGCTGGCGTGGGTTTTCACGGTGTGCAGGGAAATGAACAGCTGGTTGCTGATCTCCTGGTTGGAACAGCCCTGGGCGATCAGTTGCAGTACCGCCAGCTCACGTGTGCTCAGGGTTTCATGATGAGGCGCGCTTTCAACACAGGTGACTGCCGGTAGCAACGCCAGCAAGGCCTGGTTCAGCAGAACGTGTGGATGCTTGCCCAACTGCTCGCGCATCCACTGCGGGTATTGCTCCAGCAACCGCTGGAACGGTTGCAGTGCGCCCCCGGTGCCGGCTTCGAGGGCGCGGGCCAGCACCAACCCGGCCCTGGTTTGCTGACCACACGCCAGCAACAAATGCGCCTGCTGGGCCAGGGCGATCAGGGCGATTATCTGGCGACCGCTGTTGAGCGCCTGTTGCGCCACGTCCTCAAGCCGTTGCAGCGCCTTGTCGGGCTGTTGGCGAATGGCATCCAGCGCGGCCTGTTGCAGCTCCACATGTTGCGGCAAGTGCGGGTGAAACTCCGGTGCGGCGGCGGCCTGCTCACCGGTGTAGGTCTGTCCCAGCCGGGCCAGCCAGGCCTCGGCCAGGTCGGTACGGCCCTGGGCCAGCCACAGCTCGCATTTGATCAGGGTGATCATCGCCAGGTAGTAGATCGGCGGCACGTCCCAGATGTGCATCAGGCGTTCAGCCTCGGCCAGTTCGGCAAAGGCCGTGGAAAAATCGCCACGCCGGCCTTCGAAGCTGGCGATCACACAATGTCCGATCAGCACGCTGATATCCCGGCAGGCGCGGGCTTCAGTCAGGCCGGCGCGCAACCGCGCAAGGCCGGCTTCGGGCTGGTAACGCAGCAGCAACAGGAAACCTTCATAGAGCGACAATCGCGCGCGCACGGCATACAGCCGCTGAGCCGCCAGCCCGTGCAGGCGCTGCAGGCCCTGGCGCACTTCGTCCAGGGCACGCAGGACCTCGCCGCGCGCCTGCAGCACCCGGGCGCGGTCGTAATGGGCCAGGGCTTCAAACAGCGGGTTACCGACACGCTGCGCCAATTCCAGGGACTCACGATTCAGGCCACGGGCACGCCAGAGATCGGCATCGACGATCGCCAGGTTGGACAAGGTCGACAGGCACATCAGGCGCTGGCCATAACGCTTGTGCGGCAGGCTTTCCAGGGCCTCGCTGCAATAGCGCTGGGTCAATTCGCGGTCCCCTCGCCCGCGGGCGATGATCCCGCTCAGTGCCAGCCATTGGGCCAGCATGGATTTCTGCGCGGTGGCCGACGGCGCCGGCAGGAAGCGGCTGAGGTAGCTGGATAATTCCTGCGCCGCGTCCAACTGGCACGCCAACCCCAGCGCCCAACTGTAGAGCACGATCAAGCGCGGCGTGCTGATCAACAGGCTGTCGGGCAAGTCCATTTTCCAGCGCAGCAACATGCCGACATTCTGTTCCGCCAGCAGTTGCTCCTCGGACAGGTTCTGCACCAGGTTCGCCGCCACATCCAGGTGACCGGCCCGCAGCGCCTGCTCCACCGCCTCATCAATCAGGCCCTGGGCGTTGAACCAGCGACAGGCCCGCAGGTGCAGACTGGCCAGGGGCAAGGTGGCGCTCTTCTCGCGGCGCGCGCGCAGCAGGTCGGAAAACAAATGGTGATAACGGTACCAGTGGCCCTGTTCATCCAACGGCACCAGAAATACCTGGTGGGCCTGCAGGTAGCGCAGGATTTCCGGGCTGTCATGGGCCTCGCGGATCGCGTCGCACAGCTCGCCGCAGAAACGCTCCTGGGGCGCGGTGTCATACAGAAACGCCTGCACCTGCGCAGGCAGGCAGTCGATGACCTCTTCCAGCAAATAATCGCGAATCAGCCCTTCGCCGCCGTTCAGGCCCTGGGGCAAGGCACCGTCGCTGCCGGCTTCGGAGGCCGCCAGCAGCCAGAAGCGCAGGCCGGCGACCCAGCCCTCACTGCGACGGATCAGGTTCTCCAGAGCCTCACCGCGCAGCGAACTGCTGTGCCGGTGCAGCACGGCCAGGGATTCGTCATGGGTCAGGCGCAGGTCCTGCTCATGCAATTCCAGCAGGTGCCGCGACAGGCGCAGGCGCGCCAGGTGCCAGTCCGGACGCTGGCGGCTGGTAACCAGCATCACCAGGCCATCGGGCAAATGATTGAGGAAAAACTGCAGGCAACGGTCCAGCACCGGCCCCTGGGCCAAATGGTAGTCATCGAGCACCAGCAGCAGCGGCGCGTGGACAGACAAATGCACCGTCAGCTCATCGAGCAGGCCATCGAGCCATTCTTCAAAGGCGAAGGGTTGGTGACGCTGACGCATTTTCAGCAAGCCCAGGGACTGGGCACCCAGTTGCGGGAAATACGCGCGCAAGCCTTCGAGCAGGCGCTCGAGAAAACGGCCAGGGTCGTTGTCCCGCGGGCTCAGGCCCAGCCACAGGTTTTGCCAGTGGGCCGGCAGGCTCTGGCAGAACTCGACCGCCAGGGAACTCTTGCCGAACCCCGCCGGCGCGCTGACCAGCAACAGCCGTCCTTCCAGGCCGGCGCCCAGGCGTTCGCACAGGCGTGGGCGCAGCACGTAACCGTCGGGCAACGGCGGCCTGTAGAAACGGCCTCCCAGGCTTGGAATTACCGCGCCGGCAGGCCCCTGGATTCGGGACAGATCAGTCATCGCCGGGCTCTTGTAGAAGGCTGTTGTCGGCATTGCAGATGTCCGCAGACTAGCGGTAAAAGCGGCGGGATTGTAGATCTTTGCAACAAATGTCTGAAAAAGAACTGCGACAAAAAATATCGCTACAGACACCCCAAACAAAATGTGGGAGGGAGCTTGCTCCCGATGGCGGTGGGTCAGTCAATACATGCATCGACTGTCGCGCCGCTATCGGGGGCAAGCCCCCTCCCACATTTGAGGATCAGCGCAGGTTAGCGAACGCCGTCCTGGCGCAGGGCTGCCGGGGTGAAGTCGCTGGTGGTGGCGGTGAAGCCGAAGTCATACGCCTGCTTCTCTTCGTTCTTCATGCCCAGGGCCAGGTAGCGGCCGGACTGCAAGTCGTAGAGGGTTTCCAGGGCATACCACGGCACTTGCTTGTCGTAGTAGTTCTCGGCATGGGCTTCGGCGACGCGCCACAGTTGGCCACGGCCGTCGTAATGGTCGATCACCGCAGCTTGCCAGGTGTCCTCGTCGATGTAGAAGTCACGTTTGGCATAGATGTGGCGCTGGCCTTCCTTCAAGGTCGCGACCACATGCCAGACGCGGCGCAGCTCGTAGCGCGTCAGGTCCTGGTTGATGTGGCCGGCCTTGATGATGTCGGCGTATTTCAACTTCGGATCGTCGATCTTGTAGCTGTTGGCGGCGATGTAGATTTCCTTCTTGCCTTCCAGTTTCCAGTCGTAGCGGTCCGGCGCGCCGTTGTACATGTCGAGGTTGTCGGAGGTGCGCAGGCCATCGGCGGCCGTGCCCGGCCCGTCATAGGACACCTGCGGCGCCCGGCGCACGCGGCGTTGCCCGGCGTTGTAGACCCACGCCGAACGCGGTTCCTTGACCTGGTCCAGGGTCTCGTGCACCAGCAGCACACCACCGGCCAGACGCGCCGGCGCGGTGACTTGCTGCTTGAAGTAGAACAGTACGTTGCCGGGGTTTTTCGGGTCGAAGTCCTTCATTTTGTCGCGGAACACGAATTGGTCGCGGAAGTACACCAGGCTGTAGGAACCGTTGGTTTGCGGGGTGGCCTGGGTCACCAGGCGCGTGACGCTACCGCCGCGATAACGGGTGATGTGGTTCCAGATCACCTCGACGCCGCTTTTCGGAATCGGGAACGGCACCGCCGTCTCGAAGTTTTCCAGGCCGTTGCCGCCGGACACCAGGTTGGTCGTGGTGGCGTTTTTCTTGATGGAGGCGAACACGTCAGCCGGCACCGTGGCGCCGCGATGAGTCGGGTACACCGGCATCTTGAAGCTGTCCGGGTAACGCTTGAACATCGCGTACTGCCCGGGGGCCAGTTTGTCTTTGTATTGCTCGACGTTCTGCGCGGTGATGGTGAACTGCGGTTGTTCGCTGGCGTACGGGTTGGCCAGGAAACCCTTGGCATCCACCGCCCCTGCGTTCACCGGCATCGGTGACCATTTGGGGATGGTACCGGCCGCGTTCCCGGCCATTTCGGCGCCCATCGGGGTCAGGCTGGTGCCCAGCTTGGCGGCTTCATCCGCCGACACCGCCGCCATGACGTTGCTCGCCAGGATCGACAGCCCAAGCACACCCACGTGCAACAGACTTTTAGTTATTTTCATGTTCTGGACTTCCTGAATACATACCACTTGAAAAGAGTGTGCTTAGAAGTTGGCGCCGAAGCTCAGGGCGACGAAATCGCGGTCATTCACCGTGCTGAACTTGCCACCAAAGAAGTTGGTGTAGGCCAGGCTGGCGGTGTAGGTGTTCTGGTATTCGGCATCCAGGCCCAGGCTGACCGCCTTGCGCCCCTCTTCGAAGTTGCCGCCGGGGCCTGGCGAGTAACCTTTGACGTCATGGGACCAGGCCACGTTGGGCTTGAGGTTGACGCCGGCGAACACGTCCGGGTATTCCCAGATGGCACGGGCGCGGTAGCCCCAGGACGTTGCGGTGGTGTAGCCGTCGTTGTTGCAGTTGGTGTTCAGGCCGGCTGCGTTGGGCAGGCCCGCACCGGTTGCGGTTGAATTGTTGAGGGCGTTGCAGAACCCACCTGGCAAGCTGCCAGGGCCAAAGACCGGGTCGCGGCCATAGCGGGCCTGGGATTTGCTTTCCAGGCCACCCACATGGGTCACGCCGATTTCACCGACAGTGGTCAGGCGGCTGGCGCCCATCACCTGGTCGAAGAAGTGCGTGAAGGTGGTCTGGAACTGGGTCACTTCCTTGCGGTTGTAACCGTGCAGGTCCTGGCCCGGCGTGCCCTTGAGCACGGACGCATTGCCAAAGCCCGGGATCGGCGTGACACCGGCGAACAGAATGTCGGTGGTGCTCAACTGCACCGGCGCATTCGGCCGGTAGCTCAACTCACCGCTCCACGCGGTGCCGGTGGGCAATGTGGTGGAGAAACTCAGACCGTAGAGGCGGATATCTTCCGGATACTCGACGAAGTAGTTCGAACTGCCCGCCACGATCAGCGGACGCAATGCCCCCAGCGGGCCCAGCGGACGGGTGTAGGCTGCCGATGGCGCGCCCTGTGCGCTGAAGATCGGCGCACGGCTGTGGTAGTTCATGAAGTAGGCGCCGAATTCGGTATCCAGCGGCTCGAAGTTATAGTGCATGGCCACGCCGAACTGGCCGCTGTCGCGGGCATCACGGTCCGGGCCACGGCGCACGAGTACGCCTTCGCTGTTGACGTCCACACCCAGCGCACCCAGGGTCGGCAGCGCTGCGGCAGGGATGGTCGAGCGCTTGTTCAGTACCCGCAGGTTGTTGCTGCAGCCGTCGGAAATCACGTCCGGCTGCGAGAAGAAGGTGCCGCAGTTGTCGGTGACGGTCTGGTCCCATTCCAACTGGTAAAACGCCTCGGCCGACAAGTTATCGGTCAGCGTCTGCGACACGTAGAACATGTTGACCGGAATCAGGCCTTCCTTGATCTCGGCCCCCGGACGACGAAACGCCGACACGTCGATCGGGTTGATCGAGTTGATACCGCCGCCAATGAAGGTACTCTCGCCCCAGCTCACGACCTGCTTGCCGAAACGCACGGAACCCGGCGCGTCGGCGATCGAATAGTTGTGGTAGACGAACGCATCGAGGATCTGCCCGCCGGAAGACTTGGCGCCTTCCTTGCGGTTGTTGTCGCTGATGTCCTTGAACGGACGGCTTTCGTCCTTGAGTTCAAAGTCGTACCAGTACTTGCCACGCACAAACACACCGGTGTCGCCGTACTTCAGTTCCAGGTCGTGGATGCCCTTGAAGATCTTCGAAAAGGTTTCTCCGCGCTTGAAGTTCAGGTGGCCGTCATCGGAGGTCTGGGACAGGCCCCTGCCGCCGTTGTTGGCGCCGATCAGGTCGCGATTGGCCTTGGACGTGCTCCAACTGGCGCCTACCGACAGGGATGAGTCAAAACTCCCTTCGATTTCACCAATGTTGAAACTGACGCCGAATGCGGGCCCGGCGAGCGTAGAAGCGAGACTGACGGCCAGGGGCAGACGTGCCCGGCGCCAGAACTGGTTTACTGAGGTCATCGACGCTACTCCATGTGCATTTTATTGTTATGGCAGTGAGCTCTTTCGGAAGATGCATGTAACGGCCGGGATACAACGATTCCAATGCCGAGCGACAACCGGGCCACCTTCACCCGAAGCGCAACATCCGCGAAAAACTCTGGAAGGGACTATAGCCAGCAGGGGGTAGTGCTTGATCCCTCTAAAGTGTGATTTGCATCACCAACCCGTCTGCCCCGACCCTTTCGCCACGTCGACGAAAGCCGACGCGGCAAGGATGGCTGAAATTCCACAAATCACAAGTAAAGGCCTGAGATAGAGCATTGCCGCCCCCGAACGGGGACGGCAAGCGGCGTCACAGGGTCGACAGGAACGTGCTGTTGTTGGCCTGCCATTCGATGATGTCGATACGGATACGTTTTTTGTCGAGCTTGCCGACGCTGGTCTTGGGAATTTCAGTAACAACGGCGATCTGGCTCGGAATCGCCCACTTGCTCAAGTGGCCCAATTCAACGAACGGCTTGAGGTGTTCCTTGAGCTCACGAGCCCCTATCACATGGCCATCACGCAACACCAACAGGGCAAACGGGCGCTCGCCCCACTGCGGGTCGGCAATGCCCACCACCGCTACTTCGCGTACCGCCGGGTGGCGGCTGACCAGGTCTTCCAGGGCCAGGGACGAGACCCACTCGCCACCGGTCTTGATCACATCCTTGATGCGGTCACGGATATCGATCACGCCGAACGCATCCAGGGTGGCGACATCACCGGTGTGCATCCAGCCACCGGCCCACAGCTCGGCGCCCTTTTGCGGCTCGTTGTAATAGCCCTCGGTGAGCCAGGGTGCGCGCAGTACCAGCTCGCCCTGGGATTCGCCGTCGGCAGGCAGGAAGTTGCCATCGGTGTCCATGATCGCCGCCTCCACCAGCGGCCCGGGCACACCGGCCTTGATCCGATAAGTGGTGCGTTCGTCTTCGCTGCCGGCCATCAGCTCGTCATTGAGATGAGCACAGGACACCAGCGGCCCGGTCTCGGACATGCCGTACGCAGCCGTCAACTGAATGCCACGGGCCTTGGCGGCTTCGTACAGCGAACGGTTGAGGGCGCTGCCGCCGATGACGATTTTCCAACCGCCGAAATCCACGTCCTGGGCGGCCTTGGCATTGAGCACCATTTGCAGGATGGTCGGCACGCAATGGGAAAAAGTGACCTTTTCCTTGCGCCATAGCTCCACCAGGTATTCGGGGTCGTAGCGGCCGGGGTAGACCTGCTTCAAACCTAGCATGGTCGCCACGTAAGGCAGGCCCCAGGCGTGCACGTGGAACATCGGTGTGATGGGCATGTACACGTCGTTGGTGCCGAGCAAACGCACACTGTCGACACTGCCCATGATGGTCGCCACGCCGATGGTGTGCAGCACCAGTTGGCGATGGGTGAAATACACGCCCTTGGGGTTGCCGGTGGTGCCGGTGGTGTAGAAGGTGGTGGCCACGGAGTTCTCGTCGAAATCCTCGAAGTGGTACGTCGGGCTCGCCGCCGCCAGCAGGGTTTCGTACTCGCCCACCAGGTTGGGCAGGTCGGCCGTCTTGCTGTCGCCGTCGGTGATCAGCACGGTCTTGTCGACGCTGGTGAGCTGCCCGGCGATCGCCTGGTAAAGCCCCACGAACTCGCTGTTGACCAGCACAAAGCGGTCGTTGGCGTGGTTCATGGTGTAGAGGATCTGTTCCGGCGACAGGCGCACGTTGATGGTGTGGATCACCGCTCCGATCATCGGGATGGCGAACATGCACTCCAGGTAACGGTGGCTGTCCCAGTCCATCACCGCCACCGTGTCACCGGCCTTGACCCCGGCTTCGGTCAGCACATTGGCCAGGCGCGCGACGCGCTCGATCAGCGTCGGGTAGGTGTAGCGCAGTTTGTCGCGGTAGATGATTTCCCGGGTTTTCTCGTAACGCGCCCCGGACATCAACAGGCGTTTGATCAACAGCGGGTATTGGTAAGCGCCTTCGGCGGGTGGGATAACACGGGTCTGCAACATACGACTCCCTTTTATGACTGCGCGGTCTTGGCGTGAAGACCTGCACTTTAGAGAGGTTATGTTGCAGCTAAATCAGCCAAAGGAATGATTTGCAGGGTCCGGTAAATGCTAGCTTTTAGCCATGATCTCGGACGCATGCAGATCCAATGTGGGAGGGGGCTTGCCCCCGATGGCGGTGTTTCAGCCAAGTATTTATTAGCTGATCCACCGCTATCGGGGCATAGGTATCTATACAGCTTTGATATGACACCGACATGTGGCGAGGGAGCTAGCTCCCGATAGCGGCCTCTGGGCCGACCAGGATGTTGGTGTCGATCCCGGTCCAAATGTGGGAGGGGGCTTGCCCCCGATGGCGGCCTCAGAGCCGACCAGGATGTTGGATTGGACCGAGTACGTATCCGTTTCTGCGGTAACGGCCACTTAGGGTTCCGCCCTGACGGCGGGTCACTTTGGAAAAGCCCCAAAGTAACCAAAGGGCTCATGCCCCACCACTCGGCACCTCGCCAATGCTCGGTGTGCCCGAACGCAGGCTTGAATCCGTGGGCCGCCGCAATGGGCCATCCATGGCCCAGTGCGGCTAACCCGGCGTCCTGCCGGGTTACCCACGGATTCAAGCCTGCGTTCGGCCAGCGTGGTTTAACGGGGCGCCTGAGATCAAGATCAAAAGCCAGATCAAGAGCGGCTCGCTTCGCATCGTGGTTGCGGTTGGGTGCTACGCAGGTGTGTCGATACCTATGGCTATCGGGGGCAAGCCCCCTCCCACATTTTTTACCGTGCCCGCTCAAGGGCAGCGATTACTTCATGCTCGTGAACGCCAACTTCACCCCAATCGCAATCAACACCGCGCCCATGGTGCGATCGAACCAATGCCCCATCTTCGCAAACCCGGCGCGCACGCGCTGCTGGCTGAACAGCATGGCCACCAGGCAAAACCACAGCGCTGTCGCCACCGCGAGGTACACGCCATAACCGGCCTGCACCGCCAGCGGTGTGTGCGGGTTGATCACCACGGTGAACAGCGAGAGGAAAAACAGCGTGGCCTTGGGATTCAAACCGTTGGTCACAAAACCTGCGGTAAACGCGCCACGCGGGGTGCGCTCGCCCACCTCGCGATGCAGCTCGCCTTCCACCGGTGGCTTGGCCGGTTGCGCGCGCAGCGCCTTGAAGCCGATATACAGCAGGTACGCCGCCGCCGCCCATTTCAATGCATTGAACAGCACGATGGACTGGGACACGATCAAGCCGATGCCCAGCAACGAGTAACCAACGTGGAGGAAAATCGCCGAACCGACGCCCAGCGCAGTCCATGTGCCGGCGCGACGGCCATGGGTCACGCTTTCACGCACCACTACGGCGAAGTCAGGCCCGGGGCTGGCGACCGCCAACAAGTGAATCAAAGCTACGGTCAAAAACTCGGCGACGTACATGCTCACTCCATTAAGTAACGGATTATTTCATCTGATAGGCTCAGCAGATTACGCCTTCGAACTTCGCCGCAAAAGGTACAGTTGATGATGAACAAGCGCCGCGCCGTTTTCCTCGATCACCCCTCCCTGGACCTCGGCGACCTCGACCTCAGCGGATTGCGTGACTGCTTCAGCGAGCTGCAGCTGTGCGAGCAGACCACGCCGCAGAATGTGCGCGAACGCTTGCAGGGTGCTCAAGTCGCCATCACTAACAAAGTCCCGCTCAGCGCCGAGATCCTGGCGGCCTGCCCCGACCTCAAGCTGCTCCTGGTGTCGGCCACCGGCACCAATAACATCGACCTTGAAGCCGCCCGCGCCCAGGGCATCACCGTGAGCAACTGCCAGGGCTACGGCACGCCGTCGGTGGCCCAGCACACGATCATGCTGCTGCTCAACCTGGCCACGCGCTTGAAGGACTATCAGCACGATGTGGCAGCCGGCAAATGGCAGCAGGCCAGGCAGTTCTGCCTGCTGGACTACCCGATTGTCGAGCTGGAAGGCAAGACGCTGGGCCTGCTCGGCCATGGCGAACTGGGCAGTGCCGTGGCACGTCTGGCCGAAGCCTTTGGCATGCGCGTGGTGCTGGGCGCGATTCCCGGGCGCCCTGCCCGCGCCGACCGCATGCCGCTGGATGAACTGCTGGGTCAGGTGGACGCGCTGACCTTGCACTGCCCGCTCAACGAGCACACCCGCGACTTTATCGGGGCGCGCGAACTGGCCTTGCTCAAGCCCGGCGCGTTTATCGTCAACACCGCACGCGGCGGCTTGATCAACGAACAGGCCCTGGCGGATGCATTGCGCAACGGCCACCTGGGTGGTGCGGCCACCGATGTGTTGAGTGTCGAGCCTCCGGTAAACGGCAACCCGCTGCTGGCCGGTGATATTCCTCGGCTGATCGTCACGCCCCATAATGCCTGGGGCAGCCGTGAAGCGCGGCAGCGGATCGTCGCGCAATTGCGCGAAAACGCCTTGGGCTTTTTCAACGGTGCCCCGCTGCGCGTCGTCGCTTGATAAACTGCGCCCCTTTTCAAGGAGCAGACCATGGATCCGCGCAGTGAAGTACTGCTTCGCCAGGCCGAACTTTTTCAAGGCAACCTGCTGCTGGTCGGTTTGCCTGCCGACGATTTGCTCGGACGCCTGCCCAACGCCCACGGCTGGAGCTGGCACGCCGGCGATCAGGCGGCGTTGGAGGCGCGTTTTCCCGAGCGCAGCCAATTCGGCGTGAAGGTGCCCGAACGCGCATTTGAGGCCGCGGTGATTTTCCTGCCCAAGTCCAAGGACCTCACCGACTACCTGCTCAACGCCGTGGCCGCGCGCCTGCCCGGCGCCGAGCTGTTTCTGGTGGGCGAAAAAAAGGCCGGCATCGAAAGCGCCGCCAAGCAGATGACCCGTTTCAGCAAGCCGCGCAAGCTGGATAACGCGCGGCACTGCCAGCTCTGGCAGGTCACGGTGGGCAACGCGCCGCAAGCGCCCGATCTGGATAGCCTGGCGCAGACCTTCGAGGTACCGCTGGTCGACGGGCCGCTCAAGGTGGTGAGCCTGCCGGGCGTGTTCAGCCATGGTCGCCTGGACCGGGGCACCGAGCTGTTGCTGGAACACCTCGACAAGCTGCCCAGCGGACATTTGCTCGACTTCGGCTGCGGCGCCGGCGTATTGGGAGCAGCGGTGAAACGTCGCTACCCGCACAACACCGTGACCCTGCTTGATGTGGACGCCTTCGCCGCCGCCAGCAGCCGCCTTACCCTGGCTGCCAATGACCTGGAAGCCGAAGTACTGACCGGTGATGGCATCGACGCCGCACCGATGGGTTTGAACGCGATTTTAAGCAACCCGCCGTTCCATGTCGGGGTGCACACGGATTACTTCGCCACGGAAAATCTGCTGCGAAAAGCAGGCAAACATCTGGCAAAAGGCGGCGAACTGCGCCTGGTCGCCAATAGCTTCCTGAAATACCAGCCGCTGATCGAAGAGCATCTGGGCATCTGCGCGATCAAGGCCGAGGGCAATGGTTTTCGCATCTACCGGGCCAAGCGTCCCTGACGGGCGTTTGAAAAAGAACGCTTGCCGAATGGGTTTTGCCTAGGCAGAATCCGCAGCGTCCTAGGGGAGTAGTCTCCCACGAGCGCCATGCTCGTCCGGCATACGTCAACATACTTGGTCAGCAGACCATGGCGTATGCGACCCAGGAGTCCGCACAGACGGACCGGGGTCTGACAAGACCTATGACACGCACACCTTACCCGGGGCGGGAAGGCTGTACGTGTCATAGCCGTGTCGACCCGCCCCTGGAAACCTACCTGATGCTGGATTCATTGCTCGTACCTACCGCAATCGTTGCCCTGGCCGAAATCGGCGACAAGACGCAACTGCTCGCACTCATTCTCGCTGCCCGCTTTCGCAAGCCCTGGCCCATCATCGCCGGCATCGTCGCCGCGACCCTGGCCAACCATGCGGCTGCCGGCGCAGTGGGAGCCTGGTTCGGAAGTTTCTTCTCCGACGCGGTGCTGCACTGGATTCTCGCGGCAAGCTTCTGCGCCACGGCGCTGTGGACCCTGGTGCCGGACAAACTCGACGATGACGAAGCCAGCACCACGCGTAAGTTCGGACCGTTCCTGACCACGCTGATTGCGTTCTTCCTCGCGGAAATCGGTGATAAGACCCAGATCGCCACGGTGATGCTGGCGGCCCAGTATCCGGAATTGTGGCTGGTGATTATCGGGACCACCCTGGGCATGTTGATTGCTAACGTGCCGGTGGTGCTGGCGGGGAATTTTGCGGCGGAGAAGCTGCCGTTGACGTTGATTCGGCGTTTGGCGGCTACGGCGTTTTTTGTACTGGCGATTGTGGCGGTGTACAAGGCCATGCAGAGCAGTGGCTGGATCTAAGGAACCAGGGCTGTAAACCCAACCCAATGTGGGAGGGGCGGTGCGACGATTCGACTTGCTCCCGATAGCGGTGCTTCAGCTAAGCATTCCTCAGCTGACCCACCGCTATCGGGGGCAAGCCCCCTCCCACATTTGGATCTTTACCAGGCTTGGAATATCAGGATTTCTTGGCCTGTTGGTACAGCGGCATGACCTTCGGAATCGCCGCCTGCAATGACGCAATGCGGCTGTCCGATGCCGGGTGAGTGCTCATGAACTCCGGCGGCGCGCCTTCCGAGGCCTTGGCCATCTTGTTCCACAGCGTGATGGCCGCGTTCGGGTTGTAACCGGCGCGGGCGGCCAGTTCGAGGCCGATCAGGTCGGCTTCGTTCTCATTGCTGCGGCTGTTGGGCAAGGTCATGCCGTAGTTGGCCACGGTATCGGCCAGCGCCAGGCTGTCCTGGCCGAGCCCGAATATTGCACCGGCGCCCTGTTTGGCCATTTCGATACCGTAGGCCTTGGACATGGCTTCGCGGCCGTGTTCGCGCAAGGCGTGGGCGATTTCATGGCCCATCACGGCGGCGAGTTCATCATCGGTGAGCTTGAGATTATCGATCAATGCGCTGTACACCAGGATCTTGCCACCCGGCCCGCAGTTGGCGTTCATCTCGTCGCTCTTGATCAGGTTCACTTCCCACTTCCATTGCGCCGCATCCGGGCGGAAGGTCGGTGCCTGGGCGATCAGGCGATTGGCAATGGCCTGCACGCGCTTGGCGTTGGCGCTGGTCTTGTCCAGAATCCCTTTGCCACTGGCCTCGCCCAGGGTCTGCTGGTAGGACTGGGCGTACATCTGGTCGACTTCCTGGCTCGACAGCATGCTGAACATGTACTGCTTGCGCTCAACCCCCACCGCGCCGCCGCTGGTAGTGTTGACCGACTGACACCCGGCCAGCAGCATCGCTGCAACCAACCCACTTACCGCCAATGACTTCTTCATGAACACGCTCCCTGGAAACATGGCGCGTATCGTAGGCGGACATTTGTATCCGCGCCAGATACATCAGACGTTTAACGGGTGTATTTCGGATCGATCCCACGTGCCGGCCGATAAGCTCAGGCTCAAGCCGGGGTCAGGCACTCCGGCCCGTTGAGCTTGGGATCGTTGACCATATTGGCCAGCACCCGCTCGCGCAACGCGGCAGGCTCAGCGGCCAGCAGACTTTGCAGCACATGCAGCGGCGTCTCGGGGTCCAGCCAGGCGGCCTGCCCCGCCTCGTCCAGGATCAACGGTCGGCGCTGGGCCTGCGCCGCTTGAGTGATGACCGCCGTGCTCAACCACACCTGCTCCTGCACCGGGTACGCTTCCCAGATCGCCGCAAAAAACAGCGTGGAGCCTTCCCCCGGTGTCAGCCAGTATGGGCGCTTGCGCTGGGTGCCGCGCCATTCGTAAAACCCGTTGGCGGGCAGCAGGCAGCGGCGCTGGCGGAACGCTTCGCGAAACATCGGCTGTTCGGCCACGGTTTCGGCGCGGGCGTGGGCGGGTGTGCGGGAGAGGTCGGTGAGCCACGGCGGTGTGAGCCCCCAGCGCGCACGCGCCAGGCTGAGCTGGCCATCGATGGCACGCTGGATCAGCACCGAATCATTGGGGGAGATATTCCACTGGGCCTGCTGGTCGGCCGGGAAACCCGGCAAGGCAGCAAAGGCGGGGTTCCAGCGAAACAGGGCATAACGTCCACACATGGGGCAACACGACTCTTGGGGTAAACCGACCGACAGCCTAACAGACCAATACGTCGGGCAAGCTGTCGGCGTCATCAAAGGGTAAGGGCTGCGCGTCGTTATAGGCGGTTATGAGCTCGCGTGCGCAAGCGGCTTGATCATTATCGACCTCCAGTCCCAGCAAGCCGAAGATCGGCAGCTCACCCGTGCCACCGAGCAAATGGCGACCCACCAGGTGCGCCTCGATGCCTTCGCTGGCAAGCATCTGTTGCAGCAGCTCGCCTTCCATGAGGTTTTCCGGTTCGTAGATTCGCTGCATGGATATACCTGTCAGTCATTCTCGCTGCGGGTTTCGAGCATCCACTCTTCACCATGGACCTGCAGGTCGAAGGTGATCGGTCGGCAACACACCTGGCAGTCCTCGATATAAACCTGATCACCGCCGGACAAATCCACCGTCGTTTCGACCGTTTCCCCACAATAAGGACAATCGTACAGCGCAGTTTCCAGCATCGCAGTCTCCCAGGTGACTTGTGCGTATAATCGCCGGTCTATTGACAGGGCTATTGCCGGCTGAGCCCGTTTACTCACGCCGCCCCTGGTATTTCCTTTACTTACCCTAGCCGTTTCTAACAAGAGAGCATGATGGGCGAATTCGATACCATCCGACCTTACAACGACAGCGAAGTCCCCGCAGTACTGGACCGGCTGTTCAGTGACAAGGCCTTTCTGGACATCCTGACTCACTTTCGCTTCCCGCGCTTTGCCGGCGCGCTGGGCTGGCTGCTCAAGCCGATGATCGCGCGCAAACTGCGCCGTGAGTTCGCCGGCGTCACCACCGTGGCGACGCTGCAGGATAAAGTCGAGTATTACGTCGACCATACCATCGACCGCGCGACCGACGGCGTGACCTACACCGGCGTCGAGCAATTGAAGTCCGGCACCGCCTACCTGTTCCTGGCCAACCACCGTGACATCGTGATGGACCCGGCCTTCGTCAACTACGCCGTCTACCATGCCGGCCTGCCGACGCCGCGCATCGCCATCGGCGACAACCTGCTGCAGAAACCGTTTGTCAGCGACCTGATGCGCTTGAACAAGAGCTTCATCGTGCACCGCTCGATCACCGGGCGAAAGGAAAAGATGGCGGCCTACCAGTTGCTGTCGGCCTACATCAACCATTCGATCCGCAACGACTGCCAGTCGATCTGGATCGCCCAGGCGGAAGGCCGGGCCAAGGATGGGGATGATCGCACCGAATCGGCGATCCTCAAGATGTTCCACGTCAGCCGTAAGGACGAGCCGTTCGCCGAAGTCATCCAGTCGTTGAACCTGACGCCGGTGTCGATCAGCTATGAATATGATCCGTGCGACGCCGCCAAGGCCCGCGAGTTGTATATCCGCGCCACCACCGGCACCTACAGCAAGGCGCCGGGCGAGGATGACGTGAGCATTGCGCTGGGCATCACCGGCTACAAAGGCCGGGTGCATGTGAATTTCGCGCCACCGATTACCGAGCGCTTCGAGGACACCAAGTTGCTGGCGGTCGAAATGGACCGGCAGATTCTGGGCGGTTATCGGCTGTTCCCGGTGCACTACCTGGCTTACGCCCAATGGAACGATGCAGACCCGCAACTGGACGTGCCCAAGGCCGAAGACGTATTCCCGGCCGATGAGCTGGCCAAGGCGAAAGCCGAGTGGGAACGGCGTCTGAACGAATGCCCGTCCGAGCATCGTCCGTACCTGGTGACGCAATACGCGACGCCGGTGCGCAATCAATACCGGGTCAAAGCCGGGATCCCTCTGTAGACTTCGATCAAAATGTGGGAGGGGGCAAGTCGAATCGTCGCACCGCCCCTCCCACATTTGAATCCCAAGTGTTCCTAGAAGTGGGTACTGAGCCAGGAAATGGCCAGCGCCCACCCCAGCATAGCGAAGCCGACACGGTAAGCCTGGCGATGCGCCCGTTCGGTGCGCGTGTCCAGAAACAACATCGGCTGGTCAATGGCGCGTTCTTCACTTTGCGCGGTGAGTTCGGCCATCGCCCGTTGCGCCCGCAGGCGAGTGATGAACAGCAGTATGGCGCCGCAGCAGGCAACCATCAGGGCAACAGCATTGATCAGCAGCGCCATCGCAAAACCTCGGCGAAACAGTATTCGGGTATCGGTCCAGATACGAACCTGAACGATAGTGGCTCCCTGCGCCTTTAAAGCTCCCTCCCCGTTGACGGTTTAATGTATCCAGTAATTTACAGCGTCACCTGAACGTCACCTTAACAGGCCACTCTGTTGCCCTTCGACGCTTGAGGAGCTTGTCATGCTGCACGCGCAAAACCAGGACCGGCTGTATCTGATCGCCCCGAGCGATGAACAGGAAGCCCTGATCGGCGGCCTTGCCTTCAATGTCCAGGACCGCCATTGGCTGGTGTATTGCGCCCTCGCCGGGCACCCGCATGCCGACTTGCCGGAACTGGATTTACTCACGGGCGTGAGCATGCTGGATTTCTACGTCGATACCGCCGCCTGAAAGCGACAGGCATAAAAAAACCGGGCTCAGCGATGAGCCCGGTTTTGCGTGAACAGCTTATTGCGAACTGAGCAACTGGCCGATGCTTGGGTCCTTGAACAGTCGGGTCAAGGCATCGCTGAGCACGTCGCTGACCAGCTTGGTGTTGGTTTCCTGGTTCGGCGACATGCCGAAGCGCTGGTTGAGGGAGGCGGCATAGCGGCCGCTGTAGCGACGGGTACCGGCGCTGACGTCGGACTTGAAGGTAGCGCCGATGGACGCTTCGGTCACATACAGGCCTTCCTTGGGCGACTGGTATTTCAGTTCGGCCAGGGTAACGGTCAGTTGCGGCGCACCGGGCGAATTGGTCGGGGTAAAGCCCAGCAGGCGCACAGCGGCTTCAGCCTGGGCCTGCAGCTTGGGCAGCACGTCCTGGCCGGTCACCGAAATCAGCGCGGTCTCCGGGTACAGGCCGCCACGCGAACCGAGGGTCGGTGACGGGCGACCGTCCACTACACGCACCGATACAGGCTGGCCGTGACCGACCGGGGCCAACTGCGCCGTGACTTTAGGTTGCGGGCTGAGTTGTTGCGGGCTGTTGGCGCAGCCAACCAAAGCCAAACTGGTCACAGTGATCAAACCGAACAACAGGCGTTGCAACATACTCATTTCTCCAGGACTAGGCGCACACAGGCCGCCAGTATAACGGTGCACGCGCATCACCCACCAGCGATCCTGAACCGCAGCTGAAGACATCGGCAAATTACAATTTCCCATCAAAACGTCATTCCCCTGTCATGCCAGACTGACAACCTTCAAGCATGTAACGCAACCGGTACACAGCCATGCGCCTTCTCAAGTCACTGTTCCTGTCACACAGCCGCCACCGCCACTTTGCGCTGCTCGATGCCCACGGTCATTGCCTGGCGTTCAAGCAATGCAGCCTGCCGCCCGTCGGTGAAGGCTGGGTCGAAGTCGCGGAGACGCATCTGGGCTGGATGCACCGCCCGCTGCCGGCCAGTGCCAGGGTCAGCCCTCAGTTTGTACGCGCACAATCGCACCAAGCGTTGGCCTCCTGACCGGCGCACTAATAAAAGTCATAAAACACGCCCATTTCCCTGGCGTTCTTCGCTACAATCTCCCCCCGATTATAAGGACGTCTCCTGATCGGGCCCCGCAGCATCGTTATTGCCTCGGCATTAACCTCCAAATCGCCCACAGAGAGCCGCCCACACAGATCGAGTGAAGCTGGCGTGCTTGCTGTTTCCTGTGCAAACCACCCGTCTTTATCGAATCTGCCAGAGCTGCCATTGCGCTCGGCCACTTGAGTTGTTTGCCCGTTTTGCGGGCCAGGTGCCAGGCTGGGGCAGCCCTTTTTTGAGGTTCACGTCTTCAAAAGAGCGTGAAAAAAACGGGTTTTCACAACTTCACAAGAGTGTGGCGAGCAAATGAATAGTTTGGCGTTTGTACAAGCACCATCAGCGTCTGAAACAGCCCAACACAGGACCGAGCGTTCCTCAATAACCGGAGCTTGAGCCTGTCCGCTACGGATTGGTTGCACGAATCGCACGCTTTGACCATAAGTCGAATTGCCACAGGCGCCCATGAATGCGTTCATAGGCAGATTAGCCGGGCAGGAAGCGTGCGCTGAAGTTGCAAAGAATTGCGAAACGGACATGGCGATCCTGGCCATGGGTAACCTGGGGCAACACGTGAACCGCCCCGTCACTCCTGGCAGCCATGCCGTCAATTTGGTGCTGCAGATTTTGGAGACGCGTTAAATGGCGCATAACGAAGCAGTCGACGTAGTTCTGGTAGGGGCCGGCATCATGAGTGCCACCCTGGCCGTACTGCTCAAGGAGCTCGACCCCGGCCTCAAGCTGGAAGTCGTTGAGCTGATGGACTCGGGTGCCGCGGAGAGTTCCAACCCGTGGAACAACGCCGGTACCGGCCACGCCGGGCTCTGTGAGCTGAACTACACGCCGCAGGCCGCCGATGGTTCCATCGACATCAAGAAAGCCGTGCACATCAACACCCAGTTCGAGGTATCGAAGCAGTTCTGGGCGTACCTGGCCAAAAAGGGCACCTTTGGCTCGTGCAAGTCCTTTATCAGCCCGGTCCCGCACTTGAGTTTCGTGCAGGGCGACAACGGCGTTGCCTTCCTCAAGAAGCGTTTTGAAACCCTCGTCCAGCACCATGCGTTTTCGGACATGCACTACACCGAAGACCGCAGCGAGATGGCCGAGTGGATGCCGCTGATGATGCCGGGCCGCCCGCTCGACGAAAAAATCGCCGCCACCCGCGTGATCAATGGCACCGACGTCAACTTTGGCGCCCTGACCAACCAACTGCTCAACCACCTGACCAGTTCGCCGGACGCTCAGGTCAAGTACTGCAAGCGCGTCACCGACCTCAAGCGCAATGGTGCGGGCTGGACCGTCAGCATCAAGGACGTCAACAGCGGCAACAGCCGCGAAGTGGATGCCCGCTTCGTGTTCCTCGGCGCCGGTGGCGCGGCCCTGCCGCTGCTGCAGGCTTCGGGCATCGAAGAAAGCAAAGGCTTCGGCGGTTTCCCGGTCAGCGGCCAGTGGCTGCGCTGCGATAACCCGGAAGTGGTCAAGCAGCACCAGGCCAAGGTCTATAGCCAGGCGGCCGTGGGTTCGCCACCGATGTCCGTGCCGCACCTGGACACCCGCGTGGTGGATGGCCAGAAGTCGCTGTTGTTCGGCCCCTACGCGGGGTTCACCACCAAGTTCCTCAAGCACGGCTCGTTCCTGGACCTGCCGATGTCGATCCGCGCCGGCAACATCGGCCCGATGCTGGCAGTGGCTCGCGACAACATGGACCTGACCAAGTACCTGGTCAGCGAAGTGCGCCAGTCCATGGAGCAGCGCCTGGAATCCCTGCGCCGCTTCTACCCCGAAGCGAAAGCCGAAGACTGGCGCCTGGAAGTGGCCGGCCAACGCGTGCAGATCATCAAGAAGGACCCGAAGAAAGGCGGCGTGCTGCAATTCGGCACCGAGCTGGTTGCCGCCGCGGATGGTTCGCTGGCGGCGCTGCTGGGCGCCTCGCCGGGCGCTTCAGTGACGGTGTCGATCATGCTGGATTTGATCGAGCGCTGCTTCCCGGAGAAAGCCAACGGTGAATGGGCGACCAAGCTGCACGAGATCTTCCCGGCGCGCGAAAAAGTGCTGGAGACGGATGCCGAGCTGTATCGCACGATCAATACGCAGAACAACATCAGCCTTGAGCTGGTGGAACCTGTAGGAGCGAGCTCGCTCGCGAAAAACGTCAACGATAACGCAGCGCAAGTGGATTAACGCGGCGCTCTCAGGTTCTTCGCGAGCAAGCTCGCGCCTACCGTTAAAAGCGAAACGCCCCGGACTCTTATGAGGCCGGGGCGTTTTTTATTGCTTCGGCTAATCAGCCGCGAGCGTTGTCGATCAGCGCGATGTACTCGGCGGCGTGGCGCTGGTCCTTGATCAGGTCGACAAAGGTCTGGCCATGCTCGTCCTTGCCGTCCAGGTCCAGGCCAGCTTCCTTGAAGAACCCCAGGAAGCGCTCGAAGTCGTCGATACGCAGGCCGCGATAGGCCTTGATCAGTTTGTGCAGGGACGGAGAAGTCGCATCGACCGGCTCGAAGTTCAGGAACAACTTGATCTGGTCGTCGCCGATCTCGTCACCGATCACCTGTATTTTATCTTTACGCATTACCGACTCCAGCCTGCAGACATTGACACGGGGTTTGAAGTCTACCTGTGGTGCACAGGCTTCGAAAGCGTTGAAAAGCCCCCTCCCACATTTGGATTTTGGTCAGTTCAATCGAACTGCGCGAGCATCCAGCGTTGGTAGTCGGCCACACCGGCATCGCCTTCGCGCGGTGCCCAGGTGGCCAGCTCACCCTCACCCACCGGCCGATAAGGCCCGGCCTTGCATTCGAACATCACCGTATCGGGTTCCAGCACCGCCAGGCCATGGAATACGCCGGGCGGCAGGTCGACGCCCGCGCACTCGCCGCCCGCCTGCATGACGCGCTTGGCGAGGACTTCACCGGTTTCGCTGAATATCAGCAAACCCAAGCGGCCCTTGAGCACCAGCAAGGTTTCCGCCTTGTCCGCGCTCAGGTGCCGATGAGGCGGCACATAGGTACTCGGTTGCAGGGCCACGGCGAGGCGATGACACGGTTCTTCCATCTGGTGGAAGTTGTGATGGTGCCGGCCACGGGGGCTGTCGCCCGCTTTCTCGGCCAACTCTGCAAATAAGGTCTGATCAAGAAAACGGGCCATCGATTACATTCCTTTAACGGCGTAGATGCCATTGGCGTTACGCCAGTAGCCCTTATAGTCCATGCCATAACCGAAGATATAGCGGTCGATGCACGGCAGCCCGACGAAATCGGCTTTCAGCTCGGGGCGCGCCTTGCGATCGTGGTCTTTGTCGATCAGCACGGCGGTGTGCACTTTACGCGCGCCGGCATGTTTGCAGAAGTCGATGATCGCGCCCAGGGTATGCCCTTCGTCGAGGATGTCGTCGATGATCAGCACGTCACGGTCGATAAACGACACTTCCGGCTTGGCTTTCCAGAACAGATCGCCGCCACTGGTTTCGTTGCGATAGCGGGTGGCGTGCAGGTAAGAAGCTTCCAACGGAAATTGCAGATGGGTAAGCAATTTGCCGGCGAAGATCAGGCCACCGTTCATCACGCAAAAAACCACTGGGTTGGTGTCGGCCATTTCGCGGGTGATGTGCGCGCCGACCTTGGCAATCGCTGCTTCGACTTGCGCTTCGGTGTACAGGCAGTCAGCCTCGTGCATGATTTGACGGATATGCTCGAGATCAGCGGACATGGCGCTCTCCAGGGGGTGCTGTGGCAAGAAAAGCGGGCGAAGGTACGCTTCTACTGCGCTCCAATCAAGCCTTTATGGACTAACGTACTTGATGTCTATAGGACAACACCCTCGGATAGATTAATCTAGGCCGGTTTTTTTGCCCGCCGCCGGAGCCTTTCCCATGCCCACTCGCGAGATCCGCCACCCGCTGATCCGACACAAACTCGGCCTTATGCGCCGCGCCGACATCAGCACGAAGAACTTCCGTGAGCTTGCTCAGGAAGTCGGAGCGCTGCTCACTTATGAAGCCACCAAGGATTTGCCCCTGGAGACCTACGAGATCCCCGGTTGGGCCGGTCCCGTACAAGTGGAGAAAATCGCCGGTAAGAAAATCACCGTGGTCCCGATCCTGCGCGCCGGTATCGGCATGCTCGAAGGCGTACTCAGCCTGATCCCGGGCGCCAAGGTCAGCGCCGTAGGCGTGGCCCGCAATGAAGAAACCTTGCAGGCCCACACCTACCTGGAAAAACTCGTCCCGGAAATCAACGAGCGCCTGGCCATGATCATCGACCCGATGCTCGCCACCGGCAGTTCCATGGTCGCCACCATCGACCTGCTGAAAAAAGCCGGTTGCCGCGACATTCGCGCCATGGTGCTGGTGGCCGCCCCCGAAGGCATCGCCGCCGTCGAGAAAGCGCACCCTGACGTGCAGATCTACACCGCCTCCATCGACGAACGCCTGAATGAACACGGCTACATCATCCCGGGCCTGGGCGATGCCGGTGACAAGATCTTCGGCACCAAGCAGAAGGACGCGTGACCATGCAGGATGAATTCAACGACCCGCTTTGGCGCCAGATCCTGTCTGGCGCACAGATGCTCTTCGTAGCATTTGGCGCGCTGGTGTTGATGCCGCTGATCACAGGTCTTGATCCAAACGTCGCACTGTTCACCGCAGGCCTGGGCACGTTGTTGTTCCAGGTGGTGACGGGACGGCAGGTGCCGGTGTTCCTGGCATCGAGCTTTGCGTTCATCACCCCGATCATTCTCGCCAAGGGCCAGTTCGGCCTGGCGGCGACCATGGGCGGGGTGATGGCGGCGGGTTTCGTCTATACCTTCCTGGGCCTTGCCGTGAAGGTCAAAGGCACCGGTTTCATCGACCGACTGCTGCCGCCGGTCGTCATCGGCCCGGTGATCATTTCCATCGGCCTGGCCATGGCGCCGATTGCCGCCAATATGGCCATGGGCAAGTCCGGCGACGGCGCCGAGTTGATCCACTACCAGACGGCCATGCTGATCTCGATGCCCGCCCTGCTGACCACCTTGATCGTGGCCGTGTTCGGCAAGGGCATTTTCCGCCTGGTGCCGATCATCTCCGGCGTGCTGGTGGGTTTTGCCATGTCGTTCTACTTCGGCGTGGTCGACACGGCGAAGATCGCCGCCGCACCGTGGTTCGCCCTGCCCCACTTCACCGCGCCAGAGTTCAACTGGCAGGCGATCCTGTTTATCGTGCCGGTGGCCCTGGCCCCTGCGATCGAACATATCGGTGGCGTGATTGCGGTAGGCAGCGTGACCGGTCGCGACTACCTGAAGAAGCCCGGCCTGCATCGCACCTTGCTGGGTGACGGGATTGCCACGACGGCCGCCGGCCTGTTTGGCGGCCCGCCCAATACCACCTACGCCGAAGTGACGGGCGCGGTGATGCTGACCAAGAACTACAACCCGAAAATCATGACCTGGGCCGCCGTATTCGCGATCAGCCTGGCGTTCATCGGCAAGTTCGGCGCGCTGCTGCAAAGCATTCCGGTGCCGGTGATGGGCGGGATTCTGTGCCTGCTGTTCGGCTCGATTGCGGCGGTGGGGATGAATACGTTGATCCGCCACAGGATCGACCTGGGTGAAGCGCGCAATCTGGTGATTGTGTCGGTGACCCTGGTGTTCGGGATTGGTGGTGTGCTGGTAGGCACCGGCACCGGCCCGGACGATTTCGGCCTCAAGGGCATCGCCCTGTGTGCGGTGGTGGCGATTGGTTTGAACCTGCTGCTGCCGGGCAACGATGGCTGGAAGAACAAGAAACCTGACGAACCGCTGCTCTAACTAAATGCGGGAGGGGGCTTGCCCCCGATGGCAGTGTGTCAGTCAATACATCTATTGACTGACACACTGCCATCGGGGCCTAGGTATCTACACAACTCTGTAACGCTCAACCGTAACCACGATGCGCAGCGAGTCGCTCTTGATCTTGATCTGCTTTTGATCTTGATCTCAGGCGCCCCGTTAAACCACGCTGGCCGAACGCAGGCTTGAATCCGTGGGTAACCCGGCAGGACGCCGGGTTAGCCGCACTGGGCCATGGATGGCCCATTGCGGCGGCCCACGGATTCAAGCCGGAGTGAGGGCACACCGAGCCTAAGCGAGGTGCCGAGTGGTGGGGCAAGAGCCCTTTGCTTACTTTGGGGCTTTTCCAAAGTGAGCCGCCGTCAGGGCGGAACCCTAAGTGGCCGTTACCGCAGAAACGGATATGTACTCGATCTGATCCAACATCCTGGTCGGCACAGAGGCCGCCATCGGGGGCAAGCCCCCTCCCACATTTTTATCTCCAGTGTGGCTTAGAGCTCGCCCAGGCCATCAATCAGCGCCTGGTTCTGCTCCGGCGTTCCGATGCTGATCCGCAGGAACTGGGCAATCCGTTCCTGCTTGAAGTGCCGCACGATCACACCCTGCTCACGCAACCTGGCCGCCAGGCCGGCAGCGTCGTGTCGCGGGTGACGAGCGAAGATGAAGTTGGCCGCTGACGGCAGCACTTCGAAGCCTTTATCTTCCAGTTGTGCGACCACCTTGTTGCGGCTGTCGATCACCCATTGGCACGTCTTCTCGAAGTACTCACGGTCCTCGAACGCTGCCGCCGCGCCTGCAATCGCCAGCCGATCCAGCGGATAGGAGTTGAAGCTGTTCTTGACCCGCTCAAGCGCCTCGATGAGGTCCGGGTGGCCCACGGCCAGGCCCACCCGCAAACCGGCCAGTGAGCGCGATTTGGACAGGGTCTGGGTCACCAGCAAGTTGGGGTAGCGATCCACCAGGCTGATGGCCGTCTCGCCGCCGAAGTCGATATAGGCTTCATCGACCACCACCACCGAGTCCGGGCTGGCCTTGAGGATCTGCTCCACGGCGTCCAGCGCCAGCACGCAGCCGGTCGGCGCGTTCGGGTTGGGGAAAATGATCCCGCCGTTGGGCCGCGCATAGTCGGCCACGCGAATCTGGAACTGCTCGTCCAATGGCACCGCGTCGAAGGTGATGCCATACAGGCCGCAATACACTGGATAGAAGCTGTAGCTGATATCCGGGAACAGCAGCGGCAGGTCGTGCTGGAACAAGCCGTGAAAGATGTGCGCCAGAACTTCGTCGGAACCGTTGCCGAGGAAGACCTTGCCCGCATCGATCCCGTAATGGCTGGCTACGGCCTGCTTGAGCAGGTCGCTGTTGGGGTCCGGGTACAGACGCAAGTTGTCGTTCAACTCGGCCTGCATCGCCGCCAGCGCCTTGGGCGATGGGCCGTAGGGGTTTTCGTTGGTGTTGAGCTTGACCAGTTTGGTCAGCTTCGGCTGTTCACCGGGCACGTATGGCACCAGATCCTTGACGAAAGGGCTCCAGAATTTACTCATGCCTTATTTCCCCTCTTCAAGAATGCGGTATTCAGCACTGCGCGCGTGGGCGCTCAGCGACTCGCCACGGGCCAGCACCGACGCGGTCTTGCCCAGTTCGGACGCGCCCTGGGGCGAACAGAAGATGATCGACGAGCGCTTCTGGAAGTCATACACCCCCAGCGGCGACGAAAAACGTGCGGTGCCGGAGGTCGGCAGTACGTGGTTCGGGCCTGCGCAGTAGTCGCCCAGGGCTTCACTGGTGTGGCGCCCCATGAAGATCGCGCCGGCGTGACGAATCAACGGCAGCCAGGCCTGTGGATCCGCGACGGACAGCTCAAGGTGCTCCGGCGCGATACGGTTGGCCACTTCGATGGCTTGCTCCATGTCGCTCACCAGAATCAGCGCGCCGCGGCCATTGATCGATTTCTCGATGATCTCGGCGCGCTCCATGGTCGGCAACAGCTTGTCGATGCTGGCGGCAACCTGGTCGAGGAAGTCGGCGTCGGGGCTGACCAGGATCGCCTGGGCGTCTTCGTCGTGCTCGGCCTGGGAGAACAGGTCCATGGCGATCCAGTCCGGGTCGGTCTGGCCGTCACACACCACGAGGATTTCCGAAGGCCCGGCGATCATGTCGATACCGACCTGGCCGAATACATGGCGCTTGGCGGTGGCCACGTAGATATTGCCCGGCCCTACCACCTTGTCGACCTTCGGCACGCTTTCAGTGCCATAGGCCAGGGCAGCCACTGCCTGGGCGCCGCCGATGGTAAACACCCGGTCGACGCCGGCGATGCAGGCGGCGGCCAATACCAGTTCGTTGAGTTCGCCACGCGGGGTTGGCACCACCATGACCACCTCGGTCACCCCCGCCACTTTGGCCGGGATCGCGTTCATCAACACCGACGACGGGTACGAGGCTTTGCCGCCCGGCACATACAGGCCGGCGCGGTCCAGCGGCGTGACCTTCTGGCCCAGCACGGTGCCATCGGCCTCGGTGTAGCTCCAGGAATCCTGCTTCTGTTTTTCGTGATAGCTGCGCACCCGCGCCGCCGCCACTTCCAGCGCTTCACGCTGGGGCGCAGTGATACGCGTCAGGGCCAGTTCCAGGCGTTCACGGGGCAGGATCAGGTCGGCCATGGACTTGACGTCCAGGCCGTCGAACTGACGGGTGAAGTCCACCAGTGCCGCATCGCCGCGCTCGCGCACGGCCTTGATGATGTCGAGCACCCGCTGGTTGACCGAGTCGTCGGACACGCTTTCCCAGCTCAGCAGATGATCCAGATGATGGGCGAAATCCGGGTCGGCAGCGTTGAGTCGGGCAATTGCAGTGGACGTGGTCATAGCGAGGGCCTCATAGGATTGGCAAAAAACTCAGGCGCCCTAAACTACCGTTCGCTCCGCTTGGGCACCTGAGAATTCTGGCTATGAGGCGGATAGACGGGCGCAGCCTTTGGGCTACGCGGGTGAGTCAACCGCGGTGTCGAGACTCCACTGCCTTGCGCAGGGTGTCGATCAACGCCTGGATACGGGCGTGCTGCATCTTCATCGATGCTTTGTTGACGATCAGGCGCGAGCTGATGTCGGCAATGAAATCCTGGGGTTCGAGACCGTTGGCGCGCAGGGTGTTGCCGGTGTCGACCACGTCGATGATCTTGTCGGCCAGGCCGATCAGCGGCGCCAGCTCCATCGAGCCGTAGAGCTTGATGATATCGACTTGACGGCCTTGTTCGGCGTAGTAGCGTTTGGCGACGTTGACGAACTTGGTCGCCACGCGCAGGCGGCCCTTGGGTTCGACATCGCCGACACGGCCGGCGGTCATCAGTTTGCACAGGGCGATACGCAGGTCCAATGGCTCGTAGAGCCCCTGGCCACCGTATTCCATCAGCACATCCTTGCCGGCGACACCCAGGTCGGCGGCGCCATGTTCAACATAGGTCGGCACGTCGGTAGCCCGCACGATCAGCAGGCGCACGTCGTCCTGGGTCGTGGGGATGATCAGCTTGCGGCTCTTGTCCGGATTCTCGGTCGGCACGATGCCCGCTTCAGCCAGAAGCGGCAACGTGTCGTCAAGGATGCGGCCCTTGGACAGTGCGATGGTCAACATGGGAAATGTCAGTCCTTCATCAGGCTATTGCTGTCCGGTCGCAAACGGCGCCAGACACAGATCGAGGCCGTTACAGCCTCGATTTGAAACAAACCAGTGTGTGTGTAGGAGCGAGCTTGCTCGCGAAGAACGTCAACGATAACGCGTTCACTCAGAGTCAACGCGGTGTACATGAGTTTTTCGCGAGCAAGCTCGCTCCTACAATGCAGCAGGGACTAGCCCGGGACGCGGCGGATTTTAGCGCCGAGCATCTGCAGCTTTTCTTCGATGCACTCGTAGCCACGGTCTATATGGTAGATGCGGTCGATCAGGGTGTCGCCGTCAGCGCACAGTGCCGAAATCACCAGGCTGGCCGAGGCACGCAGGTCGGTGGCCATCACTGGCGCACCCTTGAGCTTGTCGATGCCGGTAACGATGGCGGTGTTGCCCTCGACCTGGATCTTGGCGCCCATGCGGTGCAGTTCGTACACATGCATGAAGCGGTTTTCGAAGATGGTCTCGATCACGGCGCCGGTGCCTTCAGCGATCGCGTTCAAGGAAATGAACTGCGCCTGCATGTCGGTCGGGAATGCCGGGTACGGGGCTGTGCGCACATTGACGGCTTTAGGCCGCTTGCCGTGCATGTTCAGCTCGATCCAGTCTTCACCGGTGGTGATTTCCGCGCCGGCTTCCTTGAGTTTTTCCAGGACGGCTTCGAGGATGGTCGGATCGGTGTCCTTGACCTTCACGCGGCCACCGGTCACGGCAGCGGCAACCAGGTACGTGCCGGTCTCAATGCGGTCAGGCATGACTTTGTAGGTGGCGGTGTGCAGACGCTTTACACCATCAATAGTGATGGTGTCGGTGCCGGCGCCGGAAACCTTCGCGCCCATGGCGTTGAGGAAGTTGGCCAGGTCGACCACCTCCGGCTCGCGCGCGGCGTTTTGCAGGACGCTGCGGCCATTGGCCAGGGCAGCGGCCATCATGATGTTCTCGGTACCGGTCACGCTGACGGTATCAAAGAAGAAATTCGCGCCACGCAGGCCGCCTTCCGGCGCCTTGGCCTTGATGTAGCCGCCTTCGACGTCGATGACCGCGCCCATGGCTTCCAGGCCACGGATGTGCAGGTCGACCGGACGCGAGCCAATGGCGCAGCCGCCAGGCAGGGCCACTTCGGCTTCACCGAAACGCGCGACCATCGGGCCGAGTACCAGAATCGACGCACGCATGGTTTTCACCAGTTCGTACGGCGCGATCAGGGTCTTGATGGTGCGAGGGTCGATTTCGACGGACAATTTCTCGTCGATCACAGGCTCGATACCCATGCGACCGAACAGCTCGATCATGGTGGTGATGTCGTGCAGGTGCGGCAGGTTGGCCACAGTCACAGGGCCGTCGCACAGCAGGGTCGCCGCCAGGATCGGCAAGGCAGAGTTTTTCGCACCGGAAATGCGGATTTCGCCATCAAGGCGGGCACCACCGGTAATAATCAATTTATCCATAAGAATCTCGACGCCTTGGGGGCTCAGGTGCGCTCGGCCCAGGCCGCGCGGCTGAAAAATTTCATAGTGACCGCATGGATGCTGCCATCGGTGATCCATGGGTTCAAATGGGCATAGATCTGCTGCTGACGCTTGACCGGGCTCAATGCCGCCAGTTCATCGCTAATCACGTTCAGCTGGAAATTGCAGCCTTCGCCTTCAACTTCTACAGTCGTTTCCGGCAGCTTTCCTTCAAGGAAGCTCTTAACTTCTAGGGCCTGCATGCTCAACCTCTATCGGCGCCCAGTGCGCACGGGTCGCACATCATACAAAAAAGCCCCGCGCCTGCGAACCCCGCATAGCAGGACTCTGACGGGGGGCTTTTTGATAAATGTGTATTAAGGGTGTGCCAACAGCTCGGTCAGGCCGGAAACCTCGGCAATCTCGCGCATGTCTTCAGGCAATGCACGGATGCTGAGTGGCTTTTTTGCCGCTTCGGCATCACGCATAAAGCACAGCAGCAGCGACAGACCGACGCTGCTGGACTTGGTCACCGCCGAGCAATCGACCACCAGCGCAGACGCGCTGCTGGCCTTGATCAGAGCCTGGCCCTGCTTGCGCAGGTCAGGCCCGGTGCGGTAATCGAGCACGCCGCTGAGCAACAGCTCGCCGGCGTCGCCGATACGAACAGCCGACTCGGTCATTGCGCTGGCTTCCCGGCTTCCTTATCGGAAGTTTCCTTGGCCTTGGCCACTTCACCAGCCCAACCATCGATGGTCTTGTCCAGGTCGTTGCCATTGCGCTGCATCGCGTCGGCGAACTGATCACGGAACAGCTTGCCGATATTGATGCCATTGATGATCACGTTGCGCAGCTTCCACTCGCCGTTGACCTTCTCCAGCGTGTACTGCACAGGGTACACGGCGCCATTGTTGCCCTTGACGCTCATGTTGACGCTGGTGCGATCACCCGACTCATCACCGGCCGGAGCCACGGTAATGCCCTGGTTGTTGTATTCAAGCAAGGCGTTGCCGTAGAACTGGAACAGCCCGCGCTTGAAGTTTTCCTGGAAACGCTGCATCTGCGCAGGCGTGGCCTTGCGCGAATACTTGACGGTCATGATGCTGCGGGAGATGCCTTCGGCATCGACCACAGGACCGACAATGCTGTTGAGCGCGTTGTAGAACAGGCTCGGGTCCTGTTTGTACTTTTCCTTGTTGGCCGACAGGTCAGCCAGCATTTTGTTGGTGGTGTCCTGCACCAGTTCGTGGGCGGAACCGGCTGCGTTGGCCATCAACGGCAGCGCTGCAAGCAGCACCAGAAGGCCGCGTCGCAAGGTAGAGATCATGAACAGATTCCTCATTTGGCGTCTTTATTGACCGTGTTGAGCAGGAATTTACCGATCAAGTCTTCAAGTACCAACGACGACTGTGTGTCGTGGATTGTCGAACCATCCTTGAGCAGGGCTGTTTCCCCGCCAACGCTGAGACCGATGTACTTCTCGCCCAGCAGACCCGCAGTGAGGATGGATGCGGTGGAGTCCGTCGGCAGATTGTCCACCTTCTTGTCCACTTGCATCGTCACTCGCCCGGTGAAGCTGTCGCGATCCAGATCGATTGCCGTGACCTTGCCGACGGTTACGCCAGCCATGGTCACTTTAGCTCTGACCGTCAAACCGGCGATATTGTCGAAGTACGCGTAAAGTTTATAAGTGTCGGCGGTGGGGCTGGCCGACAGGCCACTGACCCGCAGGGCCAGCAACAGTAAAGCCAGGATGCCAGCCAGCAAGAAAAGGCCGACACCGATTTCCACAGTGCGGTTTTGCATCAGAAATCTCCAAACATCAAGGCAGTCAAAATGAAGTCAAGGCCCAGTACCGCCAGCGAGGCGTACACAACGGTCTTGGTGGTGGCGCGACTGATCCCTTCTGAAGTGGGTTCACAGTCATAGCCTTGGAATACGGCGATCCAGGTCACTACAAAGGCGAAGACGATGCTCTTTATGATGCCGTTGAGCACGTCGCCCGTGAAGGTCACGCTGTTTTGCATGTTGGCCCAGTAGGAACCGTCATAGACGCCCAACCAGTCCACCGCCACCCACGAACCGCCCCAGATTCCGACCACGCTGAAGATCATCGCCAGCAACGGCAGGGAAATGAAGCCGGCCCACAGGCGCGGGGCAACAATGTACTTGAGCGGGTCCACGCCGATCATTTCCAGGCTGGACAGCTGCTCGGTGGACTTCATGTTGCCGATTTCGGCGGTCAGCGCCGAACCGGCACGCCCGGCGAACAACAACGCGGTGACCACCGGCCCCAGTTCACGCAACAGCGTCAGGGCGACCATCTGCCCTACCGCCTGCTCGGAACCGTAGCTGGACAGAATGTTGAAGCCTTGCAGCGCCAGCACCATGCCGATGAACACCCCGGAGACCACGATGATCACCAGGGACATCACGCCAACCGCATGCAGTTGCTTGAGCAGCAAGCCAAAGCCGCCACCGATACCGCCGCGACCGAGCAGGGCGTGGAACAGAAAAATAGTCGAACGCCCGAGGACTTCGACGATGTCGATGCCCGAGCGACCGAAAAGGCGAACCTTCTCGATAATAGATGTTTTGCGCATCAGCGCTTCCCCAGGAGATCTGCGCGGTAGTCCGCTGCCGGAAAGTGAAAAGGCACCGGGCCATCGGGATCGCCGGTCATGAATTGACGAATGCGCGGGTTATCGGCGTTCATCAGCTCTTCCGGCGTGCCCTGCCCCAGCACCTGGCCATCCCCCACGACATAGAGGTAGTCGGCGATGCTCGCGGTTTCGGCCAGGTCGTGGGACACCACGATGCTGGTGATCCCCAATGCGTCGTTGAGCAGGCGGATCAGGCGCACCAGCACGCCCATGGCGATCGGGTCCTGGCCCACGAAAGGCTCGTCATACATGAGGATCTGCGGGTCCAGCGCGATGGCTCGCGCCAGGGCGACGCGACGCTTCATGCCGCCGGACAATTCGTCAGGCATCAGGTCGATGGCCCCGCGAAGCCCTACCGCCTGCAGTTTGAGCAGCACAATGTCACGAATCATCTCATCGGACAGCTGGGTGTGCACCCGCAGCGGGAACGCAACGTTTTCGAACACATCGAGATCGGTAAACAGCGCGCCGCTCTGGAACAGGACCCCCATGTGCTTGCGCGCATCGAACAGATCGCTGCGCGACAGGGTCGGCAGGTTCTGGCCGTTGACCCACACTTCGCCGGCACTGGGGCGCAATTGCATGCCCATCAGGCGCAGCAAGGTGGTCTTGCCGCAACCGGAAGGCCCCATGATGCCCGTGACTTTTCCGCGAGGAATGCGAATATCGACGTTATTGAAGATGCTGCGCGTACCGCGCTTGAAGGAAAGGCCCTTCAGCTCGACCGCGTAGGCGTTATCGGCACTCATCTAATCTCCTTGGGATGCAGCCTTTCACTCAGACACCATGTATGCGACTTTCGTTTACCGCGGATGCGCAAATGTTTGCGCCATGGGTTGGGCGGACCGAACTGGCCGCGAACTATATCACTGCTGGTACAGCGCCCCCAAGGCCGGAACAGTGCTTGTTCAGATTCAGGACAGCGAAAAAAACGTAGCGGGTTGTGATATTGAGACGAATCCGGGAGACCTTCGGAATAAAGCCTGACGAACTTGCGTGAGGGAATTGATCATTACCGCTATAATCGCCGACTTTTCGTCAGGCTATACGATTTCAGACATGAGCCAATCCAGCGACCTTATTCAATCCGCACAACGCACCATCCGCCTCGAGCTGGAAGCCGTAGAAGGTTTGCTGGCCCACATCGACGCAGATTTCGTACGCGCCTGCGAGATGATTCTGGCCAGCAAAGGCCGCGTTGTCGTGGTTGGCATGGGCAAATCCGGCCACATCGGCAACAAGATCGCCGCGACGCTGGCAAGCACCGGCACCACGGCGTTCTTCGTGCACCCGGCCGAGGCCAGCCACGGCGACATGGGCATGATCACCCGGGATGACGTGATTCTGGCACTGTCCAACTCGGGCACCACCAACGAAATCGTGACCCTGCTGCCGCTGATCAAGCGCCTGGGCATCACGCTGATCAGCGTCACCGGCAACCCGGACTCGACGCTGGCCAAGGCCGCCGAAGTGAACCTGAACGTTCATGTCGCCCATGAAGCCTGCCCACTGAACCTGGCGCCCACCTCCTCCACGACCGCCGCGCTGGTCATGGGCGACGCCCTGGCGGTGGCCTTGCTGGAAGCCCGCGGATTCACGGCTGAAGATTTTGCTTTTTCCCACCCCGGCGGCGCACTGGGCCGTCGCTTGCTGCTGAAAGTGGAAAACGTCATGCATGCGGGCGATGAATTGCCCCATGTACAACGCGGCACCCTGCTCAAGGATGCGCTGATGGAAATGACCCGCAAGGGCCTGGGCATGACCGTGATCCTGGAAGCCGACGGGCGACTGGCCGGCGTGTTCACCGACGGCGATTTGCGTCGTACCCTGGACCGCACCATCGACATCCACACCGCGACCATCGATGAAGTGATGACGCCCCACGGCAAGACCGCCCGACCCGAGATGCTGGCGGCCGAAGCCCTGAAGATCATGGAAGACCACAAGATCGGCGCGCTGGTGGTGGTCGATGACAATGACCGCCCGATCGGCGCCCTGAACATGCACGACTTGTTGCGTGCAGGAGTGATGTAAATGACCAGCGACCTGTTGCAACGCGGTAAACACATCAAGTTGGCGATATTCGACGTCGATGGCGTGCTGACCGATGGCCGCCTGTACTTCCTTGAAGACGGCAGCGAATTCAAGACATTCAATACACTCGACGGCCAGGGCATCAAGATGTTGATGGCCGCCGGCGTGCAAACCGCGATTATCAGTGGTCGAAAGACCCCCGTTGTGGAACGCCGCGCACAAAACCTGGGGATTGCTCACCTGTATCAGGGCCGCGAGGATAAACTGGTGGTGCTGGACGAGCTTCTTGGCCAACTCAACCTAAGCTATGAACAGGTCGCCTATCTGGGTGACGACCTGCCTGACCTGCCGGTGATCCGCCGGGTAGGCCTGGGCATGGCCGTCGCCAATGCCGCAGCGTTTGTGCGTGAACACGCCCATGGCATTACCACCGCCCGTGGCGGCGAGGGTGCCGCCCGCGAGTTCTGCGAATTGATCCTGCGTGCCCAGGGCAGTCTTGAAGCGGCCCACGCCGCCTACTTATAGAGCCTTATATGCTGAGCAAAAAGATTCGCAACTTTCTGTTATTCGGGGTCATCGCCGCGCTGTTCCTCGCGGTGGGCTACTGGAATATCAGCCCGGAGCGCTTTCTCGACAAACCTGTCGTGCAGGTTGATGAAAGCATCATCGATAACTTCGCCACCAACACCCACACCGTGCAGTTCCTGCCCGATGGCAAGGTGCAGTACGTGCTGGCCTCCGACAAGGTCGAGCGCTTGAAGGCCTCGGAAGTCAGCCTGCTGACCAATCCGGACCTGAACCTCTACCGTGGCACCGAACTGCCGTGGCATGTCACCAGCCTGCGTGGCGAGGTCAATCCGGACGGCACCCAGATCGAACTGATCGACTCGGTACGCGTCGCACGTACAGACGCGCAGAAGCGTGACACCATCATTACCAGCAGTCGCATGACGGTATTCCCACAACAGCAATATGCGCAGACCGAGCAAGACGTTAGAATCGACGGCGCTGGCGGTGTATCGACTGGCAAGGGAATGAAAGCGTATTTGAAAGAAAGCAGGATACACCTGCTATCGAACGTAAGAGGACAGTATGAGGCTCGTTAAAACCCTCCCTATTTTGCTCGGTCTGGGCGCAGCACTGGGAAGCGTGAGCGCCTGGGCTCTGCCGAACGATAGCCAGCAACCGATCCACATCTCGGCTGACGATGCGCAGCTGGATGACAAACAAGGCGTCGCAACCTACACAGGTGGCGTCATCATCACCCAGGGCTCGATGAAGATCACCGGCAACACGGTGACCCTGACGCGTACCCAGGCCGGCGATATCGATGTCGTGACCTCGGTGGGCAACCTGGCTTACTTCGAGCAGCAGCAAAAGGCGGAAGACCCAGGCCCGATGAAGGGCTACGGCAAGACCATTCAATACCATGCCCAGCAAAATCGCATCGTATTGATTGACCAGGCCAAGGTACTCAGTGCCGACGGCAACTCGACCGAAGGCGAGAAAATCGTCTACAACACCAAGACCCAGGTCGCCCAGGCCGGTCGCGCCACTGGCAACAAGCTCAGCACACCTCGCCCACGGATCGACATGGTCATCCAGCCGAAGAAGAAGGCCGAGTAATGGCAACCCTGAAAGCCCAGCATCTGGCCAAGGCCTATAAAAGCCGTCAGGTGGTACGCGATGTGAGCCTGTCGATCGACAGCGGTCAGATCGTCGGCTTGCTCGGCCCCAACGGCGCCGGCAAGACCACCTGCTTCTATATGATCGTCGGGCTGGTCCAGGCGGACCAGGGACGCGTACTGATCGACGACCTGGACGTCAGCCACCAGCCAATGCACGGCCGTGCGCGTGCAGGTATCGGCTATCTTCCCCAGGAGGCGTCGATCTTCCGCAAACTGTCGGTGGCCGACAACATCATGGCGATCCTCGAGACCCGCAAGGAACTCGACCGCGATGGCCGCCGCCAGGAGCTGGAAAGCCTGCTGCAGGAATTCCACATCAACCACATCCGCGACAACCTCGGCATGAGCCTGTCCGGGGGTGAGCGTCGTCGTGTGGAGATCGCCCGCGCCCTGGCAACCGCGCCGAAATTCATCCTGCTGGACGAACCGTTTGCCGGTGTCGACCCGATCTCGGTGGGCGATATCAAGCAGATCATCCATCACCTCAAGGCCAAGGGCATTGGTGTGTTGATCACCGACCACAACGTGCGTGAAACCCTGGATATCTGCGAAACCGCTTACATCGTCAACGATGGGCAACTGATCGCCGAAGGTGATTCCGCGACGATCCTGGCCAACGAGCTGGTGAAAGAAGTTTACCTGGGTCACGAGTTCCGCCTGTAGACACGGTGATATCGGGCCTTTGGCAAGAGTGCGAGCGAGTCAATGAAAACCTCGGTTTTTTTATTGTTACCGCGCTCTAGGCAAAGGCCCTGATTTCAGGCATATAATTTGCTTATGTTTGGCGCTCACGCGCCCTGTCGTGGATGGCGCATTGCGCCGGCGAATAAGGTGTTAAGCCCCTGCCATGAAACCATCGCTAGTCCTGAGAATGGGCCAGCAGCTGACGATGACACCGCAGCTGCAACAGGCCATCCGCCTGCTCCAATTGTCGACCCTGGACCTGCAACAGGAAATCCAGGAGGCCCTGGAGTCCAATCCGATGCTCGAACGCCAGGAAGAAGGCGACGACTTCGACAACACAGACCCTTTGGCCGACAACATCGAGCAAAAGCCCAATCCCGACGTGCAGGAACCGTCCTATCAGGAAACCGCCCCTACGGTGGATAACCTCGAGGACGGCGAATGGAACGAACGCATTCCCAACGAGCTTCCCGTGGATACCGCCTGGGAAGACGTGTACCAGACCAGCGCCAGCAGCCTGCCCAGCAATGATGATGACGAATGGGACTTCACCACCCGTACGTCCGTGGGCGAAAGCCTGCAGAGTCACCTGTTGTGGCAACTGAACCTGGCGCCGATGTCCGACACCGATCGCCTGATCGCCGTCACCCTGATCGATTGCATCAACAACCAGGGCTACCTGGACGAGACGCTGGAAGAAATTCTTGAGGCGTTCGACCCGGAGCTGGATATCGAGCTGGACGAGATCGAAGCCGTCCTGCACCGCATCCAGCAATTCGAGCCCGCCGGGATTGGCGCCCGTACGCTCAGCGAGTGCCTGTTGCTGCAACTGCGCCAACTGCCGGCCAAGACCCCCTGGCTGGCTGAAGCCAAGCGCCTGGTCAGCGACTACATCGACCTGCTGGGTAGCCGCGACTACAGCCAGCTGATGCGTCGCATGAAGCTCAAGGAAGACGAGCTACGCCAGGTCATCGAGCTGGTGCAGAGCCTCAACCCGCGCCCGGGCTCGCAGATCGAGTCCAGCGAAGCCGAATATGTCGTGCCTGACGTGATCGTGCGCAAGGACAACGAGCGCTGGCTGGTCGAGTTGAACCAGGAGTCGGTGCCACGCCTGCGGGTCAACCCGCAATACGCCGGTTTCGTGCGCCGCGCCGATACCAGCGCCGACAACACCTTCATGCGCAACCAGCTGCAGGAAGCGCGCTGGTTCATCAAGAGCCTGCAAAGCCGCAACGAAACCCTGATGAAAGTCGCCACCCAGATCGTCGAGCACCAGCGCGGCTTCCTGGAATATGGTGACGAAGCCATGAAACCGCTGGTGCTGCATGACATCGCCGAGGCGGTCGGCATGCATGAATCGACGATTTCACGGGTGACCACGCAGAAATTCATGCATACCCCGCGGGGCATATATGAGCTGAAATACTTTTTCTCCAGCCACGTAAGCACCTCCGAAGGCGGCGAATGCTCGTCCACGGCGATCCGCGCGATCATCAAAAAACTGGTTGCCGCGGAAAATCAGAAAAAGCCGTTGAGTGACAGCAAGATCGCTGGTTTACTGGAGGCACAAGGCATTCAGGTCGCCCGTCGAACCGTCGCCAAGTACCGCGAGTCCCTCGGGATCGCGCCTTCCAGCGAGCGTAAGCGTTTGATGTGACGGGCGGGGCATAGCGTTCCAGTGGCAGGCGCTTTTCGCCTGCCGCTTTATGCACTGGCAACGAAGGAGAAGCTGTATGCAAGTCAACATCAGTGGACACCATGTAGAAGTCACCCCTCCAATGCGCGAATACGTCGAACTGAAGCTGAAGAAGCTTGAAGGACATTTCGACAAGATCACCAACGTGCAGGTCATCATGAAGGTCGACAAGCTTCAGCAGAAAATCGAAGCGACCCTGCAGATACCCGGTGGCGAAGTGGTTGCTAATGCCGAGCATGAAGACATGTATGCATCGATCGACTTGCTCACCGACAAGCTTGACCGCCAACTCAAAAAGCATAAGGAAAAGAATCTGCACCTGATGCAAGGTACAGGTCGTTAACCCTCCCCCATGATCCAACTTCAAACCATCCTGACCCCCGGCCGTTCCCTCGTGAACGTGCCGGGCGGCAGCAAGAAGAAAGCCCTCGAGCAAATTGCCAATCTGATCAGCAGCCAAGTGCCTGAACTGGAGATGCAAGATGTATTCGAGGCGCTGATTGCCCGTGAAAAACTCGGTTCGACCGGTTTTGGCAACGGCATCGCCATCCCCCACTGCCGCCTCAAAGGCTGCGAAACACCGGTCAGCGCTTTGCTGCACCTGGATCACCCTATCGATTTCGATGCCATCGACGGCGCCCCGGTCGACCTGCTGTTCGTTCTGCTGGTCCCACAAGCCGCCACCGATGCCCACCTGGAGCTGCTCCGGCAGATCGCCAGCATGCTCGACCGTAAGGAAGTGCGCGACAAATTGCGCAGCGCCAGCAGTAACGAGGCGCTGTATCAGGTCGTCCTGGATGAGCAAAGCGGGCAGTAATCATGCGTTTGATCATCGTCAGCGGCCGTTCCGGCTCGGGTAAGAGCACTGCGCTTAACGTTCTTGAAGACAGCGGCTTCTATTGCATCGATAACCTGCCCGCCGGCTTGCTGCCGGAATTGGCGGAACGCGCCCTGATCCACACCGAACTGGCGCAACCGCTGGTCGCTGTGTCGATCGACGCCCGTAACCTGCCCAGCCACCTCTCACGGTTCCCCGAACTGCTTGAGGAGGTGCGCGCCAAGCATATTCATTGCGACGTGCTGTACCTGGACGCCGACGAGGAAACCCTGCTCAAGCGGTTCTCCGAAACCCGTCGACGTCACCCGCTCAGCAGCGCCAATCGTTCCCTGGCCGAAGCCATCGAGGACGAAACCAAACTGCTGGGGCCGATCATCGATCTGGCTGACCTCAAGATCAACACCACCAACCTGAACCTGTACCAACTGCGCGATGCGATCAAGCTGCGATTGCTGAACCAGCCGGAGCCTGGCACGGCGTTTCTGGTCGAGTCGTTTGGCTTCAAGCGCGGCATGCCGGTGGACGCCGACCTGGTGTTCGACGTGCGGTGCCTGCCCAATCCCTATTGGAAACCGGAGTTGCGCGATCAGTCCGGGCTTGACCAACCCGTGATCGACTACCTGGCGGCACAACCGGATGTGGAAGATATGTTCCAGGATATCTCCACCTACCTGCTCAAATGGTTGCCGCGCTTTGCTGCCAGCAACCGCGCCTATGTCACCATTGCCATCGGCTGCACCGGAGGCCACCACCGTTCCGTCTATCTGACGGAGCGACTGGGCCAGGTGCTGCAACAAACCCTCAAGAACGTCCAGGTTCGCCACCGCGACCTTAGCTGAAAGGAACACCACTGCGATGCCGGCTCGGGAAATTGAAATCATCAACAAGCTGGGCTTGCACGCCCGCGCATCAGCCAAGTTTGTCGGTGTCGCCGGGCGGTTCCCCTGCCAGATCCGCGCCGGGCGTGACCCTGAATCGATGGTCGACGGCAAGAGCATCATGGCAATGATGATGCTCGCCGCAGGCAAGGGCACCAAAATCCATCTGAAAACCGAGGGTGAACAAGAGCAGGAAGCGATGGACGCGTTAGTCGCGCTGATCAACAACTACTTCGACGAGGGCGAATAACGCCTTCCTCTTGCGGGAGCGAACTGGCTCGCTCCTGCTATCCCAACGCCGTATCCATCACCATCATCAAGCAAAACCCGATGCACAATCCCAGGCTGGCGAGCTTGTCGTGACCGTTGCGGCGTGACTCAGGGATGACCTCATGGGTCACCACCAGCAGCATCGCCCCCGCAGCGAGTGCCAGGCCCAAGGGCAGCAGCACTTCGGCAAGGCTCACCAACCACGCGCATAACACGGCAAAGACGGGCTCGACCAACCCCGAGGCGGCGCCAATCAGAAACGCCTTTATCCGCGACATCCCCGCCCCTGCCAATACCAGCGCAATCACCAGGCCTTCCGGTACGTCCTGCAGGGCAATGCCCATGGCGAGGCTGTCGGCATCCGCCATGCCGCCGCCGGCAGAAACACCCACGGCCATGCCTTCCGGGATGTTGTGGGCAATGATGGCGAACACAAAGAGCCAGATACGCGGCGGGATCACCGGCTTATCCGGCGTGCCCACCAGCATTTCCGGGCTGGCGCCCGAGACCTTGCGGTCGACAAGATACAGCCCGAACGCCCCCATCATGATGCCGAAGCTGATCAAGCCTCCCGCCCCCCAGGGCGTGAGCCCGAGGTTTTCTGCGGCGGCAATACCCGGCACCACCAGCGAAAAGGCGGTCGCCGCCAGCATGACCCCCGCACCAAAACCCAGCAGGGTATCGCTCAACGCCGCCGGCATACGGCGAATCACCAGCACCGGCACCGCGCCCAGCGCAGTACCGAGCGCACAGATCGCCCCGCCCTGCAGCGCTCGCAAGATGCGCGGCTCCAGGTCGAGCCAGGCCAGGCCATGAGCCACCAGCAAAGCCGTACCGACTAATAGAAGCAGGGAGCCAAATGCGTAGCGAAATAATCGCACGCTGCTGATCGCCAGTGTTTCAGTGCCCATGGTCGGCCTTAGGTCTTGTTGTGGAGTGAATATCAGGCCAATGCAGCCTGGTAGCGTGCGGCAACCTCGGGCCAGTTGATGACGCTATAGAATGCATTGATGTACTCCGGTCGTCGGTTTTGATACAGCAGGTAGTAGGCGTGTTCCCAGACGTCCAGGCCGAGGATCGGCGTATTGCCGCTCATCAACGGGCTATCCTGGTTACCGCTGCTTTCCACCACCAAGGTCTTTTGCGGGGTCACACTCAACCAGGCCCAGCCGCTGCCGAAGCGGGTCAACGCCGCCTTGGTAAAAGCCTCTTTGAAGCTGTCGAAGCCCCCCAACTGCTCGTCGATGGCCCGGCCCAGAACACCCTCGGATTTTCCGCCACCCGTCGGCGACATGACCGCCCAGAACAGCGAGTGGTTGGCATGGCCGCCTCCCTGGTTGACCACGGCAGTGCGCAGTTTCTCCGGGAGTTTTTCAACGCTGGACACCAGCTTCTCCACCGGCCAGCCCGCAAACTCAGTGCCCTCGACCGCAGCATTGAGATTATTGATGTACGTCTGGTGATGCTTGGTGTAGTGAATTTCCATGGTTTGCGCATCGATATGGGGTTCGAGGGCGTCAAAGGCATAAGGCAGGGCCGGCAGGGTGTAGGTCATATCAATGTGCTCCATATTGAGAGGGGGTCGGTTGCGTCGCAGCACCGCCCAGCAAACGATGGGTGCGCGGGTATTCGCCGTGATCGCTGATGAAATTCAACAGTTCGACATAGGTTTTGCTGCTCTGGCGCAGCGCTGCCTCACGCAACTGCGGACTGAGCCGTGGGTCCTGCATGGTCTGCAGCAGCCGTTGGTGAATGGCGCAGAGGTATTCCGCGCTTTCCTCAGGCTGGTTGAGACGCAGGTGCAGGTCTGCCAGGTTGTGGTGGGAGATAACGCAAGCCGCCACCGCTTCGTCGGCATCCGCCCAGCGTTCGAACAACACTTGGGCCAGGGCCAGGGCTTGCAGGTAGGCCTCACGGGCGTCAACCAGCTCGCCTGCCATAAAGCAGCGATTGGCCCGTTCGATCGTGCGTTTCCAGTGCTCCATGGTGAACCTCCAAAGCGGGGTCGATGATCACACGCCGCCTGCCGTGAGCTTTTCCGGGTCCAGCAGGACTTCCAGTTGGCTGCGCGGCAAGTCGGTGTGTTCGAGGGCGACATCGATCACCGGACGGCCCTGCTGATAAGCCTGCTTGGCGATTTCGGCGGCCTTTTGGTAACCAATGATCGGGTTGAGGGCGGTGACCAGAATCGGGTTGCGCGACAATGCTTCCTTGAGCTTCGCTTCGTTGACCTTGAAGCTTGCGATGGCCTTGTCTGCCAGCAAACGGCTGGCGTTGGCCAGCAGCTCCAGGCTGCTGAGCAGGTTCTGGGCGATGATCGGCAGCATCACGTTCAGTTCGAAGTTGCCCGATTGGCCGGCCACGGTAATCACCGTATCGTTGCCGATGACTTGCGCGGCCACCATGGCCGTGGCCTCGGGGATTACCGGATTGACCTTGCCCGGCATGATCGAAGAACCCGGCTGCAGCGCCTCCAGTTCGATTTCGCCCAGGCCTGCCAGTGGACCGGAGTTCATCCAGCGCAGGTCATTGGCGATCTTCATCAGCGACACCGCAGTGGCTTTCAACTGGCCGGAGACGGCGACGGCGGTGTCCTGGGAGCCAATCAACGCAAACAGGTTCTTGCCCGGCGTGAACTTCACCTGGGTCAGGTGGCTCAGGTGCCCGCTGAAGCGTGCGGCAAACTCAGGGTGGGCGTTGATGCCGGTGCCTACGGCCGTGCCACCCTGGGCCAGCGCCTGCAGCGCCGGCAGCAGGTCCTGCAAGTGGCCGATATTGGCCTTGAGTTGCTGCGCCCAACCATTGAGCACCTGGCTCATGCGCACAGGCATGGCATCCATCAAGTGGGTGCGCCCGGTCTTGATGAACGGGTGAACCGCTTCGGCTTTTTGCTCGATCACCTGCACCAGGTGCAGCAAGGCCGGCAGCGTCTGCTCGTGCAGCACCAGCGCGGCGCTGACATGAATGGTGGTAGGAATGATGTCGTTACTGCTTTGCCCGCAGTTGACGTGGTCGTTGGGGTTTACCACCTCGCCCAGCAAGCGACTGGCCAGGGTTGCGATCACTTCGTTGGCGTTCATGTTGGAACTGGTACCGGAGCCGGTCTGGAAAATATCCACCGGGAAGTGCTGCATGTAGTCGCCTTCCAACAGACCCTGGGCGGCATCGACAATGGCCTTGCCCTGCCCTTCGCTGATTTGCTTGAGGTCGACGTTGGCCCTGGCTGCGGCGGCTTTGGCCAGGATGAGCGCGCGAACGAATTGCGCCGGCATGCGCTGATGGCTGATCGGAAAGTTGTTCACCGCGCGCTGGGTTTGCGCGCCGTACAGGGCTTCGGCGGGGACTTGCAGTTCGCCCATGCTGTCGCGTTCGATACGGGTGTTACTCATCATTTGATCCTTGCACCAGGTCGGAGAAAGAGAGGGATGGCAGCAATTGGCAGGTCGCCAATTGCCAGGCAAAGGCCTGCCAGCGCTTGAGCCGGCAGGCGCAGTGGGAGAGTTTTTCCAGGTCACGCAGCGGGCGCCAGGCCTGGTCCAGACACAGGGCGCGCCAATGCCACGGCAGCGCGACATCGTTGGCGGTGTCGATGAGCAGGCGAAATGAGGTTTCGGCGATTGTCCACGGGTGCGTTGCGGTGCAACACGCCAGGTACCGCCCCTCATTGAGGTAATGTTCGATCAGGCGAGGTTCATTGGGGTCGAGCCCGCAGCGGATCTGCCGACTCATCCAGCGCCAACTTTCCAGGTACGGGTCCTCACGCAAGACAGAACTCATGATCCACACTCATCCAGTAATGATATTCATTATTAAATGATATTGAGAATCAAAACAAGAACAGTGGGTCGATCCTGCCTCACAGAGCCACAAAAAAAGGCGCGCCATCATCGAGATGGCGCGCCTTTTTGGTGAAGCGTCGCAGGTCAGCTGCCGGCGACAGTCATCCGTTCAATCAACACGGAGCCGGTGCGGATATTGCTGCGCAGCTCCAGATCGTTACCCACGGCAACGATCTGCTTGAACATATCGCGCATGTTGCCGGCGATGGTCACTTCCTGGACGGCGAACTGAATCTCGCCGTTTTCCACCCAGAATCCCGCCGCGCCACGGGAATAGTCACCCGTCACCATGTTCAGGCCGTGGCCCATCAATTCGGTCACCAGCAGGCCGCGGCCCATGCGACGCAACAGGGCCGCCTGGTCTTCATCGCCATGGGTCACGAACAGGTTATGGACGCCGCCGGAGTTGGCGGTGCTGGGCAGGCCAAGCTTGCGGCCCGCGTAGGTGCCCAATACATAAGACACCAACTCGCCTTTCTCGACGAACGGCTTGGCGTAAGTGGCCAGGCCATCGCCGTCGAACGAGGCGCTGCCCATGGCGCGCATGAGGTGCGGACGCTCATCGATGGTCAGCCATTCAGGGAACAGCTGCTGGCCGATCGCGCCTTCCAGGAACGAAGACTTGCGATAGAGGTTGCCGCCGGAAATCGCCCCGAGGAAACTGCCGAACAGGCCACCGGCCAATTCGGCGGAAAACAGCACCGGCACCTCGCACGTGGGTACCGGGCGGGCGCCCAGGCGACTGGCTGCACGCTGCGCAGCGCGCTGGCCAATGCTTACCGGATCTGCCAGCAACTCACCCTGACGATTCACGTCGTACCAGTAATCCCGCTGCATCTGGCCATTGGCTTCAGCGATCATCACGCAGCTCAGGCTGTGACGGGTGGACGCATAGCCCCCGATAAAACCATGGCTGTTGCCGTACACACGGCAACCCTGATGGGTGCTCAGCGTGGTGCCGTCGGCGTTCTTGATGCGAGCATCGGCGTCGAACGCTGCCGCTTCGCAGGTCAGCGCCTGCTCGATGGCTTGCTCGGGCGTGATGTCCCAGGCGTGGAACAGATCGAAATCCTGCAAGTCCTTGGCCATCAACGCTTTGTCGGCCAAGCCCGAGCTTTCATCCTCAGAGGTGTGCTTGGCGATTGCCAAAGCAGCGGCGACGGTCTCGCGAATCGCCTCCGGGCCGCTGGCCGACGTGCTGGCCGAGCCCTTGCGCTGGCCCACGTACAAGGTAATGCCGAACCCCTGGTCGCGGTTGAATTCGACGGTTTCCACTTCCCGCTGACGTACCGACGTCGACAGCCCCTGCTCCAGCGACACCGCTACTTCACAGGCGCTGGCCCCCTGGCGCTTGGCCTCGGCAAGGATCTGCTCGACTTGTTCCTGCAGTGCCGGTAACGCTTGCGGACCGACGCTTTGGGCTGCACTCATGGTGTTCTCCACTCAAATTCTGCTCTCGGTTAAGGCCGTCGAGCGACCGGGCCGGACAAGCGGCCCCCGACTGGTTATCATGGCGGCGTTTCTTTGCGGACTGCCACCATGGTTGATTCTTACGACGACTCCCTCGATGGGGAGAAAAGCAAAACCCAGGTCAAACGCGAGCTGCATGCTCTGGTTGACCTTGGCGAGCGCCTTACAACGCTCAAGAAAGACTTGATTGCCAAACTGCCACTGACCGACGAAATGCGTCGGGCCTTGGCCGATGCGCCTAAGCACACCGCGAATATCGCGCGCAAACGGCACATCATGTTTATCGGCAAGCTGATGCGCGATCAGGACACTGACGCCATTCTGGCCTTGCTCGATCAAACCGATGCCTCCACTCGCCAGTACAACGAACGCTTCCATAACCTGGAACGCTGGCGTGACCGCCTGATCTCGGGCGATGACGCCGTGCTGGAAAAATTCGTATTGGACTATCCGGAAGCGGACCGCCAGCAATTGCGCTCCCTGATCCGTCAGGCCCAACACGAACAGGCGCATAACAAGGCGCCTGCCACCAGCCGTAAAATCTTCAAATACATCCGTGAGCTGGACGAGACTCAACGCGGTCTGCGCTGATCCTCTTCCCCGGGTGGCGACCTTCGCCACCCGAAGCTCCACGGCTTACGACCCCGTGCCACCCACGGTGATCGCATCGATTTTCAAGGTTGGCTGGCCCACGCCCACCGGCACCGACTGCCCATCCTTCCCGCACGTGCCCACGCCGCTGTCCAGCGACAGGTCGTTACCCACCATCGACACCTTGCTCATGGCCTCCGGCCCATTACCGATCAATGTAGCGCCCTTGACCGGTGCGGTAATCTTGCCGTCTTCGATCAAGTACGCCTCGCTGGTGGAGAACACGAACTTGCCGCTGGTGATATCCACCTGCCCGCCACCGAGGTTGGCGCAGTAGATGCCGCGCTTCACCGAGGCAATGATTTCTGCCGGATCGCTTTCACCCCCGAGCATGTAGGTGTTGGTCATGCGTGGCATCGGCAGGTGGGCATAGGATTCGCGGCGACCGTTGCCGGTGCGCGCCACGCCCATCAGCCGGGCGTTGAGCTTGTCCTGCATGTAGCCCTTGAGCACGCCGTTTTCGATCAGGGTGGTGCACTCCGTCGGCGTGCCCTCGTCATCCACACTTAACGAACCCCGGCGACCGGCCAGGGTGCCGTCATCGACAATGGTGCACAGCTTGGATGCGACCATCTCGCCCATGCGCCCGCTATAGGCCGAACTGCCCTTGCGGTTGAAGTCGCCTTCCAGCCCATGCCCTACGGCTTCGTGCAGCAACACACCGGACCAGCCCGAGCCCAGCACCACCGGCAAGGTACCGGCCGGCGCAGGAATCGCTTCCAGGTTGACCAGTGCCTGGCGCAGCGCTTCACGGGCGTAACCCATGGCGCGGTCTTCAGCGAGGAAATAACGGTAGTCGGTACGCCCGCCGCCGCCATGGCCACCGCGTTCGCGGCGACCGTTCTGCTCGACGATCACACTGACGTTGAAACGCACCAGTGGCCGTACATCCGCCGCCAGCCCGCCGTCGGTGGACGCGACAAGGATGCGCTCCCACACGCCGGCCATGCTCACGGTGACCTGCTGGATACGCGGGTCGAGGGCACGAGTAGCCGCGTCAACACGCTTGAGCAGCTCGACCTTCTCCGCGCGGCTGATCACTTCCAGCGGATTATCCGGCGCGTACAACTGAGCCACGTCCTGGGTACTGAACGCCTGCACCGTGCCGTTCTGGCCTGCGCGGGAAATCGAACGCGCCGCACGCGCCGCCAGGCCCAGGGCCTCCAGGGTAATCGCGTTGCTGTAGGCAAAACCGGTTTTTTCGCCCGATTGCGCGCGAACCCCTACACCCTGGTCAAGGTTGAAACTGCCTTCCTTGACGATGCCGTCTTCCAGCGCCCAGGACTCGGAAATCTGCCCCTGGAAATACAGGTCGGCCGCGTCGATCCCTGGCCCGGCCAGATCGCCCAGCACGGTTTGCAGATTTTCGATGGTCACGCCACCGGGTGCCAGGAGATGTTCACTGACTGAGGACAACAACTCGCTCATAGGTTTGGCCTTAAATTCATCGTTCTGAAGCAGGTCGCTGTGCGCCCTGCGAGAAAAAGCGCCGATGGTTGACCACCGGCATGCGCGCCCGTATCGACGCCTGTTCACTGCTGTCGCGTGCGGCCACCAGCACCGCTTCGCCTTGATCCTGCCGGGCCAGCACGCGCCCCCAAGGGTCGATAATCGCCGCGTGCCCATGGGTTTCCCGTGGCCCCGGGTGTACACCGCCCTGGGCGGCCGCCAGCAGATAACACTGGGTCTCGATGGCCCGCGCGCGAATCAGCACATCCCAATGCGCTGCGCCGGTTACCGCCGTAAACGCCGACGGCGCACTGATCAATTCAGCCCCCGCCGCACGCAACTCGCTGTACAACTCGGGGAAGCGCAGGTCGTAACACACCGTCAGCCCCAGGCGCCCCACGGGCGTATCCGCCACGACCACATTGCTTCCGAAAGCATAGTCGTCGGATTCGCGATAGCGACCTCGGGCGTCCGCTACATCCACGTCGAACAAGTGCAGCTTGTCGTAACGAGCGACGACTTCACCGCGGTCGTCGATCAGCAGCGAGCAGGCGTTGGGCTTGGCGTCCGGTTGATCCCTGGGTGGCAACGGTATTGTGCCCGCCACTATCCATAAGGTGAGGTCGCGGGCGGTCTGTTTCAACCAGGGCAGGATCGGACCTTCACCCATTGCCTCGGCGCGACCGATATCGGCCATGTCACGGCGGCCCATGGCGGCAAAGTTCTCCGGCAGTACCGCGAGCCTGGCGCCATCCGCCGCCGCGCGTTCCAGCAGGCGGCGTGCCTGGGCCAGGTTAGCCGGCACATCACGCTGGCTGACCATTTGAATTACCGCAAAGGACATGGGCCGACACTCCGTAAAGGACATGCGGCCATGCTACTCCACAGCCTCTCAGTTTGGCTTTTCAAATGGCTTGTCGAAGGTGATTTTCGGGTCTTTCCATGGGCCTTGCACGGTGTACTGCACGCTGGCGAAGCGCGATACCCGGTCGCCGATCAACTTGTCGATCAGGAACAACGCACCGCCAATGGCCGGCGCGCCGACGATCAACGCCGCAATGGGCAGGTTGTTGGTGACCGGCAGGGTCACCAGCAACTTGGCATCGACGCGATCCGCCACCAGGTCCAGGGTGCCATTGAGTTCCAGGTTGGTGGACGGCCCGGTCATGGTGATGGGCTCACGGGTCACGAACACACCGTCACTGGCCGCCAGCAAACCCTTGACCCGGTCATAGCTCAAGCCCTTGCCGAGCAAGTCGGAGAAGTCCAGGCGCAAACGGCGGCCAATGGAATTGAAGTTAAGCAGGCCGAACACCCGCAGCGCCTGGGCACCACCCTCCACTTCCACGAACTGGCCTCTACGGAACGCTGCGTCCAGGCTACCGGAGAACCGCTTGGGCCCGACCCAGGCGGGCGAGCCCGGCCAGCGACCATCCACGTCCAGATGAAAGTCCTCGCTGGTCACCGTGGGCGCAAACCCCCACCCCTTGAGCACGTCGGCAATGTTCTTGCCGTCCAGTCGTCCCTTGTACCAACTGCTGCTGGCCCCCGGCGCGCCTTCCCAACCACCGGCCCCGTTGAGTTGCATGCCCTTGAGGCCCAGGTTCAGGTTGTTGAAGGCCATGCCCCTGGCGGTCGGGCGGATTTTCAGCGACCACGCGCCCACCAGGTCCGGGCCCTGGAACAGTTGGTCGATGGCGATATCCAGCGCAGGAATTTCCTTGGGGTCGACATCGGCCAATGGGTCCGGCGCGTTCTCGTCAGCCTGCACGGTAGGGTCCACGGCGGGCAGCTTCACGTATTGCAGGTTGACGGCAATGGGCGCGCCCTTGGCATCCGGCAGATTCACCGTGCCCTTGGCTTGCTGGCTGTCGAACTGCAGGCCCCAGGCCACGGGCTTGCGATCCAGCTGCAGTTTGACCTGGTCGAATTGAGTACCAAAGCCGGTCAGCTTGCCCACCTTGAAATCGGCGCCACTGAGCAGTTGCTTGGCACTGCCGCCCGGATCGTTACCCGCGTAACGGTTCGCGAGTTTTTTCCACGGGTCGATATCCAGTTCTGAGAGCACCCCGCGAACGCGCAGCCCCTTGGCGCCGGGTAATACCGCATCGCCATTGCCGAGGAACAATTCGCCGCGTCCATCATTGAAATTATCCGACGGCGCCGCAAAGGTGAAATTGGCCAGCTCACCGTAATCAAACCAGTAACGCCGCTCAGCGCCCTGCAAGGTCATGCGGAACGTACTGTCACGGCCCTGGCTCGCCGGCATGCCGAATGGCGCCGGCAAATCAACCGCAACGCCCTTGAGATTGGAGTCGACCATCAGCTGACTGTCCGCGCCGTCCAGGATGACTTGCAACTGGTACGGGATATCGCCGGACACCGGCAGCGGCTGGCTGATTTTCAGCCAGTCCGTGAGCCGCTTGACCGTGACCTGCCCCTTGGCGGTGACGCGGGTGCTGATGGCGCCGGGCTTGCCTTCGGCAAAAATCTGCGCGGTGATCGGGCGGTCAAACGCCTGGGCCGAAATATTCTGGCCGCTCAAGCCTTTGGCGCTGTCGAAACGGAAATCGCCCTTGAGCTGGGTCAGGTCCAGGGTGGGCTCCGCCAATTGCAGGCGCGCCTTGTCGGTCTTGAAGTCGACCACGATTTTGGGTTCGGTGCCCTTGGCCAGCGGCACATCCAGGTCCAGGCTGCCTTGCAGGTTGCCCTCGCCCTTCCAGCCCGCAAAGGTGGAGGCGGTGCCGATCGGGGCTTCCTGGAGGATTTTCAGACCATCGCCCAACCCACCGGAGAATCCGCCGGTGAGCAGCAGGTGGCTGTCTTGGCCGGCCGGCGCGTGAGGGATATTGACGTAGACGTCCTTGACCTGGGTATCGAGCAACTGACCCTTGCTGGCCAGGATGCGCACGCCGCTCTCCTCGACAAATACCTCACCCTTGACCTTGCTCACATGGGGCCAGCCCGGCTGGAACGCCAACTCGGCATCGTGCACCTTGAAGAACAGGCTGATATTGCGTGAAGCCGGCAGCGCGTTGTGGCTCAGCGAGCCCTGGTACTGGAAGAATCCTTCGTCTACCGCGCCTTTGAGGATCGCCGTGCGCAACCACTCATCCAGCGCCGGGCTCAACACGGCGGGCAGATACTTGGGGGTGAAACGACCATCGCCATCGACCATGCCGACCCGCAGGTCCATGTAGTCCTCCTGGCTATGGTCGAAATGCAGGCGAATCAGGAAGTCCGCAGCGACCTTGCCTTCCTCCCCCAGCACCTTGATATACGGTGCGATGAGCGTGAAGCCCTGTTTGTCCAGCGTCCAGGTCAGGCGCGCATTGGCCTGGATGTACTGCCAGGGCTTGGCGAAGATCGGCGACAGATGCAGGGAAAAGTCCTTGCTGTCCATGCGCAACTCGCCATGGCCCAGGTCGCCGCTGATGCTGCCGGACACATTGCGCGCGGCCGGTGCGCCGAAATACGCGTCAAAACCGACACGCTCAAGGTTGGCGGCAAAACTGACTTTCTGATCGGTGCTGTCCTGTGGGCGGAAGTCCACGAGCACATTGCGCAACAGGCCGGTGGCTTTGAGGTGCTCGACGGCCTTGGCGAAACCTTCCGGCAGCGGTGCCAGGGCATTGAGCAAGGGCGTGATGGGGGTCAGGTCGAGCCGGTCGGCCTGAAGTTTCCACACTTCCTGATCTTTATCGGTCGCCAGGTTCTGCTGCAGTTGCAGGCGTGATTCCCAGCGGGTTTCGCCGATATTCATCGCCAGCGAATCAAACAGCACCTTGAGGCCGCCGTCGCTGCGTTGCACATAAGCGGTCAGGGCGAGGTTCTCGATGTGTACCGGCTTACGCTCGGCGTAGCTGCCTTTGACTTGCGGTGAATCGAGGCGCACCACGGCGCTCTGTACGGTGCCGTTGGCCCAATTGAGCCAGAACTCACCGCCGGCCTTGAGCTGGGTGAGCTTCCATTGCTGGGTCAGCCGGGACGGAATCCACTTGGCCCAGTCGCTTTGAGGCAGGCTCAGGTAGGCCTCGACCTCGGCGTCTTTCCATTGGCTGGCGCGCATGCGGCTGCGCAGGCTCAAGGCCAGCGGTTGGCCGTCGGGTAATGTCAGGCGCGCGTCCACGCGTTGCCGGGTCGTGCCGGTGTGCAGGTTCAGGCCTACATACGTCACGGTCACCGGCGCGCGGTCGAACGGTTGCAGCGTCACCTGGCTGTCGAGCACCGATACGCGCTTGACCATTTGCATGCGGGTGAGCAGTTGCTCCGGGTCCAGTGGCTGGTCGTCCTGTATGGGCAAGCCTTGCAGCGCCCAGCGACCGTCCTTGTCTTCCTTGACGCTCAACTGCAAGCCGCTGACTTGCAGGTGGGCGATGCGCACTTCACGGGCCATCAGGCTGGCCCAGAGGTCGGGCACCACCTCAACCTGGTCCAGCCGCAACGCACTGCTGCCCTCCCCGACCATCACGTCATGGGCCAGCAGTATTGGCGCAAATCCGCTCCAGCGGCCTTCGAGGCTGCCAATATGCACAGGCATCTGTACGGCAACCTGGGCCTTGGCTTCGACTTCAGCGCGGTATTCGGCCACCAGCGGGGTCAATTCACGGCCCAGGCTCACGTACACCGCCGCCACTACCAGCAGCAACGCACACAGGCCCAGTCCCCAACGGGTCAAAGCGGCAAAAAAGCGTATCAGACGCTCCATGTCAGGCGACCCTCAAGGCAGTGGTCGGACCGCAGGTCTGCGCCTGTCGGTCTCGAAAAGAGAAAGCGAATGGGGATCAGAGCAGCACCACGTCGTATTGTTCCTGGGAGTACATGGTTTCGACCTGAAAACGAATGGTGCGCCCGATAAAGCCCTCCAGTTCAGCGACGTTACCCGACTCTTCATCCAGCAGGCGGTCTACCACTTTCTGGTTGGCGAGCACTCTATAACCTTCGGCCTGGTAGGCGCGTGCTTCCCGTAGAATTTCGCGGAAAATCTCGTAGCAAACCGTTTCCGGGGTCTTCAATTTGCCGCGGCCCTGGCAACTGCTGCAGGGCTCGCACAGCACTTGTTCAAGGCTTTCGCGGGTGCGCTTGCGGGTCATCTGCACCAGGCCCAGCTCGGTGATGCCAATGATGTTGGTCTTGGCGTGGTCGCGCTCCAGCTGCTTTTCGAGGGTGCGCAGGACCTGGCGCTGGTGCTCGCCATCTTCCATGTCGATGAAGTCGATGATGATGATGCCGCCCAGGTTGCGCAGGCGCAGTTGGCGCGCAATCGCGGTGGCCGCTTCGAGGTTGGTCTTGAAGATGGTTTCTTCGAGGTTACGGTGGCCCACGAACGCGCCGGTGTTGACGTCAATGGTGGTCATGGCTTCCGCCGGGTCCACCACCAGATAACCGCCGGATTTGAGCGGGACCTTGCGCTCCAGGGCTTTCTGGATTTCGTCTTCGACGCCATACAGGTCGAAGATCGGCCGCTCGCCCGGATAGTGCTCCAGGCGGTCGGCAATTTCCGGCATCAGCTCGGCGACAAATTGCGTGGTGCGCTGGAAGGTTTCCCGCGAGTCGATGCGAATTTTCTCGATCTTCGGGCTGACCAGATCGCGCAAGGTACGCAACGCCAGGCCGAGGTCTTCATAGATCACGCTGGGCGCGCCAATGGTCTGGATCTGCGCCGCGATCTGGTCCCACAGCCGCCGCAGGTAGCGGATATCCATCAGGATTTCATCGGCGCCCGCGCCTTCGGCGGCGGTGCGCAGGATAAAACCACCGGCTTCCTTGATGCCTTCGGCGGCCACGCAGTCGCTGACCACCTTCTTCAGGCGCTCGCGCTCGGCTTCATCTTCGATTTTGAGGGAAATCCCCACATGGGCGGTACGCGGCATATACACCAGGTACCGCGAAGGAATCGACAGTTGAGTGGTGAGCCGGGCGCCCTTGGAGCCGATGGGGTCCTTGGTGACCTGCACCACCAGGCTCTGCCCTTCGTGCACCAGGGCGCTGATGCTTTCCACCGCCGGGCCTTCGCGCAGGGAGATTTCCGAGGCATGGATAAACGCGGCGCGGTCCAGGCCGATGTCGACGAAGGCCGCCTGCATGCCCGGTAATACGCGTACCACCTTGCCTTTATAGATATTGCCGACGATCCCGCGCTTCTGGGTACGTTCCACATGCACTTCTTGCAGAACACCGTTCTCTACCACCGCCACGCGCGATTCCATCGGCGTGATATTGATCAGAATCTCTTCACTCATGGCTGGGTCTCGTTCAGGCGTTTTCACAATAGTGACCGACCGCTAATGGCTTGGCGCGAAAGTAGAAGCGCTCAGCACGCGTTAAGGTTTTGCCAACAGGGTATGCCGAATTGGCCCAGCAGTTGCGCGGTTTCGCACACCGGCAGGCCGACCACGGCGGAATAGCTGCCATTGAGCCCGCTCACGAACACCGAGCCAAGCCCCTGGATAGCATAGCCGCCAGCCTTGTCCCGGGGTTCGCCGCTGTGCCAGTAGGCCGTCGCTTCTTGGACAGAAATGTCGCGAAAAATGACTCGGCTGCTGACACACCGGGTTTCACAGCGCTGGCCGTCGGTCAGGGCAACGGCCGTGAGGACTTCATGCTCACGCCCTGCCAGGGCCATCAACATGGCCAAGGCATCGGCCTGATCCACCGGCTTGCCAAGGATCTTGCCATCGACGATAACCGCCGTGTCGGCGCCCAATACGCAGATGCCTGTGGTTTGCTCGAGCGCAGCCAAACCCGCCGCGCCCTTGCTTCGCGCCAGGCGCTCGACATAAGCCACAGGGGTTTCGTGTGTGAGAGGCGTTTCATCGATGGCGGCGCTGACCACGGTGAAAGGCACACCGATCTGGGTCAACAACTCACGTCGCCGCGGGGAGCCCGAGGCCAGATAAAGCATATTCACTGCAGACTCTCCCTGTAGGGTTCGATAACCAGGCAGAGCCTCGCAATCCATCAATTGATTTTATAGCGACGACGTAACCCACGCAGGCCGAAACTGACCCAGGGCCACAGCAATGCGCTGACCAGCGCCGGCAACACCAGTGCCAGGGTGGGCTGGCGATTGCCGGTCAAGGCACTGAGCCAGAGTTGAACGAGCTGCGCCAGGCCGAAGATCACCAGGATCACCAGGCACTGCTGCCACATCGGGAACATGCGCAAGCGCTGCTGCAACGACAGCACCAGGAACGTAATCAGGGTCAGGATCAGCGCATTCTGGCCCAGCAAGGTGCCATAGAGCACATCCTCCGCCAAGCCCAGGCACATCGCCGTGACCATGCCCACTTTGTGCGGCAGGTTCAACGACCAGAACGCCAACAGCAGGGCCAGCCACAGCGGCCGCAGAATTTCCATGAATTGCGGCAGCGGTGAAACGCTGAGCAGCAAGCCGATGGCAAAGGTCAGCCAGACAATCCAGCCATTGCGCGATTGAGTGCTGGCCATTATTCCT
>NZ_CVTU01000091.1:0-30906 GCF_900004965.1 Pseudomonas sp. 44 R 15
GTTGTGTGCAGCGGGCTTGGCCGGCGTGGCGACAGGTGCTGCGGTGGCGGGGACGGCCGCAGGCGCGGGGGGTCCCACGAACGCCGGTTTCGGCACGGTGGCAGGAATCACGGGGGCGGTGCCGTTCTGCTTGTCTTCCGCCTCCTGAGCCTGCGCCGCGTCATTGGCGCGCTCTTCCGGCGTGCGGTTGTCGCTGAACACCAGCAGCAGGTAGCGGCTGCGGTTCAACGCGGCAGTCGGGACGGCACGCACAATGGCAAACGGCTGGCCGGAATCATGGATGACCTCCTTGACCGTGGCCACCGGGTAGCCGGCCGGGAAGCGCTGGCCGAGGCCGGAGCTGACCAGCAGGTCGCCCTCTTTGATATCAGCGGTATCGGCTACGTGCCGCAGTTCGAGGCGTTCCGGGTTCCCGGTGCCGCTGGCAATGGCGCGCAAACCGTTGCGATTGACCTGCACGGGGATGCTGTGGGTGGTGTCCGTCAGCAGCAGGACGCGCGATGTGTAGGGCATCAACTCGACCACCTGGCCCATCAGGCCACGGGCATCGAGCACCGGTTGGCCGAGCACCACGCCGTCACGCTCGCCCTTGTTGATGATGATGCGATGGGTGAAGGGATTGGGGTCCATGCCGATCAACTCGGCCACTTCGACCTTTTCGTTGACCAGCGCGGAGGAATTGAGCAACTCGCGCAGCCGAACGTTCTGCTCGGTGAGGGCGGCAAGCTTTTGCATGCGGCCCTGCAACAGCAGGTTTTCGGTCTTGAGTTTTTCGTTCTCGGCGACCAGTTCGGTGCGGCTGCCGAATTGGCTGGCCACGCCCTGGTAGAGACGTTGCGGCAGGTCGGTGATCCAGTAAGTCTGCATCAATACCAGCGACATCTGGCTACGCACAGGCTTGAGCAGCGAAAAGCGCGCATCGACCACCATCAGCGCGACCGAAAGCACGGTCAGCACCAACAAGCGCACGCCCAATGAGGGGCCTTTGGCAAAGAGCGGTTTAATAGGCCGCTCCTCCCAGGCAAATATTCTCTTTATTCATACGGCATCAAACCGGCCTGGATGCAGATTGAAGAAGATAAACGCCAACAGGCAGCACTGCAAAGTGCTGCCTGCCGACCCAGCATGAACCGTCCAGGCGATCTTATTCGCTGGAGAGCAGGTCCATGGTGTGTTTATCCATCATTTCCAGTGCACGACCACCGCCACGGGCAACGCAGGTCAGCGGGTCTTCGGCGACGATCACCGGCAGGCCGGTTTCCTGGGCCAGCAACTTGTCGAGGTCACGCAACAAGGCGCCACCACCGGTCAGTACCAGGCCACGCTCGGCGATATCGGAAGCCAGTTCCGGCGGCGACTGCTCCAGGGCGCTCTTCACCGCCTGGACGATGGTGGCCAGGGACTCTTGCAGCGCTTCCAGCACTTCATTGGAGTTCAGGGTGAACGCGCGTGGTACACCTTCGGCCAGGTTGCGACCGCGAACATCGACTTCGCGAACTTCGCCGCCCGGGTAGGCAGTACCGATTTCCTGCTTGATGCGCTCGGCGGTGGATTCGCCGATCAGGCTGCCGTAGTTACGACGCACATAGGTGATGATCGCTTCGTCGAAGCGGTCGCCGCCAACGCGTACGGATTCGGCATACACCACACCGTTCAGGGAAATCAGGGCGATCTCGGTGGTACCGCCACCGATATCCACCACCATCGAACCGCGCGCTTCTTCAACCGGCAGGCCGGCGCCGATTGCGGCGGCCATCGGCTCTTCGATCAGGAATACTTCGCGGGCACCTGCGCCAAGGGCCGATTCACGGATGGCACGACGCTCCACCTGGGTGGATTTGCACGGAACGCAGATCAGCACACGAGGGCTGGGCTGCAGGAAACTGTTTTCGTGAACCTTGTTGATGAAGTACTGCAGCATCTTCTCGCAGACGCTGAAGTCGGCGATCACGCCGTCTTTCATCGGACGAATGGCAGCAATATTGCCTGGTGTACGGCCGAGCATGCGCTTGGCCTCGGTGCCAACGGCAACGACACTTTTCTGATTACCATGGGTCCGAATGGCCACAACCGATGGCTCATTCAGAACGATACCGCGCTCGCGCACGTAAATAAGGGTGTTGGCAGTGCCCAGGTCAATGGAAAGATCGCTGGAAAACATGCCACGCAGTTTCTTGAACATGGGAAAGGGACCCTAGGCAACGCGTGGGTAAAAAAGTGCGGCAAACTCTAACAACGACAGGGATTTTGGGCAAGGCGCCAATGTGCTAAATTGGCCGACTTTCTGTGCACCAACCCCCACAATCGCGGCCATATGACCGTAGAAATGCGGTAGTGTTCCGACAATCTAACACACGGACGCCTTCCGTTCTGTTTTCCACTGGAGAATCCCATGGCGCTTGAACGCTCCGACGTGGAAAAAATCGCGCATCTGGCCTCGCTTGGCCTCAATGACGCCGATCTTCCACAGACCACCGCAGCCCTGAACAGCATTCTCGGGCTGGTTGACCAAATGCAGGCCGTCAATACCGACGGCATCGAGCCCCTGGCTCACCCGCTGGAAGCCAGTCAGCGCCTGCGCGCAGACGTCGTGACCGAGCGCAATAACCGCGAGGCCTACCAGTCCATCGCGCCAGCGGTCGAAAACGGCCTGTACCTGGTTCCGAAAGTCATCGACTAAAGGGAAAGAGCCTTTCATGCATCACATGACTCTGGCCGAGATCGCCCGCGGTCTCGCCGACAAAACGTTTTCTTCCGAAGAGCTGACCAAGACCCTGCTGGCGCGTATCGCCGAGCACGATCCCAAGGTCAACAGCTTCATCAGCCTCACCCAGGAGCTGGCCCTGAGCCAGGCCAAGGCCGCCGACGAGCGGCGCGCCAACGGTGAAGACGGCGCACTGCTGGGCGCCCCGATCGCCCACAAGGACCTGTTCTGCACCCAGGGTATTCGCACCAGCTGCGGCTCGAAGATGCTCGACAACTTCAAGGCGCCCTACGACGCTACCGTGGTCGCCAAACTGGCCGCCGCCGGGGCCGTGACCCTGGGCAAGACCAACATGGACGAGTTCGCCATGGGGTCGGCCAACGAGTCGAGCTACTACGGCGCAGTGAAAAACCCGTGGAACCTGGATCACGTACCCGGTGGTTCCTCCGGTGGCTCGGCTGCGGCCGTGGCCGCACGCTTCCTGCCCGCCGCGACGGCAACCGACACCGGTGGTTCGATCCGCCAGCCGGCCGCCTTCACCAACCTCACCGGCCTGAAGCCGACCTACGGTCGTGTTTCCCGCTGGGGCATGATCGCCTACGCCTCGAGCCTCGATCAGGGTGGCCCGCTGGCGCGTACCGCTGAAGACTGCGCAATTTTGTTACAAGGCATGGCAGGCTTCGATAAACAGGACTCCACCAGCATCGATGAGCCGGTACCGGACTACAGCGCCGGCCTGAACGAGTCGATCAAGGGCCTGCGCATCGGCGTGCCAAAAGAGTATTTCAGCGCCGGCCTCGACCCGCGTATCGCCGACCTGGTGCACAACAGCATCAAAGAGCTGGAAAAGCTCGGCGCGGTGATCAAGGAAATCAGCCTGCCGAACAACCAGCACGCGATTCCTGCCTATTACGTGATCGCACCAGCGGAAGCGTCCTCCAACCTGTCGCGTTTCGACGGTGTGCGCTTCGGCTATCGCTGCGAAAACCCCAAGGACCTGACCGATCTGTACAAACGCTCCCGTGGCGAAGGCTTCGGCAGTGAAGTCCAGCGCCGGATCATGGTCGGTGCCTATGCCCTGTCCGCCGGCTACTACGACGCGTACTACCTCAAGGCGCAGAAGATCCGTCGCCTGATCAAGAACGACTTCATGGCGGCCTTTGAAGAAGTCGACGTGATCCTCGGCCCGACCACGCCGAACCCGGCCTGGAAGATCGGCGCCAAGACCGGCGACCCGATTGCCGAGTACCTGGAAGACCTCTACACCATCACCGCCAACCTCGCGGGCCTGCCGGGCTTGTCCATGCCCGCCGGTTTCGTCGATGGCCTGCCGGTCGGCGTGCAATTGCTCGCCCCGTATTTCCAGGAAGGCCGCCTGCTCAATGTGGCGCACCAGTACCAGTTGCACACCGACTGGCACACCCGCACCCCTACCGGCTTCTGAGGAGAACACTATGCAATGGGAAGTTGTGATCGGGCTGGAGATTCATACCCAGCTCGCCACCCAATCGAAGATTTTCTCCGGCAGCGCCACCACGTTCGGCTCCGAGCCCAACACCCAGGCGAGCCTGGTGGACCTGGGCATGCCCGGCGTGCTGCCGGTGCTGAACCAGGAAGCGGTACGCATGGCGGTGATGTTCGGCCTGGCGATTGACGCCCAGATCGGTCAGCACAACGTGTTCGCGCGCAAGAACTACTTCTACCCGGACCTGCCCAAGGGCTACCAGATCAGCCAGATGGAGCTGCCGATCGTCGGCAAGGGGCACCTGGACATCCCCCTGGAAGACGGCACCATCAAGCGTGTCGGCGTGACCCGTGCGCACCTTGAAGAAGACGCCGGCAAGAGCCTGCATGAAGAGTTTCCCGGCGCCACCGGTATCGACCTGAACCGCGCCGGCACGCCGCTGCTGGAAATCGTCTCCGAGCCGGACATGCGCAGCGCCAAGGAAGCCGTGGCCTACGTCAAGACGATCCACGCACTGGTGCGCTACCTGGGCATCTGCGACGGCAACATGGCCGAAGGCTCGCTGCGCTGCGACTGCAACGTGTCGATCCGTCCCAAGGGCCAGGCCGAATACGGCACCCGCTGCGAGATCAAGAACGTCAACTCGTTCCGCTTCATCGAGAAGGCGATAAACAGCGAAGTGCGTCGCCAGATCGAGCTGATCGAGGACGGCGGCAAGGTCATCCAGCAAACGCGCCTGTACGATCCGAACAAAGACGAAACCCGCGCCATGCGCAGCAAGGAGGAAGCCAACGACTACCGTTACTTCCCCGACCCGGACCTGTTGCCGGTGGTGCTGGAAGATTCGTTCCTCAACGATATCCGCGCCACCCTGCCGGAGTTGCCGCAGCAAAAACGCGAACGCTTCCAGGCGCAGTTCGGCCTGTCGGTCTACGATGCCAGCGTCCTGGCCTCCAGCCGTGAACAGGCCAACTACTTCGAGAAGGTCGTGAGCATCGCCGGCGACGCCAAGCTGGCGGCCAACTGGGTCATGGTCGAGCTGGGCAGCCTGTTGAACAAACAGGGCCTGGAAATCGACGAAGCGCCGGTCAGCGCCGAGCAACTGGGCGGCATGCTGCTGCGCATCAAGGACAACACCATCTCCGGCAAGATCGCCAAGACCGTGTTCGAAGCGATGGCCGCCGGTGAAGGCAGCGCCGATGACATCATCGACAAGCGTGGCCTCAAGCAAGTCACCGACAGCGGCGCGATTTCGGCGGTGCTCGATGAAATGCTCGCGGCGAACGCCGAGCAAGTCGAACAATACCGTGCGGCGGACGAAGCCAAGCGCGGCAAGATGTTCGGCTTCTTTGTCGGCCAGGCGATGAAAGCGTCCAAGGGCAAGGCCAACCCGCAACAAGTCAACGAGCTGCTCAAAAGCAAGCTCGAAGGCTGATAGCGCAGAACGGTCCGAGTGGGGTTTCATGCTCGACTCGGACCCATGTGGGAGGGGGCTTGCCCCCGATGAGGGTGTGTCAGTCGGCACATGTATTGACTGCTGCACCGCTATCGGGGGCAAGCCCCCTCCCACATTTGTCAGGGGGATATCCAAAAAAATGAAGCGTCTACTCGGCCTGCTGGCCCTGTCTTCCCTGCTGACCGGTTGCGCCAGCGGCCTCATCGACCCCAATGGTTATGACGAAACCGGCACCGCCTCCTACTACGGCGCCAAGCACCACGGCAAACGCACTGCCAGCGGTGAAGCCTTCAACCAGAACGCCATGACCGCCGCCCATCGGCGCCTGCCCTTCGGCACTCAGGTCAAGGTGACCAATCTCGCCAACAACCGCTCTGTGGTGGTCCGTATCAATGATCGCGGTCCGCATGGCCGCGGGCGCCTGATCGACCTTTCACGCAAGGCCGCCGAGCAACTGCGTATGCTGGGCAGCGGCACCGCACGGGTGCGCGTGCAAGCCCTGAACAACTGATCGAGGCCGCCTTGAGTATTTTCGGATTGAACGCCCTCTCGCCCTGGAGCCTGCTCGAACTGGTCAGCGGCTTGCTGCTGCTGATCGTCGGCGCTGAAATCCTGGTGCGCGCTGCGGTGCGCCTGGCGGCCAGCCTCAAGGTGCGGCCCTTGATCATCGGCCTGAGCATCGTCGCCTTCGGCAGCAGCGCGCCACAGATGGCCGTCAGCCTGCAAGCCACCCTGGCCGGCAACACCGATATCGCCGTGGGCAGTGTGATCGGCAGCAGCATCTTCAATATCCTCGTCACCCTGGGTTTGTCTGCGTTGATCATTCCGTTACGGGTCTCACGACAACTGGTGCGCCTGGATATCCCGGTGATGATCGTCGCCGGCCTGCTGGTGTTCATCCTCGCCGCCAATGAGGCCCTGACACCGTTTGACGGCCTGGTGCTGCTGGTTGCGCTGGTGGCCTACCTCGGCGTGCTGCACTACCAGACGCGTCACTCGCGGCGTCCGCGAACGCTGGCCACCGTGACCAAAGCACCCTGGCTGAGCAGCGTGCTGTTGATGCTTGGCGGGTTGCTCGTGCTGGTGCTGGCCGGGCATTTGCTGCTGGGTGCGGCCGTGGCGGTGGCGAGCGACCTGGGCTTGTCGGAGCGCATTATCGGCCTGACGTTGATCGGCGTCGGCACCTCGCTGCCCTGCCTGGCCACGTCGCTGATCGCTGCCTTGCGTGGCGAGCGTGAGATTGCCGTGGGCAATGTGATCGGCAGCAACCTGTTCAACCTGCTGGGCGTGCTGGGTTTTACCGCGCTGGTGGCACCGTCGCCGCTGTCGGTCTCGCCCAACGCTCTGGACTTCGACCTGCCGGTCATGCTCGGCGCCATCACCCTGTGCCTGCCGGTGTTCTATACCGGCTACCGCGTCACCCGCGCCGAAGGGCTGGTGTTGCTGGGACTGTACCTTGCGTATGGGCTGCATGTGATGGCATTTACTACCGGCATGCCGCTGGCCACCCAACTTGAACAATTGATGCTGTTTTACGTCTTGCCGGCGCTGGTGGTGGTGCTGTTGTTCACGTCGCTGCGCGCCTGGCACCGTCAACACAAGAGGGAATCGCAATGACCGGTCAGAAAAAACCAGGGGTTGAAATGCGTCGCCAGGTGATGGGCGACGCATTCGTCGACCGTGCCCTGGGCAATGCCACCGAGTTCAGCCAGCCGCTGCAGGACTTCGTCAATGAACACGCCTGGGGCAGTGTGTGGAATCGCGAGGGCTTGCCGCTCAAGACGCGCAGCCTGATCACCCTCGCCGCCCTGACCTCGCTCAAATGCCCGCAGGAGCTCAAGGGCCATGTGCGCGGCGCGTTGAACAACGGCTGTACGGTTGAAGAGATCCGCGAAGCGCTGCTGCATTGCGCGGTGTATGCCGGCGTACCGGCGGCCATCGATGCGTTTCGCGCGGCGCAGGAAGTGATTGAGGCGTATCAGGCGGACCAGCCGTAACGGTCAGATCCAGCCGCCCGCCTGCAATACAAAGATGCCGATGTTCGTGGTCACCGCCGCCATCAGGGTGGTGATCACGATAATCGCCGCCGCCAGCTCATGATTACCCTCGGCCGCCCGGGCCATCACGAAGCTCGCCGCCGCCGTTGGCGCGCCGAAGTACAGAAACAGAATCCCCAATTCCGGCCCACGGAACCCCAGCAGCCACGCGCCCAGTGTGGCGATCACCGGCAACCAGATCATCTTCATCAGGCTCGCGCTCAAGGCCATGTTGCCGCTCTTGCGCAGCGCCGCCAGGGACAAGGTGCCGCCGATGCAGATCAGCGCCAGGGGCAGTGTCGTGTCCGCAAGATAGCCCAGGGATTTTTCCAGCCAGCCGGGCAGGCCGATCTGAAAGTACGCAAACGGCGCGGCAACGATCACGCTGATGATCAGCGGGTTGGCCGCCACACTCTTGAAGATACTCCACGGGTCGGACTTGATCACCGGGCTGTATACCGCCAGCACAATGGTCGACAGGGTGTTGTAGAACAGGATCACCAGCGCGGCGAGAATCGCACCGAGGGAAATCCCGTAGTCGCCGTACATGCTGGCAGCCAGCGCCAGGCCGATCACGCCGTTATTGCCGCGAAACGCGCCCTGGGTGTAGATGCCCCGGTCTTCGCGCCTGCAGCGAAAAATCGCCCAGCCCCACGCCATGGCAAAGCTCACCAGCGTGGCCACGGCAAAGTAAATCAGCAACCCCGGCTTGAGCGCCGAATGCAGGTCGGCATGCAGGATGCCCAGGAACAGCAGCGCCGGCATGGTGACATTGAACACCAGGGATGAGGCGGTATGGATAAAGTTGTCGTTGATCCAGTTGATACGCTTGAGCAGCACCCCGAGGAACAGCATGGCGAACACCGGCGCGGTGATGGTGAGCGTCGTAAGAAAAATGGCGAGCATGCTGTATTAGCCTTGAGTCCTGTTATCAGGGAGTCGTAATAATAAAGCACTGGGGTGCGCGGCTGACATTTCATTTAACAATAGGCCTGCGAATAAAATCCAGGATCGGAGAACTGCATCCATTTGTAGGATGTAACTCAGAGTTCTTGGCTAAGCTCAGCCCATCCCACAAAACGCTACACAAGCTCCTACACGCTGATAAGAATCCGCGCCTCTGCATTATCGACATCTCCCCTGAAAATCCTCCCTGTAACATTTTAATTATCCGGTAGCGAACCATCATGTGTTCGAAACACAAGGGGTGACTATGCGTAGATCCTTCAGTCAATTGCACAATGTGCATATCAGGAGCTGGGACGATCAGGACATTGAAGGCTATGCCGACCTGCTCGCTGATCCGGAGGCAATGAAGTTCATTTCGGCCGGCACTACACGGGGCAGAGACGCCGCCGCCAATGAAATTTCGGTATTCACAAAAGAACTTATCGATCAGGACTGGTCACGCTGGGCTGTAAGCCTGGGCGTGGAAGGATCATTTATCGGTTATGCAGGATTCGCAAAAAAAGAATATGGCATCAACTTCGGCAACCGTTTCCTCAGGAAATACTGGGGCACGCCCTACCCCTTTATTGCGATTCATCTGGCGCTCGAATACGGTTTCCAACGCCTGGGATTTGAGCAGGTCTACACGCTTACCAATATCCATCATCACCGTGCGCTGGAAATGAACAGAGCATTTTTGCATATGCCCGCAGTGGCGGGAGAAGTCATCGATACCGCCTATGGTCCTCACATAAAAATTGATCTTACACGTGAGCGGTTCCAGGAAATAAGGCTGGCTAATGTCGAGCGAATCACACGGTTCTCGCGCCGCATGAAAAAGCCTGAACACACCCAGTCCGCTTGACGAAAATCACCATTGAGTATTCGCTCCCTTGAAAACACAACCGGCTCCCGCTTGCCCTTTGCAATCCGTAGCGGACCTCTGTAGTCGAGAAACCTGGGCTTATCCTAGTTTCCCCAGGCAACTTTATATGCCCTTCGGCTACATACTGGCCGTCCTTCGCATGTTCTTGATAGTTGTACTAAGCCTGTTAGCCTGGCCATTTCCACTTGCCGTCAGGCGCGTCATATACCGAGGTATTCTCTGGATAATGGGCCTGAGGGTCAGGTGCGCACTTTCACCGCGACAAATCGCAACATTGACCGACGGTTGTGTGGTGGCCGCCAATCACGTAAGCGTTATTGATCCGTTCGCCATACTGGCGATGCCTGGCGCAACACTTGTGGCCTCGAGCGGCTACAACAGGGTTATCAGCCTAACGGCATTCCTTTTGATCAAGTGCGCGGGTGGCCGCGTCTGGAACGGCGCGGATAAAAAGACGTTCTCACGTAACCTGCGTAGTCTGCGAGACGCCCCCCAAGGCACCGCCCTTTACACCAATCCCGAAGCAACCATCAACAATGGCCGTGGCTTGTATCGCTTCCGCCCCGGGCTGCTGAGCCGCGGGTTGCCTGTGGTGCCACTTGCGGGACGCTTGATCCTGCCCTTTGGCCTGGTGCCGAGCCCGCTTCATGCATCAGGTCTGGCGTGCTTTCTGCGCCTGCTGGCTATGCCCTGGATGACCGTCGAAATGACCTATCTGGAACCGCTGGAGCGCAATGAACACCAAAGCGGCCAGGCATTTTCGGACTTGATACAAGCACGTATCGCCGCGCACCTGGGCATCGCAGCAACCCAGTGGACCCGAGAAGACAAACACCACTACCGTCGCACAGATGCGCAGGCACACCCATGACAACGAGCCGCGACACCCATGTCATTTTCGACTTCGACCAGACCCTGGTGAACCACGAAAGCACCCTGGAGATCGTCAAGTCAGCCATTGGCGAAAGCCCGAACGCCCAGCCAATGCTGGAGCAACTGCAACTGATCACGCCCAAGGCGTTGACGGGCAAGGCCAGCTTCTGGGAAATGCTGTGTGTGATGAAAATGATCCCGTATATCCGCAGGCATCATATTCAACGCTATGTCGATACCATCATTGGCAGCCTCGACCCGTCCCTGGAGCAGACAGTGCACAACCTGCAACGCGAGGGCACGCACGTGTACATCCTCTCCGGAGGGTATACGGAGTGCATTACCCCAATTGCTCGATCACTGAACATCCAAGCCCATAATGTCATCGCCAACCGTCTTTTCTGGGCCGGTTCGCGCGCAATGTGCCCCAGGCCATCACCGTTGATAAACCCCGGCAGAGGGAAAAGTAGCATCGTGCAGCGATGGCGCAAGGAAGGCCGGCTGACGGGTCGAGCCCTGATAGTCGGAGACGCCAGATCCGACTATCAGGTGTATGCCGATGGTTGGGTCGACGGTTTCGTTTGCGCCGACTATTACACCAGGCAGCCCATGCCCGAGATGTCCGGGCACATCCTTCGAGCTGACACGCCCATACAGGTTCACGCGCACATCCAGACGTTGCTGAACGAGCGTTGCTGACGGAAACGACAGCCCTAGGTGATTGGCGCGGGGTTGAACAAGGTGATGTCGTTATGCAGTTTGTGCCGCTGCGCCCACGTCTGCTTCCTGCCGCTGGCCACATCCAGGTAGAAGTGAAACAACTCCCAGCCCAACTCCTCGATGCTCGCGCGTCCGGTGGCGATGCGCCCGGCGTCGATATCGATCAGGTCTGGCCAGCGCTGGGCCAGTTCGGTGCGCGTCGACACCTTGACCACCGGCGCCATCGCCAACCCATACGGCGTACCCCGCCCCGTGGTGAACACATGCAGGTTCATCCCCGCCGCCAGTTGCAAGGTGCCGCACACAAAGTCACTGGCCGGGGTTGCGCAAAAAATCAGGCCCTTGGTCTTGAAGCGCTCGCCTGGGCCGAGCACGCCGTTGATCGCGCTGCTGCCGGACTTGACGATGGAGCCCAGGGACTTCTCGACGATATTCGACAGGCCGCCCTTCTTGTTGCCCGGCGTGGTATTGGCGCTGCGATCCGCCTCGCCCTTGGCCAGGTAACGGTCGTACCAGTCCATTTCACGCACCAACGCTTCGGCAACTTCCTTCGTCTCTGCGCGAGAAGTCAGCAGGTAGATGGCATCGCGCACTTCCGTCACTTCGGAAAACATCACCGTCGCCCCGGCCCGCAGCAACAGGTCGGATGCATAACCCAGCGCCGGGTTGGCGGTGATGCCGGAAAACGCATCACTGCCGCCGCACTGCATGCCCAGGATCAGCTCGGACGCGGGCACCGTTTCGCGGCGGCGCTGGTCGAGCTTTTTCAAGCGGACTTCGGCCAGCGCCATGATCTGCTCGATCATTTCGCTAAAGCCGTGGCTGGAATCCTGCAACCGGTACAGCCAGGGCTCGCTCAGGTCGACGGAGCTGTCGTTGTCGTGCATCACTTGCCCGGCCTGCAATTTCTCGCAGCCCAGGCTGATCACCAGGGCTTCGCCGCCCAGGTTCGGGTTGCGCGCCAGGTTGCGCACGGTACGGATCGGAATGTAGGCATCCGTGGCCGTAATCGCCACGCCGCAGCCGTAGCTATGGGTCAGCGCCACCACATCATCGACATGCGGGTACTTGGGCAGCAATTCATCCTTGATGCGCTGGACGGCATGATCCAGCACGCCGGTCACGCACTGCACGGTGGTGGTGATGCCCAGGATATTGCGCGTACCCACGGTGCCGTCGGCGTTGCGATACCCCTCGAAGGTGAACCCCTCCAGAGGCGCCTGGGGTTCGGGCACCTCGGTAGACAGCGGCAGGCTGTCCAGCGGCGGCGCGGTGGGCATGCGCAACTGGTCTTCCTGCACCCAGCTGCCACGCGGGATCGGCGCCAGGGCATAGCCGATCGTCTGGCCGTAGCGAATGATCCGGCCGCCTTCGGGGATATCTTCCAGGGTCACTTTGTGGCTTTGAGGGATGAAGTCCACGGTGACCAGGCCGTCCGGGAACTCGGTCCCGGCCGGCACGCCCTGGTCGTTCACCACGATCACCACATTGTCGCGCTCGTGCAGGCGAATCGAGCGCGGCGAATCGGCATGTTCAATCAACTGCATCACATGAACCTCAGGAATGCGCTTGGGAAAGGTGGGTCAACTCAGGGCCTTTGCTTGGCGGGTCCTTGAGCACCACGCGCTTGATCGGGCCGACGATCACCAGATAGCTGAACACCGCCACCAGCGCGTTGGCGCCGACGAACACCAGGGCCCACTTGAACGAGCCGGTGGTGCTGATGATGTAGCCGATGACAATCGGCGTGGTGATGGAGGCCAGGTTACCGAAGGTATTGAACAAGCCACCACTGAGGCCGGCGATTTGTTTCGGCGAGGTGTCGGACACCACCGCCCAGCCCAGTGCGCCAACGCCCTTGCCGAAGAAGGCCAGCGCCATGAAGCCCACCACCATCCATTCAACGTCGACGTAGTTACACGCAATGATGCTGCTGGACACCAGCAGGCCGGCAATGATCGGCGCCTTGCGGGCGAAGGTCAGGGAATGGCCCTTGCGCAGCAGATAATCGGAAATCACCCCGCCCAGCACGCCGCCGATAAAGCCGCAGATCGCCGGCAGCGAGGCAATGAAACCGGCCTTGAGGATGGTCATGCCACGGTCCTGCACCAGGTACACGGGGAACCAGGTCAGGAAGAAGTAGGTGATGCCGTTGATGCAGTATTGGCCCAGGTACACACCCAGCATCATGCGGTTGGTCAGCAACTGGCGGATGTAATCCCACTTCGGTCCATCGGTTTTCTTGCCCTGGCCCTTGTCCTGGTCCATATCCACCATGGCGCCATTGGCGGCAATGTGATTGAGCTCCGCTTCGTTGATCATCGGGTGCTGGCGCGGGCTGTGGATAACTTTCAGCCAGATCAGCGAGAACACAATGCCAATCACGCCCATCACGATAAACACATGCTGCCAGCCGAAGCGATAAACGATCCAGCCCATCAGCGGTGCGAACAACACGGTAGCGAAGTACTGCGCCGAGTTGAAGATCGCCGACGCCGTACCGCGCTCGGCCGTGGGGAACCAGGCCGCCACAATCCGTGCGTTGCCCGGGAAGGATGGCGCTTCGGCCAGGCCCACCATAAAGCGCAGCATGAACAGCGCAACCACGGCGGTCGAGACACCGAACTCACCGACGTAGCCTTGCAGCACGGTGAACAGTGACCAGGTAAAGATGCTCAGGGCATAGACTTTTTTCGAACCGAACCGGTCGAGCAGCCAGCCGCCAGGGATTTGCCCGGCGACGTAGGCCCAACCGAATGCAGAGAAGATGTAGCCGAGGGTGACCGCGTCGATGCCGAGGTCTTTTTGCAGGCTGGAACCGGCGATGGCGATAGTTGCACGGTCGGCGTAATTGATCGTGGTCACCAGGAACAGCATGAGCAGGATCAAATAGCGGACGTGAGTCGGCTTGGTCGCTTGCATGTAGAAGTACTCCCACTAATTATTTTTTTTGCGGGTAATGGTTATGTCTTGCTGGGTGCCGCCTCTTGTAGGAGCGAGCTTGCTCGCGAAAAACGTCAACGAATACGCAGGCATTCAGGGTGCACGCGGTGTCCTTGGGTTTTTCGCGAGCAAGCTCGCTCCTACAGTGAAACGGGTGTTACGACCCGATGTAGCTGGTTTTCACCACGGTGTAGAACTCTTGCGCATAGCGGCCCTGCTCACGCGAACCGTAGGACGAACCCTTACGGCCACCGAACGGAACGTGATAGTCCACGCCGGCGGTCGGCAGGTTGACCATGACCATCCCGGCCTGGGAATGGCGCTTGAAGTGGTTGGCATGTTTCAACGAGGTGGTGGCGATACCTGCCGACAGACCGAACTCGGTGTCGTTGGCCATGGCCAGCGCCGCCTCGTAGTCGGCCACCCGCACCACGTTGGCCACCGGGCCGAAAATCTCTTCACGGCTGATGCGCATGGCCGCTTCGCTGTCGGCAAACAGCGTCGGCGCCAGGTAGTAGCCCTCGGTGTCGCAGGTCACCAGGCCGCCGCCGCTGACCAGCCGCGCGCCTTCGCTCTGGCCGATGTCGATGTACTTCATGTCCTGGTCCAACTGAGCCTGGGAAACCACCGGGCCAATGTCGGTACCGCTGTGGAGCGCGTGGCCGACCTTGATCGACTTCATGCGCTCGGCCATGGCCGCGACGAACTGGTCATGGATCCCGGCGGTGACGATCAGGCGGCTGGAAGCGGTGCAACGCTGGCCGGTCGAGTAGAACGCGCTCTGCACCGACAGCTCGACGGCCTGCTTGAGGTCGGCGTCGTCGAGAATGATCTGCGGGTTCTTGCCGCCCATTTCCAACTGCACCTTGGCCTGGCGCGCTACGCAACTGACGGCGATCTGACGGCCCACACCGACGGAACCGGTAAAGCTGATGCCATCGACTTTCGGGCTGTTGACCAGCACATCGCCCACCACGCGACCGCTGCCCATCACCAGGTTGAACACACCGGTCGGGAAACCGGCGCGGGAAATGATGTCGGCCAGGGCCCAGGCACAACCGGGTACCAGCTCGGCCGGCTTGATCACCACGCAGTTGCCATAGGCCAGGGCCGGGGCGATTTTCCAGGCCGGGATCGCGATCGGGAAGTTCCACGGCGTGATCAAGCCGACCACGCCGAGGGCTTCACGGGTGACTTCAACGTTGACGCCGGGGCGCACCGACGGCACATAGTCGCCAGACAGGCGCAGGCATTCACCGGCGAAGAATTTGAAGATGTTACCGGCGCGGGTCACCTCGCCGATGGCTTCGGGCAGGGTCTTGCCCTCTTCCCGGGCCAGCAGCGTGCCCAGCTCTTCGCGGCGGGCGAGGATTTCGCTGCCGACTTTATCCAGCGCATCGTGGCGCGCCTGGATACCCGAGGTGGACCAGGCCGGAAACGCGGCGCGGGCGGCGTCGATAGCGGCGTTGACCTGGGCGACGTCAGCCTTGGCGTATTCGCCGATCACATCGGACAGGTCCGACGGGTTGATATTGGTGCAATAGTCGGCGCCGGTTACCCATTCACCGTTGATGTAGTTGTCAAAACGCTTGGCTTGGGACACGAATCTTCTCCTGACGCAAAAGGCCGCTGATTGCTCAGCGGCCTTGTTGATAAGTTATTGCGCGCCTTGCTTGTCGATCAGCGCGGCCAGGGCTTCGTATTCTTCCGGCAGCAGATCGGTCAGCGGCGTGCGCACCGGGCCTGCGTCGTAGCCGGCGATTTTCGCACCGGCCTTGACGATGCTCACGGCATAACCGGCCTTGCGGTTACGGATGTCGAGGTAAGGCAGGAAGAAATCGTCAATGATTCTGGAAACGGTGGCGTGATCATCCTTGGCAATCGCGTGGTAGAAATCCATTGCGGTTTTAGGAATGAAGTTGAACACCGCCGAGGAGTACACCGGCACGCCCAGGGCCTTGTAGGCAGCGGCGTAAACCTCTGCAGTCGGCAGGCCGCCGAGGTAGCTGAAACGATCGCCGAGACGACGGCGGATCGACACCATCAATTCGATGTCACCCAGGCCATCCTTGTAGCCGATCAGGTTCGGGCAGCGCTCGGCCAGGCGTTCCAGCAGCGGCGCGGTCAGGCGGCAGACATTGCGGTTGTACACCACCACGCCGATCTTGACCGATTTGCACACCGCTTCAACGTGGGCGGCAACCCCGTCCTGGCTGGCTTCAGTCAGGTAGTGCGGCAGCAACAGCAAGCCTTTGGCACCCAGGCGTTCGGCCTCTTGAGCGTACTCGATGGCCTGGCGGGTCGCGCCGCCGACACCGGCAAGAATCGGCACGCTGGTGGCGCAGGTATCAACAGCGGTCTTCACCACCTGGGAATATTCGCTGGCGGCCAGGGAGAAAAACTCACCGGTGCCGCCTGCGGCGAACAGCGCAGTGGCGCCGTACGGGGCCAGCCATTCCAGACGCTTGATATAGCCCGCCTGGTGAAAGTCACCCTGGGCATTGAAATCGGTCACCGGGAAAGACAGCAGACCGTGGGAGAGGATGGACTTCAGTTCTTGTGGATTCATTATTCGAACACCCTGGCGAAGACTTTCTGAGGAAAGCATTGTTGTTGGTTTAAATGATGTCGTACGTCATCGTACAACTATAAAAAGATTCGTCAACTGCAATTCATCAGGCCTCATCTCAAGCTCAGCGCTGAATCAGGTGATCAGGGACGGGAGACAACGCCATGGGTCTATGACGTGCTGGGGTATACGTTGTCCGAAGACGGACGATTGGTGAGGGCGGGGTATTTATCTGCCAGGGAACTGCACGCAGACCAGACACACCGTTGAGGGGAGGAGTAACTGACTTGAACCGTCTGTCGCTACTGTCAATTCTGACAGTAGCGCGCTGTTCGCTACGCTCATAAGTTACCTCCTACTTTCAAATAGCTCAGTGCAGAGCCATCTAGAAGCACTGCGATATCGGAAAGCATGCCAACTCTCACGATTTTTGGAGGTACACCATGTCCAAGACCTGGAAAACGAATACCGTCAAGAAAGGCAGTAAAAAGCGCTCACTTGATTACGAGCCAAACATTGGTGACGAGATCTATTACGACGATATAGGGGGTAACCCTGCGCTGGAAAAAGTCGTACGCAAAATCTACGACGAGACGATTGGCGAAATTGTCATCTACCTCGAACCATCGCAAAATCCCTATCCTTGACCGAGCGTCTACCCGCGCTGCGCTTGCGCCTCTTCATGGGCATGGCGCAGCCTCTCTCGGCTATTGGTCAAATGCAAGCGCATCGCCGCACGCGCCGCGTCCGAATCCTGACGCGCGATGGCCTCATAAATCTCTTCATGCTCGCGACTCAAGCGCCCCATGTAATGCCGCTGGTCATCATGGGCCAGGCGCGCCGAATTCAAGCGGGTACGCGGAATGATGCTGGTGCCCAGGTGGGTCATGATGTCGGTGAAGTAACGGTTGCCGGTGGACAGCGCAATTTCCAGGTGGAATGCAAAGTCTGACGCCACCGCATCACCGGCATGGGCCGCACTTTCATTCAGCGCGTCGAGGGCGGCACGCATGGCTGCCAGTTGTTCATCGCTGCGGCGCAAGGCGGCCAGGCCTGCGGACTCCACTTCCAGGCTGATCCGCAACTCGAGGATCGCCAATACATCGCGCAGCGTCACCACGGTGGCCGGGTCGATGCGAAAACCACTCGGGCTCGGCGTGTCCAATACGAATGTACCGATACCGTGACGCGTCTCCACCTGCCCCGCCGCCTGCAAGCGCGAAATCGCCTCGCGCACCACGGTCCGGCTAACGCCATGGGCCTCCATGATTGCCGACTCGGTAGGCAGCTTGTCGCCACGCTTGAGTTGGCCGTCGCGGATCTGTTCGGACAACACCGTGACCAATTCCTGGGCAAGGCTGCGACGCTTGCGGGGAAGACGTGGGACGGGGTTGGCGTTTTCCATGATGAGTCATCTTTCTCGGTGAACTGAAGACGCATCATAGCCCATGGCGGTTGTACGATCACCGTCCCTGTCGCGACTTTCATGCCTGGCGGCAGGCAAAAAAAAGCCCCGGCAACCGCCGAGGCATTTTTCAGGCTCGCCCGGAGGCGGCAGCCGCTTACTTCACCACTTTCAAGCTCGGCCGGCCAGTAGGGCGCGGCGGCTCGCTGTCCGGCGGCGGCACATCATCGCCGCCTTGCCCTTCGATCGTTTCGTCGTCCTCGAAAGGCGACTCCAGATCGAACACCATGCCCTGGCCGTTCTCACGGGCATAAATCCCGAGGATGGCGCCGATCGGCACGAACAGCGTATGCGGCACACCGCCGAAACGCCCTTCGAAACTGACCGCTTCGTTGTCCATGTGCAGGTGGCGCACCGCACTGGGCGATACGTTCAATACAATCTGTCCGTCACTGGCAAAACCCTGCGGAACCTGCACCGCAGGAAATTCGGAGTTGACCAGCATGTGCGGGGTGCAATCATTGTCCACAATCCACTCATAGAGCGCGCGGACCAGGTAGGGTCGACTGGAGTTCATCAGCGGCTCCTTAAGCCTTAGCGCATATCGCGTTCGACACCAGACAGACTCGCCTGGAAAGCCTCACGCGCAAATTGGCGCTCCATGTAATCAAGCAACGGCTTGGCCGGCCGTGGCAGTTCAATGCCCAGAACCGGCAAGCGCCAGAGTATGGGTAATAGGCAGCAATCGACCAAACTTTGTTCCTCACTGAGGAAAAAAGGTTTATCGGCGAACAGCGGCGAAACGCCGGTCAGGCTTTCGCGCAATTCCTTGCGCGCCTGTACGCGCGCGGCCTCTTTACTGCGGGTATCGAGAATCACATCCACCAGCCCGCACCAGTCACGCTGGATCCGATGGATCAGCAGGCGGCTGTTGGCACGCGCCACCGGGTAAACCGGCAGCAAAGGCGGATGCGGGTAACGCTCATCCAGATATTCCATCACCACGGTTGACTCCCACAACGCCAGATCACGATCGACCAGGGTGGGCAAGCTGCCGTAAGGGTTCACTTCGATCAGCTTCGGCGGCTGACGGCCCGCCTCCACACTGATGATCTCGGCGCTGACACCCTTCTCTGCGAGCACGATGCGTACTCGGTGGGAATAGTGGTCGGCGGGGTCGGAGTAACAGGCCAACCGGTTGGTCACGCCCATGGCGGTCCTCCTCGCTTGTTGAAATTATCGAAAGCTCAAAAACGAGCGCGCCCAGAGAGCATCCCTGTAACGTCCGGTAAAACCGGCGCTACGTTCAGAGATGCCGCTGGGCGCGCAAGATTAACAGCAATTGCTTACGGTTGGATCAATGCACATCCTTCCAGTACTCGCGTTTGAGCAGATAGGCGAATACGAAGAAGAAAGCCAGGTACAGCAAGACGTACGTACCGATGCGCTGGTGCTGCAGTTTGACCGGGTTGGCCGAGTAGGCCAGGAAGGTCACCAGGTTCTTGACCTTCTCGTCGAACTGCTCTTCGTTCAGCGTACCGGTCTTGGGCACGATGGTCAGTTGATCGCACGCTTCATGGGTCAGCGGCGTGCCGGTCAACGGATCATATTGCTTCTTGCCGTCCTCAACGACCTGAACCTGCTTGCATCCTACCACCTGGCGACCCTGCAGGCCGACCAGAACGTTGGGCATGCCGACGTTCGGGAACACTTTGTTGTTCACGCCCCAGGGCCGGGTCGGGTCTTCGTAGAAGGATTTGAGGTAGCCGTAGAGCCAGTCGGTGCCCCGCACACGCGCTACCAGGGTCAGGTCCGGCGGTGCTGCACCGAACCAGGCCTTGGCGTCCGCCGGCTTCATGCCGATATTCATGTGGTCGCCTATCTTGGCCCCGGTGAACACCAGTTTTTCCAGCATCAACTCATGGGGGATGCCCAGGTCGTCGGCCACCCGCTCGTAGCGCTGGAACTTGGCGCTGTGGCAGCCCATGCAGTAGTTGGCGAACGTGCGCGCACCGTCCTGCAGAGCGGCTTTATCGGAGACGTCGATGTCGACCTTTTCCAGTTGCGCGCCATGCTCGGCGGCCAGAGACAGGAGCGGCAGGGCCGCAAGCACTAATGCAACGAATAATTTTTTCATCAGCCAGTCACCCTTTCCGGAACCGGTTTGGTCTTCTCGAGCCGGGTGTAGAACGGCATCAGAATGAAGTAGGCGAAGTACAGGAAGGTGCAGACCTGCGACAGCAACGTGCGCTCGGGGGTCGGCGCCAGTACGCCCAGCACGCCCAGGATCACGAACGAAATGCAGAACACCCACAGCCAGATCTTGCTCAGCCAGCCTTTGTAGCGCATGGACTTGACCGGGCTGCGGTCGAGCCACGGCAGCACGAACAGCACCGCAATCGCCGCGCCCATGGCGATGACGCCCATGAGTTTGTCGGGGATCGCACGCAAGATGGCGTAGAACGGCGTGAAGTACCAGACCGGGGCAATATGCTCGGGTGTCTTGAAGGCGTTAGCCTGTTCAAAGTTAGGCTTCTCCAGGAAATAACCACCCATCTCCGGGAAAAAGAACACGATCGAACAGAATACGAACAGGAACACGACCACGCCGACAATGTCTTTTACGGTGTAGTACGGGTGGAATGGAATGCCGTCCAGCGGGATGCCGTTCTCGTCCTTGTGCTTCTTGATATCCACGCCATCCGGGTTGTTGGAGCCGACTTCATGCAGCGCCAGGATGTGCAATACCACCAGGCCCAGGATCACGATCGGCAAGGCCACGACGTGCAAGGCGAAGAAGCGGTTCAGGGTGATGCCCGAGATCAGGTAGTCGCCGCGAATCCACTGGGTCAGGTCGTTGCCGATTACCGGGATGGCACCGAACAGCGAGATGATCACCTGGGCGCCCCAGTACGACATCTGGCCCCATGGCAGCAGGTAACCCATGAAGGCTTCCGCCATCAGCGCCAGGTAGATCAGCATGCCGAACACCCACACCAGCTCGCGGGGTTTCTGGTACGAGCCGTAGAGCAGGCCACGAAACATGTGCAGGTAGACGACGATAAAGAACGCCGATGCGCCGGTAGAGTGCAGCAGGCGCAGGATCGAGCCGTACTCGACGTCACGCATGATGTACTCGACAGAGGCAAACGCCTCTTCCGCCGAAGGCGTATAGCTCATCGTCAGCCAGACACCGGTGACGATCTGGTTGACCAGCACCAGCAGTGCCAGGGAGCCGAAGAAGTAGAAGAAGTTGAAGTTTTTCGGCGCGTAATATTTGCTGAGATGGTCTTCCCACATTTTGGTGGCGGGGAAGCGCGCATCCACCCAATCCATGAACTTGCTCATCACGCGTTCTCCTTATCGAGGCCAATGACAATAAGGTCGTCAGTTTCGTAGGTGTGCGGAGGAACCGGCAGGTTCAAGGGTGCAGGCTGGGACTTGTAGACACGGCCGGCGAGGTCGTAATGGGAACCGTGGCAGGGGCAGAAGTAACCGCCAACCCAGTCCTTGCCCAAGTCAGCGGGCGCGACTTCCGGGCGAAACGTAGGCGAGCAACCCAGGTGGGTACACAGCCCCACCAGCAGCAGGATCTCCGGCTTGATCGAACGTGCTTCGTTCTTGGCGTAGGCGGGTTGGTCGGACTTCTCGGATTGGGGGTCAGACAACTGGCCTTCAATCTTCTTGAGATTCCCCAGGATTTCCTCGGTCCGACGAACAATGAAGACCGGCTGGCCGCGCCATTCAGCAATCATCTGCTGCCCTGGCTCGATCTTGCTGACATTCACCTTCACCGGTGCACCTGCGGCTTTCGCCTTGGCACTGGGAAACCATGACCCCACGAACGGGACCGCAGCCCCCACCGCTCCTGCAGCACCCACCACGGATGTGGCTGCTACGAGGAAGCGACGCCGGCCTGCATTCACGCCGTCATTGCTCATTCAGTCCTCTCCCATCAGCTTTTTGGCCTGTTAAATCAGGCGTCTACTAAGTGTTGAATCTTTACTTATAAAAATTTTGACGGATGGTAATGAAAAGCCCCACGTATGACAAGGGAATTACCCGGAGCTCCACCCCCAGGCCTTGTAGTATAGGGGGTCTACGGATGTGGCAAGTTGTCACGGCGAAAAATCTGCATAAATCCCAGGCAATAAAAAACGCCCAGCTCCGTGAGGAGGCTGGGCGTTTTTGTGGAACGTAAAGCGAATTAACGCTTCGAGTACTGCGGACGCTTACGCGCTTTACGCAGACCGACTTTCTTACGTTCAACTTCACGAGCATCGCGAGTTACGAAGCCAGCTTTGCGCAGAGCGCCACGCAGGGTTTCGTCGTACTGCATCAGAGCGCGAGTGATACCGTGGCGGATTGCGCCAGCTTGACCACTTACACCGCCACCGATAACGGTGACGTAGATGTCGAACTTTTCAACGGTCTCGGTCAATTCCAGCGGCTGACGAACTACCATGCGGGCAGTTTCGCGGCCGAAGAAGTTGTCCAGGGAGCGGTTGTTGATCGAGATGTTACCAGTGCCCGGACGCAGGAAAACGCGTGCGGTTGCGGTTTTGCGACGGCCAGTGCCGTAATTTTGAGTCGCCGACATAATGAACTATTCCGTTAAAACTTCAGTTCTTGGGGCTGCTGAGCAGCATGAGGGTGTACAGCGCCCGCATAGACTTTCAGCTTGCGAAACATATCGCGACCCAGTGGGCCCTTAGGCAGCATGCCTTTGACCGCGATTTCGATCGGGGCTTCAGGCTTCTTGGAGATCAGGCCTTCAAAGTTGGAAGACTTGATACCGCCTGGGAAACCGGAGTGACGGTAGTACATTTTGTCTTGCGCTTTGTTGCCGGTAACACGTACCTGCTCAGCGTTGATGATGACAATGTAGTCACCGGTATCAACGTGCGGGGTGTATTCAGGCTTGTGCTTGCCACGCAGACGGCTGGCGACTTCAGTGGCCAGACGACCCAGGGTCTGACCAGCGGCGTCGACGACAAACCAGTCGCGCTGAACTGTTTCCGGTTTTGCAGTAAAAGTTGTCATTCTTTAATAGCCTCAGGGGCCGCCCTGTAAATTAGACGGCGGATCTTACTGAATAGTGCGTACTTTGACAAGGTCAAAGGCAGCCGGATACAGACGCTATCGGGGGCTCGGGTCAGCGCGTCCGTTCAACGGCAAGATTCTTCGGCAGGCGGCGCATCACTTCCACTGCAGAAAGAGGTGGGCAATTATGCAGATTGCGAAAAAAAATTCAACCTGCTTTTATGATTGTTTTCCCCTGAAGGAGTACCCGATGGATTATCGACAGCTGGGCCGGACCGATCTGAACGTAAGCGCGATCGCCCTGGGCACCATGACCTGGGGTGAGCAGAACAGCGAGGCAGAGGCCTTCGCCCAGATCGAACGGGCCAAGGCGGCCGGAATCAACTTCCTCGATACGGCGGAAATGTACCCGGTACCGCCCAAAGCCGATACCTATGCCACGACCGAGCGTTATATCGGCAATTACTTCAAAAGCCGTGGCGACCGCGCCGACTGGATCCTCGCCAGCAAGATCGCCGGCCCCGGCAACACCATCGATTACATCCGCGACGGTCATCTGCGCCATAACCGCAAGCACATTGCCGAGGCGCTCGACGCCAGCCTCGAACGCTTGCAGACCGACTGGATCGACCTCTACCAACTGCACTGGCCGGAGCGCAGCACCAACTTCTTCGGCCAATTGAGCTACAAGCACAAGGACGAAGACGACCTCACGCCGCTGGAGGAAACCCTCGAAGCGCTGGATGAGCAGGTCAAGGCCGGCAAGATCCGCCACATCGGCCTGTCCAACGAAACGCCGTGGGGCACCATGAAATTCCTGGCCCTGGCCCAAGCCCGTGGCTGGAGCCGTGCGGTGTCGATCCAGAACCCCTACAACCTGCTCAACCGCAGCTTTGAAGTGGGCCTGGCGGAAATCGCGATTCGCGAACAATGCGGCTTGCTGGCCTACTCGCCCCTGGCGTTCGGCATGCTCAGCGGCAAGTACGAGGGCGGCGCGCGCCCGGCCAAGGCGCGCCTGACGCAGTACAGCCGCTTCAGTCGCTACTTCAATCCGCAGTCGGAAGCGGCGTGCAGCCGTTATGTGGCATTGGCGCGGGAACATGGCCTGGACCCGGCGCAGATGGCGCTGGCGTTTGTGACGCAACAGCCGTTTGTGACCAGCAATATCATCGGCGCCACGAGCCTGGAGCAGCTGGACAGCAACATTGCCAGTGCCGAGCTGAAACTGTCCAAGGAAGTGCTGGAAGGGATTGAGGCGATTCAGAAGGATCATCCGAATCCGGCGCCCTGATTGACCTTCAGGCCGCCATCGGGGGCAAGCCCCCTCCCACACTTGACCCTGTTCACAGATCAAAATGTGTGGGAGGGAGCTTGCACCCCACCTGACCCTGTTCACAGATCAAAATGTGGGAGGGGGCTTGCCCCCGATGAGGCCATCAGCCACACCACACAATCAAAGCGCCCGCGCAATAATCTCCTTCATGATCTCATTGGTCCCCGCATAAATGCGCTGCACGCGCGCATCCGCCCACGCCCGCGCAATCGGGTATTCCCACATGAAGCCGTAGCCGCCGTGCAGTTGCACGCACTCATCGAGCACCTTGCATTGCAGGTCCGTGGCCCAATACTTGGCCATTGCCGCAGTGGGCACATCCAGCTTTCCTTCAAGGTGCAGTGCCAGGCATTTATCCACGAACACGCGGCCGATTTGAATCTCGGTGGCCATCTCCGCCAGCTTGAACCGGGTGTTCTGAAAGTCGGCAATCGCCTTGCCGAACGCCTTGCGCTCGCGGGTGTAATCCAACGTCCACTGCAGCGCCGCCTCCGCTGAAGACAGCGCGCCAATCGCCACGGTCAGCCGCTCCTGGGGCAGTTCCTGCATCAGGTACGCAAAGCCCATTCCGGACTGGCCCAGCAGGTTTTCCTTGGGCACACGCACATCCTGGAAGAACAACTCCGAGGTGTCCTGGGCCTTCATGCCGACCTTCTCCAGGCGCTTGCCCTTGGCGAAGCCCGGTGTATCGGCTTCCACCAGGAACAGGCTGGTGCCCTTCGCGCCGGCCTTGGGATCGGTCTTGGCGACCACGATCACCAGGTCGGCCAGATAGCCGTTGGTGATAAAGGTCTTGGAGCCGTTGATCACATAGTCATCACCGTCCGCCACTGCCGTGGTCTTCACCCCTTGCAGGTCGGAGCCGGCCCCCGGCTCGGTCATGGCAATGGCCGTGACCTTCTCGCCCGAAACCAACTTGGGCAAGTATTTGTGTTTCAGCGTTTCGCTGCCGTAGTGAAGGATGTACGGCGCGACAATGTCCGAATGCAGTGAAAAACCAATGCCGGTCAAGCCCAGGCGACTGATCTCTTCGATCACCACCGCGCTGTAGAGAAAGTCCGCGCCCAGCCCGCCGTATTCTTCCGGCACGTGCGAACACAGCATCCCCGCCTCCCCCGCCTTGTTCCACAGGCTGCGGTCGATATGACCCTGTTTCTCCCATTGCCCATGGAAGGGCGCCGCCTCCTTTTCAAGAAAGGTGCCCACGCTGTCGCGAAAGAGTTCGTGCTCCGGGCTGAACAAGGTTCTGGCAATCATGGGTCACCTGCGTGGATTGTCGGACAAAAATGATCCCACAGAGCCTATGCCGCGAATGCGTCACGGGACACTGGACACTGGACACATGCGACAAAAAATAAGACGATCCAGCCGTCTGGTGACCACTTTCCCCTATAAGAATAAATGAAATTATGTCTAACCAAATCTCCACGCCCCTGCGGCGCGTCAGCATTCTGGCCATTGATCGGGTATTTGCTTCCACCCTCATGCAAGCCAAGGATTTTTTCCACCTCGCCAGCCTGCGTTATGGCAAGCAACAAGGGCTGGGCCTGACCCCTGCCTTTGAAACACGCCTGGTCAGCCCCGACGGGCAATCGGTGCGCAGTTTCAGCGATGTGATCATGCCGGTGGACGGCGGCCTGGAAGATGCCGACATCATCGTGCTGCCGGCCTTCTGGGACGACTTCGACGCCATGTGCACCCGCTACCCCCAGGTGCTGCCGTGGCTGCGCGAACAACACGCCCGCGGCGCCGTGCTGTGCGGCGAAGCCACCGGGGTATTCTGGCTGGCCGAAGCCGGCCTGCTCGATGGCAAGGAAGCGACCACTTACTGGCGCTTCTTCACTGTATTCAGCGAACGCTTCCCCCAGGTGCAGCTCAACCAGGACAAGCACCTGACCGACGCCGACAACCTGTACTGCGCCGGCGGCACCACCTCAGCCTGCGACCTCTACATTTATCTGATCGAACGCTTCTGCGGGGCCAACATCGCCCAGGCCGTGGCCCGCGACATTCTGTATGAAGTGCAACGCAGCTATTCGCCGGGGCGCATCGGTTTCGGCGGGCAGAAGCTGCACCAGGATGTGATCATCCTGCAGATCCAGCATTGGCTCGAAGAACACTTTGCCGACAAGTTCCGCTTCGAAGACGTCGCCAGGGAGCACGGCATGAGCATCCGCAACTTCATGCGCCGCTTCCAGGCCGCCACCGGCGACAAGCCGCTGCATTATCTGCAACGCTTGCGCATCGAGACCGCCAAGGGCCTGCTGTCGGGCAGCCGCAAGAGCATCAAGACCATCAGCTATGAGGTGGGTTACGACGATGCGAGCTTCTTTGCGCGGTTGTTCAGGCAGCACACGGAGTTGTCGCCGAATCAATACCGCCAGCAATTCCAGCAGGCCGCGTAACTGGATATACACAAAACCAATGTGGGAGGGGGCTTGCCCCCGATAGCAGGGTGTCAGTCACTGCATGAGTTGACTGATCCACCGCTATCGGGGGCAAGCCCCCTCCCACAGTTTGATTTGCATTGATCTTAGGGTTTGTGTCCGCGCGACAGGAATTCGTGGGACTGCATTTCCAGCAAACGGCTCAAGGTGCGCTGGAATTCGAAGTTCAAGCGCCCGCCGGTATACAGGTCCTTGAGTTCGACTTCCGCCGAGATGATCAGCTTGACGTTACGGTCGTAGAATTCATCGACCATGTTGATAAAGCGCCGCGCAATGTCGTCGGTGGTCACGCCCATCTGCTCCACACCGCTCAAGATCACCGCATGGAAGATCTTGCCCAGTTCGATGTAGTCGTTCTGGCTACGCGGGCCGTCGCACAGTTGACGGAATTCGAACCAGGCCACGTCATCGCAGGTACGCAAGGCGATGATTTCGCGGTTCTCGATCATCAACTTGTCGTTTTCCACCGCCTGGGTGCATTCCGGCGTCAACGCACGGAAGCTTTTCTTCAGGCTTTCGTGGGCCGCCTCGTTGAGCGGAAAGTGGAACAGCTCCGCTTGCTCGAGGTGACGCAAACGATAGTCGACGCCGCTGTCGACATTGACGATATCGGTGTTCTGCTTGATCAACGCAATGGCCGGCAGGAAGCGCGCGCGCTGCAGGCCGTCCTTGTAGAGGCCATCGGGCACGATGTTCGAGGTGGCGACCAGGGTCACGCCGTTCTTGAACAGCTCTTCCATCAAGGTGCCGAGGATCATGGCGTCGGTGATGTCGGAGACGAAGAACTCATCGAAGCAGATCACCCGCGCTTCGTCGGAGAAACGCTTGGCAATGATCGTCAGCGGGTTCTTTTCCCCCGGCAGGGTCTTCATTTCTTCGTGCACACGCTTCATGAAGCGGTGGAAGTGGGTACGCACCTTTTCCTTGAACGGCAGCGCTTCGAAGAAAGTGTCCACCAGGTAAGTCTTGCCCCGGCCGACGCCACCCCAGAAGTACAGGCCCTTGACCGGCGTGTGGTCTTTTTTGCCAAACAGCTTGCTGAACATCCCCGGCTTGGTTTGCGAGGCTGCGACCAGGTCTTCATACAGGCGCTGCAAATGACGCACCGCATTTTCCTGGGCCGCGTCATGGAAGAAGTCAGGGCGTTTCAGATCAGCTTGATATCGTTCTAGGGGCGTCATAATTTCGTTAGCAAGGCAACAAAAACGGGCCGTCACTGTAACGACGGCCCTGGATAATGGCAATCAACCCTTGGTCGGGTTAATCCTCGGAAGGGGCCAACGCGACGCGCAACGCAGCGATGGCGACATCGCGGGAGACGCTGTCGGCGAACTCGGCGCTGTCAGCCACAGCGGCGTCGTCCAGCCATACGCTGAAGCGCTGGGCCTCGGTGCGTATGTCCAAATCACCGCTCTGCAATTGCCTGGTCACCGCGCCTGCCGCTTTGCCGTCGGCGAAGGTGCGCGACAGCAGCAGTTGCTCGCCATCGGCCGCCAGCAGGCGGAAGCGGAAGCTGCCGTCGTCCTCACGAAAGCTCACGAAGCGCGCAGCCTTCGCTGCTTTCTTCTTGGTGACGACCGGCGCCGCAGCCTGGTTGACGAACGAGCGCAGGCCCACCGCTTCGCGCAGCTCAGCCAGGAACGGCGCCGCCACGGCACGGGCTTTTTTCGCGCCGACCAGCAGCAGGTCTTCCATGTCGGACGGGCGCGACATCAGTTGGTGATAACGCTCGCGCGCTTCACCGAGTTGCCCGTCGAGCAGTTGGAACAGACGGTTCTTCGCCTCGCCCCAGCCCAGGCCTTGCAGCAGCTCACCACGGAATTCTTCTTCCTGGGCCTTGGTCGCGAATGCCTGGTACAGGGTGAACAGGTGCGAGTTGTCCGGGTCCTTGGCTTCCCCTGGCGCACGCGAATCGGTGACGATCCGCGAGATCGACTCCTTCATGTCCTTGGCGCTGGTGAACAACGGGATGGTGTTGTCATAGCTCTTGGACATCTTGCGCCCGTCCAGGCCCGGCAAGGTGGCGACGCTTTCTTCGATCAACGCTTCAGGCATGGTGAAGAATTCTTTACCGTTGCCGAACAGGTGGTTGAAACGCTGGCCGATATCACGGGCCATTTCCACGTGCTGGATCTGGTCGCGGCCGACCGGCACCTTGTGCGCGTTGAACATCAGGATGTCCGCTGCCATCAATACCGGGTAGCTGTACAGCCCCATGCTGATGCCCGCATCCGGGTCTTCGCCGCTCTCCACGTTTTTGTCCACCGACGCCTTGTAGGCGTGGGCGCGGTTGAGCAGGCCCTTGGCGGCCACACAGGTCAGCAGCCAGGTCAGCTCGGGGATCTCGGGGATGTCGGACTGGCGGTAGAACGTCACTCGGTTCACATCCAGGCCACCGGCCAGCCAGGTCGCGGCGATTTCCATGCGCGAGCGCTGGATGCGCTGCGGGTCATCGCACTTGATCAGGGCGTGGTAGTCGGCCAGGAAGTAGAAGGAATCGGCATTGGCGTCTTCGCTGGCAAGGATCGCCGGGCGGATCGCACCGGCGTAGTTGCCCAGGTGCGGCGTGCCGGTGGTGGTGATGCCGGTGAGGATGCGGGTACGGGTCGTCATGGGTGATCGCTTGTCGTCAATTCGAAAGGCGTGGCAGCACCAGATCCTTGAGATCGGTCAGCTTGCCATGAAAAAAGTGTCCGCATTCTGCCACTTTCAGCAGCTCATGGGGGCGATTCAAGGCGGCGGACCAGTCGTAGACAACTTGCGGGTCGACCACTTCGTCGGTTTCCGGCTGGATCAGGGTCAACGGGCAACCCTGCGGCAGCACATCGGTGTCGCGCAGACGCATCACGGCGGCGGCGACCATGAACAGGTGCGCAAGCTTTTCGCCCTTGGCTTCCAGGCGGCCGCCGAGGCTTGCGGCCACATACCCACCAAAGGAAAACCCCAGCAGGGTCAGCGGCAACTGCGGGTGTTTTTCGCGCAACCAGGTGGCGGCCGCTTCGGCATCGTCGACTTCACCGCTGGCCATATCGTGGGAACCGGCGCTGGCGCCGACACCACGATAATTGAAACGCAACGTAATCAAACCGGCATCGCGCGCGGTGCGCTGCAGGGTCGACACCACTTTATTGAGCATGGTCCCGCCCTGCACCGGGTTGGGGTGGCAGATCAGCGCCAGGCCACGTGGTTCGGGGTGATCCAGATACAGGGCTTCCAGTTGGCCCACCGGGCCATCGATCAAAACGGGGGTTTCACGCATGAGCAAGGATGAACTCCGTGACCTCTCAAGGGGTCGACTCGTCTAGCTAAAAGTCTGTGCATGGCATCATTGCGAGCTTAATCGCGGTATACAGCGCAGGTTTGAGCCGTTAACGTAAAGCAAAGCCGTTTATAGAGGAAGGACTCGTGGAACACTCGCTCTTAGTTTGGTTGTTGCCGACTCTTGCCCTGGTTGCCGGTGTCGCCATTGGATTCCTGGTTGCTCGCCTGCTGCCGAATGCCGCGCCTAACCGCACGCAACGTCAGCTGGATGACATTCAGGAACGTTTTGACAGTTATCAGAACGAGGTTGTTACCCACTTCAACAGCACCGCGACCCTGGTCAAGAAGCTCACCCAGAGCTACCAGGAAGTACAGGATCATCTCGCCGATGGCGCAAACCGCCTGGCCCTCGACGACATCACCCGCCAGCGCCTGCTGGCCGCGCTGCATTCCGATGCACCGCAAACCCCACGGGAACGCCTGACACCGCCGCGGGAAAACCAGGAGCCACCACGGGACTACGCGCCGAAGACGCCGAACGCCCCAGGCATGCTGGATGAGCATTACGGTTTGAAGAAGTAATTCATTCAAGCAATTAAAAAGCCCGGCTGGTCGATGATCAGCCGGGCTTTTTGTTGGGGCTAAGTTTCCCTGACCATGGAGATCTAATGTGGGAGGGGGCTTGCCCCCGATGGCCATACGTATCTACACACCTGCGTAGCACCCAACCGTAACCACGATGCGAAGCGAGTCGCTCTTGATCTTGATCTGCTTTTGATCCTAGGCGCCCCGTTAAACCACGCTGGCCGAACGCAGG
>NZ_CVTU01000091.1:30956-64956 GCF_900004965.1 Pseudomonas sp. 44 R 15
AGAGCGTTTTGCTTACTTTTGCGCTTTTCAAAAGTGAGCCGCCGTCAGGGCGGAACCCTAAGTGGCCGTTACCACAGAAACGGATATGTACTCGGTCTGATCCAACACCCCAGTCGGCCCAAAGGCAGCCATCGGGGGCAAGCCCCCTCCCACACTTGACCGAGCAAGACTTTAAATCTGCTCCTGCAACCGCCCACCCTCGATCCGCACATGCCTTTCATGGAAGCGCTTGAGACTGCTGCGGTGGCCGACGCTGACGATGCTCAACCCCGGCAGTTCATCGATCAGCGCCTGATACAACGTTGCCTCATCCTCCTCATCCATGGCCGAGGTCGCTTCGTCCATGTACAGCCACTGCGGCGCGAACAATAACGCACGAGCAAAGGCCAGGCGCTGTTGCTCGCCGGGCGAGAGCATGCGCTGCCAGTGGTTGGCTTCATCCAGGCGGCTGACCAGATGCGGCAGGCGGCAGGTTTCCAGGACCTGTGCATAACGCTCTGCCGGATAGACGCTGTCGTCCTGTGGATAACTCAGCACGGCCTTGAGCGTGCCAATCGGTAAATACGGCTTCTGCGGCAGAAACAGATAGCGCGTCGCCGGCAGGCGAATGCTGCCATGGCCGGCCGGCCACAGATGTCCCATCGCCCGCAGCAAGGTGCTCTTGCCGCTGCCGGAACGCCCGCTGAGCATCACGCGCTGGCCAGGCTCCACGGTCATGTCGGCGTCGGTGAGCAAGTGACGGCCGTCGGCCAGGTCCATGCCCAGATTCTTGATCACCAGGTGTTCGCCTTCAGGGCGCACATCGATGGCCGGGGCACGCTGCTCGTTGTCGCTCATGGCCTGCTGGAAACTCAGCAGACGGTCACTGGTAGCGCGCCACGACGCCAGTTCCGAGTAGGCGTTGATAAACCAGCTGAAGTTCTCCTGCACATTGCCGAACGCCGAGTTGATTTGCATCAGTTCGCCCAGTTCGATCTTACCGGTGAAGTAGCGCGGCGCGGCGACGATAAACGGGAAGATAATCGCGATCTGGCTGTAGCCGGCGGTAAAGAAGGTCAGGCGCTTGGACACTTTCATGATGTCCCAGAAGTTGTGCCAGACCTTGCCGAAGCGCGTGCTCAGGCGTTGCTTTTCATTCGGTTCGCCGTTGTACAGCGCGATGCTTTCGGCATTTTCACGTACCCGTACCATGGAGAAACGCAAATCCGCTTCGAAGCGCTGTTGCTGGTTGCTCAAGCCGATCAGGCGACGCCCGATCAAGTGCGTCAGCCAACTGCCCACGGCGGCGTACAGCAGCGCGCACCAGAACATGTAGCCGGGAATGGTGAGGCCGAACACCTCGATGCTGCCCGACACGCCCCACAGGATGATCGAGAACGACACCAGGCTGACCACGTTGCGCAACAGCCCCAGGCCCAGGCTCAAGGTGCTGGAGGTGAACGTATTGAGGTCTTCGGAAATCCGCTGGTCCGGGTTATCGGTGTAGCCGCCCTGCTCCAGCTGGTAGTAGTTCTTGTGGGCGAGCCAGCGTGCGAAGTGCTGTTCGGTCAGCCAGGCACGCCAGCGGATGGTGAGCATCTGGGTCAGGTACAGGCGGTACACCGCGCCCAGGATCGCCACAGCCGCGATACCGCCGAAGTAAACGATCAATTGCCAGAAAGCAGCCGTGTCCTTCTTCTCCAGCGCGTTGTAGAAATCCTTGTACCAGTGGTTGATCCACACCGAGATCGCCACGCTGAACAGCGACAAAGCAATTACGGCGGCCAGCAGCAACCAGGCCCTGCCCTTCTCTTCACTGCGCCAATACGGCGTGATCATGGCCCAGGTTCGGCGGAAGAATTGCCCGCGCACCGCATCGTTGACCGCGGAATATTCAGCGTTCTGATTCATTGTTCAGGCTCGGTAGGAAAACATCACAGGCGTTTGAACCGATCATAGGTGATCGGTTCGTGCATCCGTGCAGCCTGAAGCGGGTTGTTCAGTCGCCGTTCAGCGTCGCACCGGGCGCTTCTGCAACTTACGCTGCAAGGTACGTCGGTGCATGCCCAACGCGCGAGCGGTGGCGGAGATATTACCTTCGTGCTCGGTCAGTACACGCTGGATGTGCTCCCACTGCAGGCGGTCCACCGACATGGGGTTTTCCGGAACCAGGGTATCGAGGTCGGCGTGCTCGGACAGCAGCGCGGCGAGCACGTCATCGGCATCCGCCGGCTTGCACAGGTAGTTGCAGGCGCCACGCTTGATGGCTTCGACGGCAGTGGCGATGCTGGAATAGCCGGTGAGGATCACCACGCGCATTTCCGGGTCGAGCTCGAGCAGCTTGGGCAACAGCACCAGGCCCGAGTCGCCGTCCATTTTCAGGTCGAGCGCGGCGTAGTCCGGCAGGTCGGCCTGGGCGATGGTCAGGCCTTCTTCGGCCGAGCCTGCGGTGCTGACGCGAAAGCCGCGACGGCTCATGGCACGCGCCATCACGCGGGTAAAGGTGGCGTCATCATCTACCAGCAACAAATGCGGCAGTTCTTCGCCTTCGACTTGGATCTCGTCACTCATCGATATCTCCTCGTGCGACACGGGGCAGGCGCAGCTCGGTGAGCGTACCGCCTTCCTCATGACTATAGAGCTTCACTGAGCCGCCCGCGCGGGTCACGCTGGCCTTGCTCAAAAACAGGCCAAGGCCGAAACCTTTGCCCTTGGTGGTAAAAAACGGTTTGCCGATCTGCTCGGCAATGGCCAGCGGCACGCCCGCGCCGTGGTCACGAATGCTGATGGTGACGTTTTCCGCGTCCCAGTCCAACTGCACGCCCAGGCCTTCAGGGCAAGCGTCGGCGGCATTGTTCAACAGGTTGAGCAAGGCCTGGGTGAGATCCGGCGGCGGCGCCATGCGCGGTACGCTGCCCTGGCCCAACAGGCTGAAACGGTAACTGGCTTCAGGGCGCATCAGGTGCCAGCGGTTCAGGGCTTCGTCGAGCCACTGGGTGACATCCTGCATCTCGACCGCCAGACGCCGATTGGCTTCGGCGGCGCGTACCAGTTGCTGCAGGGTCAACTTGCACTGCTTGACCTGTTCCTGCAGCACGCTGAGATCATCCTGCAACGCCGGGTCGTGATGGTCCTGGGTCATTTCCTTGAGCAGCACGCTCATGGTCGCCAGCGGCGTGCCCAGCTCATGGGCGGCACCTGCCGCCTGCGTGGCGACCGCCAGCAATTGCTGGTCGCGCAGGCCTTCTTCACGGCGAATCGCGCGCAGCTCTTCCTGACGGCGCAACTCTTCGGCCATGCGCGCGGCAAAAAACGTGATAACGGCGGCGGACAAGGCAAAGCTGAGCCACATCCCGTAGATCTGCAGATTTTCCCGAGCGATCGGAAAGGTCTGCAGTGGATAGAATTGCGCCAGCAGCAGCGTGTACAGCGTCAGCGCGATGCCCGACAGCACCACCGAATAGCGCCATGGCAGGGTCACGGCGGCAATGGTCAGCGGCACCAGGTAATAAGACACAAACGGATTGGTGGAACCGCCGGAGAAGTACAGCAACACACTGTGGATAAACAGGTCGCAGGCCAATTGCAGCGCGTATTCCAACTCGGTGACCGGCCAGGTGGTGCGCAAGCGGATGGCGGTAAACGCACACAGCACGCTGGAAAAGCCGAGGGTCACGGCCAGTTGCAGCCAGGGCAGCGGCAGCAGGTCGAACCAATAGGCGAGCCCGACGGAACCGGCCTGTGCGGCCAATACCAACGTGCGGATGAACGTCAGGCGCCAGAGGTTCTGGCGGGTGGCGGAAGTCAGTTTTACGGCGGCGAGCATGAGCTCTCCCGATGAGCGCTGCAGGCGGATCGGCACGAGTATAAACGAAGCAGACCCGCCGGCACGGCGCGTGTGGCTCTTTGACGCAGGCGGGGGCAGATGACCGTTCGTCGGCGCCGTCACAACATGTAGGGAATATGTAAACCCGAAGAACCCGGCGCCACCGTCTACAGTCATACCGAACACGACAATCCCAAGGAGCTTTCATGTCCCGTTTCATTCGCAGTGCCGCTGTCCTCACCCTCGGCGCAAGCGCCCTGGCCAGCCTGCCGGCCATGGCCGCCGATGAACTGCATTACAACCAGATCTCCCTGCGCGCCGAAGTCAGCCAGGAAGTGGCGCGCGACAAGATGATCGTGACCCTCTACACCGAATCGCAAAACGCCGACCCGGCCAAGCTTGCCGCTGAAATCACCACCACCATGAACACCGCCCTGGGCCAGGCGCGCGAAGTCAAGGCCGTGACCCTGCGCCAGGGCAGCCGCAACAGCTACCCGATCTACGACAGCAAAAACCAGAAAATCACCGGCTGGCGTGAACGCGCCGAACTGCGCCTGGAAAGCGCGGACTTCCCGGCGTTGTCCAAACTCACCGGCGAGTTGTTGAACACCCTGAAAATGGACAGCATGGACTTCGCCATCGCTGACAGCACGCGCAAGGCCAGCGAAGATGCGATGCTCAAAGACGCAGTGGCAGCGTTCAAGGCCCGTGCGCAACTGGCTACCGATGCACTCGGCGGCAAGGGTTACAAAATCGTCAACCTGAATTTCAACACCAACGGCTACCCGATGCCCTACGCGCGCGGCGCCATGATGATGAAAGCGGCGATGGCCGATTCGGCGCCCACGCCTGAAGTGGAAGCCGGCACCAGCCAGGTCAACATGAGCGCAGACGGCGTGATTGAAGTGCAGATGCAGTGACCCCTACCTGACAACCCTGAACGGCGGTAACCTCGGTGACCGCCGTTTTCATTTGCGCAGCTTTTACAGGGTTGCGATTTCAGGGGTCTCCATGGACAGAATTGCCTTCAAACCGCTCCTCCTTGCCGCAGGCCTCCTGGCCTTTATGCCGCTGGCTCACGCCTCCACCACCTTGGTCTACTGCTCCGAAGCCAGCCCCGCCGGCTTCGATCCCAGCCAATACACCAGCGGCACCGACTTTGACGCCTCCGCCGAAACCGTGTTCAACCGCCTCACCCAGTTCAAGCGTGGCGGCACCGAAGTCGAGCCCGGCCTTGCCACCCGCTGGGATGTGTCCGAAGACGGCCTCACCTACACCTTCCACTTACGTGATGGCGTCAAGTTTCACACCACCGACTTCTTCACCCCGACCCGCGACTTCAACGCCGATGATGTGGTGTTTACCTTCACCCGCCTGCTGGATGCCGAGAGTCCGTTTCGCAAGGCCTACCCCTCCGAATCGCCCTACTTCACCGACATGGGCCTGAACACCACGATCAAAAGCGTCGACAAACTCGACGACCACACCGTGCGCTTCAACCTGAACAACGTTGATGCCTCGTTCGTGCAGAACCTGGCCATGAGTTTCGCCTCGGTGCAATCGGCCGAGTACGCCGCCCAGCTCCTCAAGCAAGGCAAGGCCGAGGACATCAATCAGAAACCGGTGGGCACCGGACCGTTCGTGTTCAAGCGCTACCAGAAAGACGCGCAGATCCGCTACGTCGCCAATAAACAGTATTGGAAGCCCGAGGACGTGAAACTCGACAACCTGGTCTTCGCCATTACCCCGGACGCCGCCGCGCGCCTGCAGAAACTCAAGGCCGGCGAATGCCAGGTCAGCGGCTACCCGCGCCCTGCCGACATCGAGGTGATGAAGCAGGACCCCGACTTGCGCGTGCTGCAGCAGGCCGGCTTCAACCTGGGTTTCCTGGCCTACAACGTTACCCATCCGCCGCTGGACCAGCTCAAAGTGCGCCAGGCCCTGGATATGGCCATCGACAAGCCTGCAATCATCAAGGCGGTTTACCAGGGCGCCGGACAATTGGCGCAGAACGCACTGCCACCGGCGCAGTGGTCTTATGACCCGGCGATCAAGGATGCACCGTACGACCCGACCAAGGCCCGGGCGCTACTAAAAGAAGCAGGGGTTGCACCTGGTACCACCATCGATCTTTGGGCGATGACCGTGCAACGCGCCTCCAACCCGAACGCGCGCATGTCCGCACAAATGATCCAGCAGGACTGGGCCAAGGTCGGCATCAAGGCCAATATCGTCAGCTATGAGTGGGGCGAATACATCAAGCGCGCCAAAAATGGTGAACACGACGCGATGATTTATGGCTGGACCGGCGACAACGGCGACCCCGATAACTGGCTCGGCGTGCTCTACAGTTGTGCCGCAGTCAAGGGCAGCAACTACGCCAAATGGTGTAACCCGGCCTATGACAAGCTGGTGCAGCAGGCCAAGGTCAGCAACGACCGCGAACAGCGCATCAAGTGGTATCAACAGGCACAACAAATCCTTAAGGAACAAGTACCTATAACGCCTATTGCGAACTCGACGGTTTTCCAGCCAATGCGCAAGCAAGTCCGCGACTTCAAGATCAGCCCGTTCGGGCTGACACCGTTCTACGGCGTGAGTCTAGATAAGTAACAACAACGCCCCAATCGAGTGCACTAGACGCCTCGATTGGGCTTTTGCGGTGCGCCCGACGCACCGAAAAAAACCGCCAAACGGACACATTTATGTCGAAACTTTCATAAATGCGACATTCTTGTACGCCCGTCCCACTGTTTGGTGCTTGCAACCGTTCAACATCTTGCAATGGGTATGGCGCCTGCATAAGTATCCGCAGGCCGACTCACGAGGTCGCCCTCACCACCAAAAATGACAACAAATCATGAGGCCAACATGCTTAAACACGCAGTCCTTCCGTTATTAGTGAGCGCTGGCCTTATGGCCGCAGCCCCATTTGCCCAAGCGGCAACTAACCTGGTGTTCTGCTCCGAAGGGAGCCCGGCCGGTTTTGACCCAGGCCAGTACACCACCGGAACAGACTTCGATGCCTCGGCCGAAACCATGTTCAACCGCCTGAGCCAGTTCGAACGCGGCGGCACCGCCGTGGTGCCTGGCCTCGCCACCAGCTGGGACGTGTCCCCGGACGGCCTGACGTATACCTTCCACCTGCGCGAAGGCGTCAAGTTCCACACCACCCCGTACTTCAAGCCGACTCGTGAATTTTCGGCCGACGACGTCCTGTTCACGTTCAACCGGATGATCAATAAAGACGATCCATTCCGTAAGGCCTACCCCACCGAGTTCCCGTATTTCACGGACATGGGGATGGACACCAACATCAAGAACATCGAGAAAATCGATGACCACACCGTCAAGTTCACCCTTGGCACCGTGGACGCCGCGTTCATTCAGAACATGGCAATGAGCTTCGCCTCGATCCAATCCGCCGAATACGCCGCGCAATTGTTGAAGGAAGGCAAACCTGCCGACATCAACCAGAAGCCGGTCGGCACCGGTCCGTTCGTGTTCAAGAGCTACCAGAAAGACTCGAACATTCGCTACACCGGCAACAAGGACTACTGGAAACCTGAAGACGTGAAGATCGATAACCTGATCTTCGCCATCACCACTGACCCGTCGGTGCGTATCCAGAAGCTCAAGAAAAACGAATGCCAGGTCACCCTGTTCCCGCGTCCGGCCGACCTCAAGGCGCTGGGTGAAGACAAGGACCTGAAACTGCCGCACCAGGCCGGTTTCAACCTGGGCTACGTGGCCTACAACGTGATGGACAAGGTCAAGGGCAGCGATCAGCCAAACCCGCTGGCGGACCTGCGCGTACGCCAGGCGCTGGACATGTCGGTGAACAAGCAGCAGATCATCGACTCGGTGTACCAGGGTGCCGGTCAATTGGCCGTCAACGCCATGCCGCCGACCCAATGGTCCTACGACACCACCATCAAGGACGCCGCCTACAATCCCGAGAAAGCCAAGGCGCTGCTCAAGGAAGCCGGCATCAAGGAAGGCACCGAGATCGTGCTGTGGGCCATGCCGGTTCAGCGTCCGTACAACCCGAACGCCAAACTGATGGCTGAGATGCTGCAGAACGACTGGTCCAAGATCGGCTTGAAGGTCAAGATCACCAGCTACGAGTGGGGCGAGTACATCAAGCGCTCCAAGGGCGGCGAGAACCAGGCCATGATCATTGGCTGGAGCGGCGACAATGGTGACCCGGACAACTGGCTGAACGTGCTGTTCGGCTGCGACTCGCTGTCGGGCAACAACTTCTCCAAGTGGTGCGACAAGAAATTCGACGGCATCGTGAAACAAGCCAAGGCCACATCGGATGTCGCCAAACGCACCGAGCTGTACAAGCAGGCGCAACATGTACTCAAAGACGCAGTTCCGATGACACCTATCGCGCACTCGACGGTGTATCAACCCATGCGCAACACCGTGCAGGACTTCAAGATCAGCCCATTTGGCTTGAACTCCTTCTACGGCGTGAGCGTAAGCGGCAAGTAAGGATCAATAACGGCGACGTTTCACAACGTCGCCGTTATTTCATCCGCCTAGATCGTAGGAAACAGACCACATTTTAAGCGCCGCCGTCCTACAGTAATGAACTGCGCTTCATGTCTCCGTTACCTACAAGGCCAGTCCGATTTGGCGCATTTACTGTGAAGTCCGCGACCCATAACGTCGTAGGACGGCAGAGGCCCCAATTTGAGAAAGGTACTCGCTGTGTGTGGGATCAGTGATGTCTCCCTGGCTGTGGCCAGTGGGACCGCTCGCTGTTGATAACTACAAACAAGGATCGGGATCGTCATGCGCCATACCACCGTTCTATCCGCACTGTTTGCCACCAGCCTTCTGGCCGTGGCCACAACGGCTGAAGCCGCCGACAAGAAGAGCCTGGTGTTCTGCTCCGAGGGCAGCCCGGCAGGCTTTGACACCGCGCAATACACCACCGCCACCGACAACGACGCTGCAGAGCCGTTGTACAACCGCCTGGTCGAGTTCGAAAAGGGTGCAACTGACGTCGTGCCCGGGCTGGCCACCAACTGGGATATTTCCGAAGACGGACTGACCTACACGTTTCACCTGCGTGAAGGGGTGAAGTTCCACAGCAACAAGGAGTTCAAGCCGACGCGCGACTTCAACGCCGACGACGTGCTGTTCACCTTCAACCGCATGCTTGACCCCGACCATCCGTTTCGCAAGGCCTACCCTACCGAGTTCCCCTACTTCAACGGGATGAGCCTGAACAAGAACATCGCCAAGGTCGAAAAAACCGACCCGCACACCGTGGTGATCACCTTGAACACGGTCGATGCCGCGTTCGTGCAAAACATCGCCATGAGCTTCGCCGCGATCCTCTCCGCCGAGTATGCCGAGCAATTGCTCAAGGAAGGCAAACCCAGCGATATCAACCAGAAGCCGATCGGCACCGGCCCGTTTGTGTTCCAGCGTTACCAGAAAGACTCGCAGATTCGCTACGTGGCGAACAAACAGTACTGGGACCCGAGCCGGGTCAAGCTCGACCAACTGATCTTCGCCATCAACACCGACGCTTCGGTGCGCGTGCAGAAGCTCAAGGCCGGCGAATGCCAGATCACCCTGCACCCGCGCCCTGCCGATGTCGACGCGCTCAAGGCCGACCCGAACCTGCAACTGCTGACCAAGCCGGGCTTCAACCTCGGCTACATCGCCTACAACGTGCGCCACAAGCCGTTCGACCAGCTTGAAGTGCGCCAGGCGCTGGACATGGCGGTGAACAAGCAGAGCATCCTCAACGCCGTCTACCAGGGTGCGGGACAACTGGCCGTCAACGCCATGCCGCCGACCCAGTGGTCCTACGACGACAGCATCAAGGACGCCGCCTACAACCCGGAAAAAGCCAAGGAACTGCTCAAGGCCGCCGGCGTGAAGGAAGGCACCGAGATCACCCTCTGGGCGATGCCGGTACAACGTCCGTACAACCCCAACGCCAAGCTGATGGCTGAAATGCTGCAGAACGATTGGGCCAAGATCGGCCTGAAAGTGAAGATCGTCAGCTACGAATGGGGCGAATACATCAAGCGCACCAAGAACGGTGAGCATGATGTCAGCCTGATCGGCTGGACCGGCGACAACGGTGACCCGGACAACTGGCTGGGCACCCTCTACAGCTGCGACGCCATCGGCGGGAACAACTACTCCATGTGGTGTGACCCGGCGTACGACAAGCTGATCAAGCAAGCCAAGGTCGTCACCGACCGTGAACAAAGGACTGTTCTGTACAAACAGGCACAGCAACTGCTCAAGCAGCAGGTGCCGATCACGCCAGTCGCCCACTCGACGGTCAACCAGCCGTTAAGCGCCAAAGTCGAAGGCTTCAAAGTGAGCCCCTTCGGCCGCAACGTGTTCTCGGGCGTCAGTATCACCCCATAAGAAAAAATAACCGGATTGCGCAGGGCGATGTTGGCCCTGCGGCAAACGTGCAGGCTTTTGTTGGGAATTTTCCTACGCCAAACGTTTGCAATAGCTTGAACGAGTTACACACCCAATAGCCGGTTCACCTAAAAAGACCGGCATAAAAAAGAGAACCAAAGGAGCTTCACCCATGAAACTGAGCAGCAAAGCGCTTCTGGCCCTGGCCATCAGCAGCATCACGGCCACCGCCTACGCTGAAACCCAGAGCCAGGACTTCGTTCCTACCACTCTGGCCGGCACCAGCGCCCAAAGCGAGGCCAAGGGCTTCATCGAAGATTTCAGCCTGGGCGGCACCACGCGTAACTGGTACTCCCATGAAAGCAAATACCGTGGGGGCACCTTCTCGTACCAGAAGCATGGTGAAACCCGTACCGACCGCAACCGTACCAACTGGGTGCAGGGCACCATCCTCAACGCCAGCTCGGGTTTCACCCAGGGCACTGTCGGCGTCAAGACCGAAGTGGCGGTGTACAACGCGCTGGTCCTGGACCGCAGCAAGCGTGATATCAAGGGCGGCTCCAACCGCACCCTGGCCGACTCCAACGGTGATGCCGTCGACCAGTGGAGCAAACTGGGCCTGGCCAACGTGCAGTTCCGCGTGTCCAACACCACGCTGACCGCCGGTCGCCAGAACTTCAGCAGCGGCATCGTCGACACCATCGGCAACCGTGCGCTGCCTTCAAGCTTCCAGGGTGTGAGCTTCAACAGCGCAGAGTTCAGCAACCTGTCGTTCCAGGGCGGTATTTTCGATCGCGTTTCCCCGCGTACCGAACAGAGCCTGTCGAAATTCCGCAGCGAATACGGCAATGGCGCGGAAACCGACAAGGTCTCCACCCTGGGTGTGAACTACCAGCCGCTGAAAAGCCTGAAGACCAGCTTCTTCGCCGCCAACGTGAAGGACTTCTGGAACCAGTACTACTTCGGCGCGACCCACGAACTGGGCGACGCTCAGCAACTGGGCCTGACCACCGGCTTCAACTACTACAAGACGGTCGATGAAGGCAAAAAAGAGATGGGGGAAATCGACAACGATACCTTCTCCCTGTCCCTTGGCCTGACTCACCAGGCCCACAGCCTGACCTTCGGCTACCAGCAAGTGAACGGTAACGAGTACTTCGACTACCTGCACGAAACCAACGGCATCTACCTGGCCAACTCCCTGACGTCCGACTTCAACGGCCCGAACGAGAAATCGTTCCAGATCGCCTACGCCATCAACATGGCCGAATACGGCGTGCCAGGCCTGAAGTTCAACGCCTACTCGGCCCGCGGCTGGGGCATCGACGGTACCCACTACACCGGCAACAATGGTCGCGCCAAGTTCGCCTACGACGGTATCCAGTCCCAGGACGGCGAGAAGCACCAGGAATACGGTGTAGGCGCCTCTTACGCCCTGCAGAGCGGCCCGCTCAAAGCCACTACCGTGCGCGCAACCTACGTTGAGCACCGTGGCAGCGAGTTCCAGTCCGACGGCAGCATCAAAGAGTTCCGTCTGGTCACCACCATCCCGTTCAACATTCTTTAATTAGCGCCAGGTAAGCGGCGGGCTCAGGACGAGCCCGCCGTCTTCGCGTTTCTGGCTCCATCGATTGCAGAGGGCTCTGAATGAAAATGCTCCCGTTACAAGCTGCCATGGCCGCTGCGCTGTTGAGCGTGGCGATCGGCGTTTCGGCCAAACCGCTGGTGGTCTGCACCGAAGCCAGCCCGGAAGGTTTTGACCCGGTCCTGTACACCACCGCCGTGACCGCTGACGCCGCAGCCGAAACCATGTTCAACCGCCTGGTGGACTTCAAGCCCGGCACCACTGAAGTGGTCCCGGCCCTGGCCAAGGACCTGCCGGAAATCAGCGCCGATGGCCTGACCTACACGTTCCACCTGCGTGACGATATCAAGTTCCACACCACCGACTATTTCAAACCCACGCGCAACCTGAACGCCGACGACGTGCTTTGGAGCTTCCAGCGCCAGCTGGACCCGAATCACCCGTGGCATAACAAGTCGCTCGTAGGCTACCCGTACTTCGAAAGCATGGGCTTCAAGGAACTGCTCAAGAGCGTAGAGAAGACCGATGATCACACCGTCGTTTTTACCCTGACCCGTCCTGAAGCACCGTTCCTGGCCGACCTGGGCATGGCATTCTCTTCAATCCACTCCAAGGAATACGCCGACCAGTTGCTCAAGTCCGGCAAGACCGATGACCTCAACGCCAAGCCCATCGGCACTGGCCCGTTCATCTTCATCCGTTATCAAAAAGATGCCCAGGCGCGCTTCAAGGCCAACCCTGAGTACTTTCGCGGCAAACCGGCAGTTGATCCGTTGATCCTGGCGATCAGCACCGATAACAACGTGCGCCTGCAGAAGCTCAAGGCCAATGAATGTCAGATCGCGTTGTTCCCCAAGCCGGATGACATTCCAAGCATCAAGAAAGACCCGAACCTGAAAGTCGACGAACTGGCGGCGATGACCACCAGTTACACCGCGATGAACACCACCCACAAATACATGAGCGATGCCCGGGTACGCCACGCGATCAACATCGCGTTCGACAAGGCAGGCTACACCGAAGCCCTGTTCGGCAAAGGCAATGCGGTGGTCGGCACCGGCCCTTATCCGCCGACCTTGCTGGGTTTCAACGACAAACTGAAAAACCCGCCGCGTGACCTGGACAAGGCCCGCGCCCTGCTCAAGGAAGCCGGCGTACCGGAAGGCACCGAATTCACCCTGTTCACCCGCAACGGCGGCGGCCCGACCAACCCCAATCCAATGCTCGGCGCCCAGCGCATGCAGGCGGATCTGGCGCAGGTTGGCCTGAAGGTCAATATCAAAGTCATGGAATGGGGCGAAATGCTCAAGCGCGCTAAAAACGGCGAGCACGACATGGTTTCGGCTGGCTGGGTCGGCGATAACGGCGACCCGGACAACTTCCTCACACCCAACCTGAGTTGCGATGCGGCGAAAAACGGCGAAAACTACGCACGCTGGTGTAACAAAGAGTTTCAGGACTTGATCGACAAGGCCCGTGCAGAAAAGGAACCGGCCTCACGGGCTGCGCTCTATGAACAAGCACAGGATGTTTTCGAGAAGGACCAGCCATGGCTTCCCATGGCTTATCCGAAACTGTTCACCGCCATGCGCAAGAACGTAGAAGGCTTCACCCAAAGCCCTCTGGGTACAAATAACTTCGCCACCACCCAGGTGAAGTAAATAAGAAAAACGCTCGGCGCCGTCGACCCTGACGGCGCCGAACCTGCCTAACCGGCTGATTGAGGTATACACCAAGATGTTTAGTTTTATTGCCCGCCGACTGGGGTTATTGATCCCCACGTTCTTCGGCATCACGTTGCTGACCTTTGCGTTGATTCGCATGATTCCAGGCGACCCCGTAGAAGTCATGATGGGCGAGCGTCGGGTTGACCCCGAAATGCATGCCCAGGCAATGGAACGCCTTGGCTTGAACAAGCCGTTGTATGCGCAATACCTGGACTATGTGGGCAAACTTGCCCAGGGCGACCTTGGCGAATCCCTGCGCACCCGCACCAGCGTGTGGACCGAGTTCACCGCACTCTTTCCGGCGACCCTGGAACTGTCCATGGCCGCCCTGTTGTTCGCCGGTATCCTGGGCCTGCTGGCCGGGGTGATCGCGGCACTCAAGCGAGGATCGCTGTTCGACCACGGGGTGATGGGCATCTCCCTGGCGGGCTACTCGATGCCGATCTTCTGGTGGGGCCTGATCCTGATCATGTTCTTCTCGGTAAGCCTGGGCTGGACCCCGGTTTCCGGGCGTATCGACCTGCTCTACGACATCGAGCCGCGCACCGGCTTCATGCTCATCGACACGCTGCTGGCCGACGAGCCGGACGCGTTCTGGGACGCCTTGCACCACTTGATCCTGCCGGCCATCGTGCTGGGCACCATCCCGCTGGCGGTAATCGCGCGCATGACCCGCTCGTCGATGCTCGAAGTGCTGCGTGAAGACTACATCCGCACCGCCAAGGCCAAGGGCCTGTCGCCGGCGCGCGTAGTGTTCGTGCACGGCCTGCGCAACGCACTGATCCCGGTGCTCACCGTGGTCGGCCTGCAAGTCGGCACGCTGCTGGCCGGTGCGGTACTGACCGAAACCATCTTCTCGTGGCCCGGCATCGGCAAATGGCTGATCGAAGCCATTGGCGCGCGGGACTACCCGGTGGTGCAGAACGGCATTCTGCTGATCGCCTGCCTGGTGATCCTGGTGAACTTCGTGGTGGATATCCTCTACGGCTTCGCCAACCCACGCATCCGTCACCAGCGCTGAGATCATGACCATGACTACCTCTACTCCAGTGTCAGCAGTCGATCAGAGCCTGCTGTACCCGTCCCCGTACAAAGAATTCTGGCAAGCCTTCTCCAAGAACAAAGGTGCGGTTGCCGGCCTGCTGTTCATGCTGCTGATCGTGTTCTGCGCGATCTTCGCACCCTGGGTTGCACCGCATAACCCGAGCGAGCAATACCGCGACTTCCTGCTCACTCCGCCTGCGTGGCTGGAAGGCGGGCAGATGCAGTTTCTGCTCGGCACCGACGAACTGGGCCGCGACCTGCTCTCGCGCCTGATCCAGGGTTCGCGCCTGTCGCTGCTGATCGGCTTGTCGTCGGTGGTGATGTCGCTGATCCCGGGCATCCTGCTGGGCCTGTTCGCCGGGTTCTTCCCGCGTCTGCTCGGCCCGACCATCATGCGTTTGATGGACATCATGCTGGCCCTGCCCTCGCTGCTGCTGGCGGTGGCGATTGTCGCCATCCTCGGCCCTGGCCTGATCAACACCGTGATCGCGATCGCCATCGTGTCGCTGCCGTCCTACGTGCGCCTGACCCGCGCTGCGGTGATGGGCGAGCTGAACCGCGACTACGTGACGGCGGCGCGCCTGGCCGGTGCCGGCCTGCCACGCCTGATGTTCGTCACCGTGCTGCCCAACTGCATGGCGCCGCTGATCGTACAGGCGACCCTGAGCTTTTCCTCGGCGATTCTCGATGCCGCGGCCCTGGGCTTCCTGGGCCTTGGCGTACAACCGCCAACGCCTGAGTGGGGCACCATGCTGGCTTCGGCCCGTGACTACATCGAACGCGCCTGGTGGGTAGTGAGCTTGCCTGGCTTGACCATTTTGCTCAGCGTGCTGGCAATCAACTTGATGGGTGACGGCCTGCGCGACGCGCTGGACCCGAAACTCAAGAACGCCGCCTGAGGAGATTCCCATGTCACTGTTAGAAATCAAGAATCTCAACGTGCGCTTCGGCGACAAGACCGCCGTACCGGTGGTCGATGGCCTCGACATTACCGTCGACAAGGGCGAAGTCCTGGCAATCGTTGGCGAGTCGGGCTCGGGTAAATCCGTGACCATGATGGCGCTGATGGGCCTGATCGAGCATCCCGGTATCGTCACCGCCGACGCGCTGAACTTCGACGGCAAGGACATGCTCAAGCTGAGCAACCGCCAGCGCCGCCAGATCGTCGGCAAAGACCTGGCGATGGTGTTCCAGGACCCGATGACCGCGCTGAACCCCAGCTACACCGTGGGTTTCCAGATTGAAGAAGTGCTGCGCCTGCACCTGAAAATGTCCGGCCGGCAAGCGCGCAAGCGGGCCATCGAACTGCTGGAAAAAGTTGAAATCCCGGGCGCCGCCAGCCGTATGGATGCCTACCCGCACCAACTGTCCGGCGGTATGAGCCAGCGCGTGGCAATCGCCATGGCGATTGCCGGCGAGCCGAAACTGCTGATCGCCGACGAACCGACCACCGCCTTGGACGTAACCATCCAGGCGCAGATCATGGACCTGCTGCTGGCCCTGCAGAAAGAACAGAACATGGGCCTGGTGCTGATCACCCACGACCTCGCGGTCGTGGCTGAAACCGCCCAGCGCGTGTGCGTGATGTACGCAGGCCAGGCCGTGGAAGTCGGCCAGGTGCCGCAACTGTTCGACATCCCGGCGCACCCGTACAGCGAAGCGCTGCTCAAGGCGATTCCGGAACACAGCCTGGGCGCCACGCGGCTGGCCACGCTGCCCGGCATCGTGCCGGGCCGCTATGACCGCCCGCAGGGTTGCCTGCTGTCGCCGCGTTGCCCGTACGTGCAGGAAAACTGCCGCACCCAGCGCCCGAGCCTTGATCCGAAAACCAACAGCCTTGCACGCTGCTTCTACCCCTTGAACCAGGAGGTGGCGTAATGGCCGTCGTTCTTACCGCCCGCGACCTGACCCGTCACTACGAAGTGTCCCGTGGCCTGTTCAAGGGCCACGCCACGGTGCGCGCCCTTAATGGTGTGTCCTTCGAACTCGAAGCCGGCAAGACCCTTGCCGTGGTAGGCGAGTCGGGTTGCGGCAAGTCCACCCTGGCCCGCGCCCTCACGCTGATCGAGGAGCCGTCTTCGGGCTCGCTTAAAATCGCCGGCCAGGAAGTCGCCGGTGCCGACAAGGCCCAGCGCAAGCAGTTGCGCAAAGACGTGCAGATGGTGTTCCAGAGCCCGTACGCTTCTTTGAACCCACGCCAGAAGGTCGGCGATCAGCTCGGTGAGCCGCTGCTGATCAACACCAACCTGTCCGCCGCCGAACGCCGCGAAAAAGTGCAGGCGATGATGAAGCAAGTGGGCCTGCGTCCCGAGCATTATCAGCGCTACCCGCACATGTTCTCCGGTGGCCAGCGCCAGCGTATCGCCCTGGCCCGGGCGATGATGCTGCAACCCAAAGTGCTGGTGGCGGATGAGCCGACCTCGGCGCTGGACGTGTCGATCCAGGCCCAGGTGCTCAACCTGTTCATGGATTTGCAGCAGGAATTCAACACCGCCTACGTGTTCATCTCCCACAACCTGGCGGTGGTGCAACACGTCGCCGACGACGTGATGGTGATGTACCTCGGCCGCCCGGTGGAAGTGGGCCCCAAGGAAGACATCTACGCCCGTCCGCTGCACCCGTACACCCAGGCGCTGCTGTCGGCCACCCCGACCATTCACCCGGACCCGAGCAAGCCGAAAATCAAGATCGTCGGCGAACTGCCCAATCCGCTGAACCCACCGCCTGGCTGCGCGTTCCACAAGCGCTGCCCGTATGCGACAGCGCGCTGCAGCACAGAGGAGCCGCTGTTGCGGCCGTTGGATAATCGCCAGGTGGCTTGCCACTATGCGGAGCAGTTCGTCGCCTGAGCGATCGGGACGCAGAGCGTCCCAGGCGGCATTCCCACGCGGAGCGTGGGAACGATCAGTGATGCGGCGTCAGTGAGTTCTACAGCCCTTCCCGTCAGGTTGCGCATCAGCCTGGCGGGAGGGGCTTCTTTTTGGGTTGGCGCCGCGTCTCAGGTTTCGCCGTCATCAAAGGTCACACTGTCTTCGCCTTCGTTGATCGGGTTTTCCGGATCTTTAACGTCTGTGGGCTGGGGCTGCGGTTTCCAGCTGCCGGAATTGACCTCGTTGGCCTTTCTCTTGGTGACAGGGCCGGTGTCCTTCCATTGGGGCGTGCCATCGACGGCCAGTGCCGGGAGCGTCGTCAGCCCCGGGCCTGCCAGTAGCATCAGACAAATAGCGTATCGAACATTTCGCACGGAGGTCTCCTTCGCAGTCAATGTGTGAACGCTAGACCCGATGCAGGGTTCTCGCCAATCTCCAGCCTTATAGAGGGCAAAATGTGGGAGGGGGCTTGCCCCCGATAGCAGTGGGTCAGGACATTACATGTCACTGATAAACCGCCATCGGGGGCAAGCCCCCTCCCACATTTGATTGTATTTCACAGCCAAAAAAAGGGCGAAGCCATGACAGCTTCGCCCTTCTGTGTATCGCTCAGACCTTAATGGTGTTCGCGGGTTGCCCTGAATTTCACATCCGGCCAACGCTCTTCCATCAGCGCCAGGTTGACCCGCGTCGGGGCCAGGTAGGTCAGGTGACCACCGCCATCCACCGCCAGGTTTTCCACGGCCTTGTTGGAGAACTCTTCCAGTTTTTTCTTATCGCTGCACTCGATCCAGCGCGCCGAATACACGGTGATCGGCTCGTAGGAGCATTCCACCTTGTATTCCTCTTTCAAGCGGCTGGCGACCACATCGAACTGCAGCACACCGACGGCACCAAGGATGATGTCGTTGCTGCGCTCGGGGAAGAACACCTGGGTGGCGCCTTCTTCAGCCAATTGCTGCAAGCCCTGGCGCAGTTGCTTGGATTTCAGCGGGTCGCGCAGGCGTACGCGGCGGAACAGTTCCGGTGCGAAGTGCGGGATACCGGTGAAGCCCAGCGCTTCGCCTTCGGTGAAGGTGTCGCCGATCTGGATGGTGCCGTGGTTGTGCAGGCCGATGATGTCGCCGGCGTAGGCTTCTTCGAGCTGTTCACGCTCGGAGGAGAAGAACGTCAGCGCGTCGCCGATGCGTACGTCCTTGCCGGTGCGCACGTGGCGCATCTTCATACCCTTTTCGTAGCGGCCGGAGCAGATACGCATGAAGGCGATACGGTCGCGGTGCTTGGGGTCCATGTTCGCCTGGATCTTGAACACGAAGCCGGTGAATTTCTCTTCGACCGGTTCCACCGTGCGCTCGTTGGCGACCCGGGCCAGAGGCTTGGGTGCCCAATTCACCACGGCGTCGAGCACGTGGTCGACACCGAAGTTGCCAAGGGCAGTGCCGAAGAACACCGGGGTCAACTGACCGTCGAGGAATTCCTGCTGGTTGAACTCATGGCAGGCGCCCTGCACCAGTTCCAGCTGGTCGACAAAACGGTCGTACTCATCGCCCAGGTGGGCGCGGGCTTCGTCGGAGTCGAGCTTTTCGATGATTTTCACATCGGTGCGCTCATGCCCATGGCCGGCGGTGTAGACGATGATGTAGTCATCGGCCAGGTGATACACGCCCTTGAAATCGCGGTAGCAACCAATCGGCCAGGTGATCGGCGCGGCCTTGATCTTCAGCACGGCTTCGATTTCATCCAGCAGCTCGATGGGATCGCGGATATCGCGGTCGAGTTTGTTGATGAAGCTGACAATCGGTGTGTCGCGCAGACGGCAAACGTCCATCAGCGCAATGGTGCGAGGCTCGACGCCCTTACCGCCGTCGAGGACCATCAATGCCGAGTCCACCGCAGTAAGGGTGCGGTAGGTGTCTTCGGAGAAGTCTTCGTGGCCCGGGGTGTCGAGCAGGTTGACCATATGGTCGCGATACGGGAACTGCATGACCGACGTGGTAATGGAAATACCCCGTTGCTTTTCCATTTCCATCCAGTCGGATGTCGCATGGCGGTCGGATTTACGCGATTTCACCGTGCCGGCCACCGCGATTGCCTTGCCCATCAGCAGCAGCTTTTCGGTGATGGTGGTTTTACCGGCATCGGGGTGGGAAATAATGGCGAAAGTGCGGCGTTTCGCGACTTCGGCGGCCTGGTGGGTCATGGGAAATCGCCTGGCAGGTGAGTCAAAAAAGGGCGGCGAGTATAGCGCAAACGCGAGGGTACGGACCACCGTTGAGCCCATTGGGGGTGGCTAAATGCTCCCAAGTGTGGAACCTTTTAAAAGGTAGAGACGTCCACTCCCCTGCTTACGCACTCGGAACAGGGGCTGGAAAATCAGCAAGTTAGCCTGACGAGGCTGCGCTTATGGCTCGAACTCATGCCGCTTTTGACGGCATTGGCGAGCTGCATTTCGCGATCACATTTCGCTGACAGCCAGCAATGGCTTGCCACGCGGGAATGTGTTCGTCGACAGAAGAAAAAAGGAGTCCGCCTGTGGCTATTCGCTATGGCAAAGGGCTTATGGGAGCAGCGGTTGTCGTCGCGCTCCTGGCCCTGCTGGTCCACTGGATCGGCATCAACACGATCGAACTGTACCGCGACGATTTATTGTTTTACCTGCAAGCTCATTTGATTCTCGTCCTGGTCTCCATGCTGGCCGCCCTGATTGTGGGGATACCCGCCGGTATCCTGCTCAGTCGACCGAACATGGTCGGGCGCGCAGAACGCTTCATGCAGATTTTCAACATCGGCAACACCGTCCCTCCCCTGGCCGTACTGGCCATCGCCCTCGGCGTCCTCGGCATCGGCAGCGGCCCGGCCATCTTCGCGTTGTTTCTCGCCTCTCTCCTGCCCATCGTGCGCAACACCTACGAAGGCCTGAAAAATGTGCAGGGCTCACTCAAGGAAGCCGCCACCGGCATCGGCATGACCCCGCGCCAGGTGCTGTTTCGCGTGGAATTGCCCAACGCCGTGCCGATCATCATCGGTGGCGTGCGGGTGGCCCTGGCGATCAACGTCGGCACCGCGCCACTGGCGTTCCTGATCGGTGCCAACAGCCTGGGCAGCCTGATCTTCCCGGGCATCGCCCTGAACAACCAGCCGCAACTGCTGCTCGGCGCCGCCTGCACCGCGCTGCTCGCATTGCTGCTTGATGGCCTGGTGACCATGGCCAGCCGCCTCTGGCTGGAACGCGGGCTGCGCCCGTCTTAACGCCAGGTAAGGAATCGAGATGAAAAAACTAAGCTTGATATTAGGCTGCTTCCTGCTGCTTGCAGGTATTGCGCAAGCCGCTGAAAAACCGGTGATTCGCATCGGCGCCCGGGTGTTCACCGAACAGACCCTGCTGGCCGAAATCACTTCCCAGTACCTGCGCAGCAAGGGCTACGACGCCCGCGTGACCGGCGGCCTGGGCAGCAACCTGGCGAGAAGCGCCCAGGAAAGCGGGCAACTGGATCTGATCTGGGAATACACCGGCGTGTCGCTGGTGGCCTACAACCATATCGACGAGAAGCTCGACAGCGAACAGTCCTACGCGCGGGTAAAGGAACTCGACGCGAAAAAGGGCCTGGTCTGGCTGTCGCCGTCGCGCTTCAGCAACACCTACGCCCTGGCGTTGCCCGAGAAAGTGGCTCAGGAACACCCCGAGATCAACAGCATCAGCGATCTCACCAAAGCCATGGCCGAAGACGCCAAGGATCACCGCCTGGTCGCCCTGGACACCGAGTTCGCCAACCGCTCCGACGGCCTGGCAGGCATGGTCAAGCTGTACGACATGAACCTGACGCGCAAGAACACTCGGCAGATGGACGCAGGCCTGGTCTACACCGCGTTGCGTAATGGCCAAGTGTTTGCCGGCCTGGTCTACACCACCGACGGTCGCCTGAACGCGTTCAAGTTGAAGCTGCTCGAGGACGACAAGCACTACTTCCCGGACTACACCGCCGCCCCGGTGATCCGCCAGGACTACCTCGACAAGCACCCGCAACTGGCCGCCGAGCTCAAGCCTTTGGCCACGCTGTTCGACGACCAAACCATGCGCCAGCTCAATGCGCGAGTCGACGTCGACCATGAAAGCCCGTCCGCCGTTGCCGCCGATTTCCTGCGCCAACATCCAATCAACTAACGAGGAGAAGACATGGAATTTTTGAACGCCTTTTCCCATCTTGATTGGGCCCAGGTCCTGCACCTGACCTGGCAGCACATCACCCTGGTCGGTATCGCTGTGATTCTCGCGATTGTCGTCGGTGTGCCCCTGGGCGTGCTGATGACCCGCTACCCGACCCTCGCGGGCCCCTTGCAAGCCAGCGCCACGGTATTGCTCACGGTGCCCTCCATCGCCCTGTTCGGCCTGCTGCTGCCGTTCTACTCCAAGTTCGGCCAGGGCCTGGGGCCGATGCCGGCGATCACCGCCGTGTTCCTCTACTCCCTGTTGCCGATCATGCGTAACACCTACCTGGCGCTCACCGGTGTCGAGCCGGGCATCCGCGAGGCCGCCAAAGGCATCGGCATGACCTTCGGCCAGCGCCTGCGCATGGTCGAACTGCCGATTGCCGTGCCGGTGATCCTCGCCGGTGTGCGCACCGCCGTGGTGATGAACATCGGCGTGATGACCATCGCCGCCACCATCGGCGCCGGTGGCCTGGGTGTACTTATTCTGGCTTCCATCAGCCGCAGCGACATGTCGATGCTGATTGTCGGCGCCGTGCTGGTCAGTCTCCTGGCCATCTTCGCCGACCTGCTTCTGCAATGGCTGCAACGCTCGCTGACTCCAAAAGGATTGCTCAAATGATCGAACTTCAAAACCTGTCCAAGACTTTTCAAAGCAACGGCAAGACTGTCACCGCCGTCAACGATGTAAGCCTGACCGTCAACGAAGGCGAAATTTGCGTATTCCTCGGCCCGTCGGGCTGCGGCAAGAGTACGACGCTGAAGATGATCAACCGTCTGATCAAGCCTTCTTCGGGCAAGATCCTGATCAACGGCGAAGACACCACCGACCTGGACGAAGTGACCCTGCGTCGCAATATCGGCTATGTGATCCAGCAGATCGGCCTGTTCCCGAACATGACCATCGAAGAAAATATCGTGGTGGTGCCCAAGCTGCTCGGCTGGGACAAGCAGAAATGCCACGACCGCGCCCGCGAACTGATGAGCATGATCAAGCTCGAACCCAAGCAGTACCTGCACCGCTACCCGCGTGAATTGTCGGGTGGCCAGCAGCAGCGCATCGGCGTGATTCGAGCCCTGGCGGCCGATGCGCCGTTGCTGCTGATGGATGAACCGTTCGGCGCGGTCGACCCGATCAACCGCGAGATGATCCAGAACGAGTTCTTCGAAATGCAGCGTGCGCTGAACAAGACCGTGATCATGGTCAGCCACGACATCGACGAGGCCATCAAGCTGGGCGACAAGATTGCGATCTTCCGGGCCGGCAAGCTGCTGCAGATCGACCATCCCGATACGCTGCTGGCGCACCCGGCGGACGAGTTCGTCAGCAACTTCGTCGGCCAGGACAGTACCCTCAAGCGCCTGTTGCTGGTCAAGGCCGAAGACGCGGCGGACAACGCGCCGTCGGTGAGCCCGGAAACCCCGGTGGCCGATGCGCTGGAACTGATGGACGAGCACGACCGCCGCTATGTGGTGGTCACCTGCGCCGAGAACAAGGCGCTGGGCTATGTACGCCGTCGCGACCTGCACCGTCAGACCGGTACCTGCGGCCAATACCTGCGCGAGTTCAACGCCACGGCGGCGTATGACGAGCATTTGCGCATCCTGCTCTCGCGCATGTACGAGTTCAACCGTTCATGGTTGCCGGTGATGGATGCCGAGCGGGTGTTCCTGGGCGAGGTGACCCAGGAGTCGATTGCCGAGTACCTGAGTTCCGGCAAGTCCCGTGGCGGCAAGACCAGTATCGTCTCGCCGGCCGAGACAGCCATGGCCTGACCTGACGCGACACAGGTCAAAATGTGGGAGGGGGCTTGCCCCCGATGAGGGTGGGTCAGTTGATAACTGTTTAACTGACCCACCGCCATCGGGGGCAAGCCCCCTCCCACATTTGCCCCCCAGGGTGTCAGTGAAATACAGTCGATTTGCCCCATCCGGGGAACATCAATCCGTCACACCGGTCGGTTACATAAGTAGCTGCACGGGGTCGCGCGACGAACGCGTGCAAAAACGCGACATTTTTAGTTGATCCCACGCCCATCAAGCCCTAAAGTTCGCGCCGAACGTCCATGCTGGAAACGATCCATCCGGCTCAAGTACTGACGACGAGACAGCAAGGCCAAGGGACGCGTATCCCATGGCCTTTTTGCTTTCGGCGACATGCCTTGGGAAGTAGGCGAACCAAAGTGGGGATACGGAGGACGTTCATTTGCACCCATTGATTAATACAGTTTGCCCTTAGGAGTTCCCAGCATGTCGATCAACGTCGAAGATTATTTCGCGCGCGCCACCTTTGACAAAATGAAGGCGTTCGCCGACAAACAGGAAACCCCGTTCGTGGTGATCGACACCGCGATGATCAGCCAGGCCTACGATGACCTGCGCGCCGGTTTCGAATTCGCCAAGGTGTATTACGCGGTCAAGGCCAACCCGGCCGTCGAGATCATCGACCTGTTGAAAGACAAGGGTTCGAGCTTCGACATCGCCTCGATCTACGAGCTGGACAAGGTCATGGACCGTGGCGTCAGCGCCGACCGTATCAGCTACGGCAACACCATCAAGAAATCCAAGGACATCCGCTACTTCTACGAGAAGGGCGTGCGCCTGTTCTCCACCGACTCCGAAGCCGACCTGCGCAACATCGCCAAGGCTGCGCCGGGTTCGAAAGTGTATGTGCGCATCCTCACCGAAGGCTCGACCACGGCCGACTGGCCTTTGTCGCGCAAGTTCGGCTGCCAGACCGACATGGCCATGGACCTGCTGATCCTCGCCCGTGACCTGGGCCTGGTGCCGTACGGCATCTCGTTCCACGTCGGTTCCCAGCAGCGCGACATCAGCGTGTGGGACGCGGCGATCGCCAAGGTCAAAGTGATCTTCGAACGCCTGAAGGAAGAAGACGGCATCGAATTGAAGTTGATCAACATGGGCGGTGGCTTCCCGGCCAACTACATCACCCGCACCAACAGCCTGGAAACCTACGCTGAAGAAATCATCCGCTTCCTCAAGGAAGACTTCGGTGACGACCTGCCGGAAATCATCCTGGAACCGGGCCGTTCGTTGATCGCCAACGCCGGTATCCTGGTCAGCGAAGTGGTGCTGGTAGCGCGCAAATCGCGTACCGCCGTCGAACGTTGGGTTTACACGGATGTGGGCAAGTTCTCCGGCCTGATCGAAACCATGGACGAAGCCATCAAGTTCCCGATCTGGACCGAGAAGAAAGGCGAGATGGAAGAAGTGGTCATCGCCGGCCCCACCTGCGACAGCGCCGACATCATGTACGAAAACTACAAGTACGGCCTGCCGCTGAACCTGGCGATTGGCGATCGCTTGTACTGGCTGTCGACCGGCGCCTACACCACCAGCTACAGCGCGGTTGAATTCAATGGGTTTCCGCCGTTGAAATCGTTTTACGTGTAAGACGGCTGCAACTAAAAAGCCCATGACGTTTCATGGGCTTTTTTGTGCGTGCTCAGGGGTTTCAGCGGTCCTCGCGAACGTGCCATAACCGTAAAACATAGAGTGTCGACTGTTGAATTTCGTAGCGCATTTCGTAACGGCCAACCAAAAGTCTTCTTACGTCGCGCGGCGAAAACTCTTCAATTCTTTCCCCGATACGCGGATTACTGAGCAATGTGTCCGGCGCCCGGGAGAGTGCCTGCACGGTGCGGGCGGCCGCTTGGCGGTTCACCACAGAGAGGAAGTCGTACAATCGAGCCAAGTCGGATAAGGCTTTACTTGTCCACTTCAGCTCCATCAGCGCGGAACCGGCAGCGGCGAGTCGGTGTCCAGGCTATCAGCCCAGGCCTGCACTGCCTGGTGATCAATCACACGCCCCGCATCGACATCCGCCATCGCTTCAAGCGTCAAGCGACTGCGCTCTTCTTCTTGATCGACCCAATCGACGAGAGCTTGCTTGACCACCCATCCACGTGAGCGATCCATCCGTGCGGCCATCTGGTCGACTTTCTGAGCAAGAGCGGTGGGAATGTGAGCGGTCATTACTTTGGTATCGGCCCCCATGGACACTCTCCTCGGGATATCTCGCGCAAGTGATTAAATATGATTCAAGCTTAATCATAGTGATTTAACGTTGAGCAACAACCTCAATTCACCGCCGTTCATCGACTTTGTTCCAGACTTGCGCAACACCCGCGCCGACATCAGCACGTTCTCCATCGAGCACAACAAGCCCCACGCATCAGATGCGCGGGGCTTTTGCGTGTTTTTCGGCAACTCACGGCATAATGCGCGCCGTGACACCTATATCCAGCTAAGCGAGGCGCTTTGACGTGTTGAAGAAAACCCTGTTTCAGTTGCACTGGTTCTTCGGCATCACGGCCGGGCTGGTGCTGGCCTTGATGGGGATCACCGGGGCTGCGTACTCGTTCCAGGATGAAATCCTGCGCGCGCTCAACCCCACGGTACTGAACGTGCAGAAGCGCGAAGCCGGCGTGCTGCCGCCCGCCGAGCTGGTGCGCAAGCTGGAAGCCGCCGAAGGCAAGCGCGTGGCCATGCTGTGGGTGGAAGACCACAGCGGCAAAGCCGCCCGCGTGTCCTTTACCCCGCCGCCAGGCGAGCAGCGTGGCCCGTTGCGTTACTTCGATCCGTATACCGGCGACTACCTGGGTGACGCCGTCGGCCAGGATGTGTTCGGCTTCATCCTGCAGTTGCACCGCTTCCTCGCCATCGGCGACACCGGCCGCAACATCACTGGCGCCTGCACCCTGATCCTGCTGTTCTTCTGCCTTTCCGGCCTGTACCTGCGCTGGCCGCGCCAGGTCAGGAACTGGCGTGTATGGCTGACCCTGGACTGGCGTAAAAAGGGCCGCAGCTTCAATTGGGATTTGCACTCGGTGTTCGGCACCTGGTGCCTGCTGCTTTATCTGCTGGCAGCGCTGACCGGGCTGTATTGGTCCTACGACTGGTACAGCCGTGGCGTGACCCAACTGCTGTCCGATGCGCCGCAGAACGAGCGCATGCGCAAGCGCGGCCCGCCACCCGCAGGCCCTGCGCCCGCGGCCAACTATGAAGCGATCTGGAGCAGCATCTACAGCAATGCAGGCCCTGGCTTGAGCGCCTACAACATCCGCCTGCCGGCCGTCGCCGGGCAACCGGCCACCGTGTATTACCTGCTCGACAGCTCGCCCCATGACCGCGCGCTGAACCAGATCAACCTCGACCCGGCCACCGGCGAGGTCACGGCCCATGAGCGTTACGCCAGCAAGAGCCTCAAGGCGCAGTTGCTGACCAGTGTTTATGCGCTGCACACCGGCAGTTATTTCGGGCTGGTCGGGCGAATTGTGCTCACCGTGAGCGCGCTGCTCATGCCCTTGTTCTTTATCACCGGCTGGCTGCTGTACCTGGACCGTCGCCGCAAAAAACGCCAGGTGCGTGATGCGCGCAAAGGCCTGGTGGCAAGCCACGACGACGCGCCGGCCTGGTTGATCGGCTTTGCCAGCCAGAGCGGCTTTGCCGAACAGTTGGCCTGGCAGACCGCCGGGCAATTGCAGGCCGCAGGGCTTGGGGTGAAGGTGCAGCCCCTGGGCAGCGTCAGCCGCGATGACCTCAGTCAGGCGCAACAGGCGTTGTTCGTGGTCAGTACATTCGGTGACGGCGAAGCGCCCGACAGCGCCCGTGGCTTCGAGCGCAGCGTGCTCGGCCAGGACCTGTCCCTCAAAGGCTTGAACTACTCGGTGCTGGCCCTGGGCGACCGCCAGTACGCGCACTTTTGCGGCTTTGCGAGGCGCCTGCACTTCTGGCTGACCCATCAGGGCGGCAACCCGCTGTTTGCGCCGGTGGAAGTCGACAGTGGCGACACCGAGGCCTTGCTGACCTGGCAACAACAACTCGGCCAGCTCACCGGTCACGCGCCGGCAGCGGCGTGGCAGACGGCCCGGTTTGAACACTGGACCTTGAGTCAACGCACCCTGCTCAACCCGGACAGCGTCGGCGCCCCCGTGTACCTGCTGGGCCTCACGCCACCCTCGTCCAGCAGTTGGCTGGCCGGTGACCTGGTGGAAATCCTGCCGCGCAATGGCCCACGGGCCGTCGAGCACTTCCTGGAAGGGCTGGGCCTGGCCGGCAGCGACGGCGTATTGATCGAAGGCCTGGCGCAAACGCTGGACCAGGCCCTGGCCACACGCCAACTGCCGGACAACCGCACCCACCTGGTCGGCCTGCATGCCCAGGCACTGGTGGATGCGCTGGTGCCGCTGGGCATGCGCGAATACTCGATCGCCTCGATTGCCAGCGATGGCGTGCTGGAGCTGATCGTGCGCCAGGAGCGTCATCCGGACGGCAGCCTGGGCCTGGGCTCCGGTTGGCTGACTGAACACGCCGCCGTAGGCTCGAGCATCAGCCTGCGCCTGCGCCGCAACAGCGGCTTCCATCTGCCCGACGCGCCCGTGCCGCTGATCCTGCTGGGCAACGGCACCGGCCTGGCCGGCCTGCGCAGCCTGCTCAAGGCGCGCATTGCCGAGGGCCGGCAGCGTAACTGGCTGCTGTTCGGCGAACGCCATATCGCCCACGACTACCTGTGCCGGGAAGAACTGCAAGGCTGGCTGGCCAGTGGCGACCTCGCCCTGCTGGACCTGGCGTTCTCGCGGGACCAGGCGGAGAAAATCTACGTGCAGGATCGCCTGCGCGAGTCCGCCGACGTGCTGCGCAAATGGCTGGCCGACGGTGCGGTGATTTATGTATGCGGCAGTTTGCAGGGCATGGCCACGGGTGTGGACCAGGCGTTGGTGGACATCCTCGGCAGTGAAGCGGTGGAGCGCCTGATCGAACAAGGCCGCTACCGCCGGGATGTGTACTGATCAATGTGGGAGGGGCTTAAGGCTTTTTGTAGGAGCGAGCTTGCTCGCGAAAAACTCACAGGCATCGCGTTCATTCAGAAAACACGCGTTATCGTTGACGTTTTTCGCGAGCAAGCTCGCTCCTACAGTTTTCAGGCGGGTTGCAGCTTCTGTTCGAACACTGAAAGCCCATCCAAGTCGCGCAAAATAACGGTCAACTCCGCCGTCTGCCCATCAATCTGCACCTCGCCGAAAAACTGAAACCCGGCAAACGGCGAGGTGTTCTGCGCCGGCGGTGCCTTCTCGAACACCACCTCGGGCCCGAAGGTCTTGTCCAACGGATTGGGCCCGAAGCTCCCCGCATTCAACGGCCCCGCGACGAACTCCCAGAACGGTTCGAAATCCTGGAACGCCGCCCGGTCCGGGTGATAGTGATGCGCCGCGCAATAGTGCACGTCAGCGGTCAGCCATACATGGTTACGTACCTTGTGCGCGCGCAGGAACCCCAGCAACTCGGCAATTTCCAGCTCACGCCCCTGGGCCGGGCCGGGATCACCGTTGGCAATCGCTTCCCAGCGCGGCACGCCGGGGCTGACTTCACCGTCGGGCACGCCCAGCCCGATAGGCATGTCGGCTGCGACCACTTTCCACTGCGCCTGGGACGCCTTGAGTTCGCGCTTGAGCCAGTCCAGTTGCTCGCGGCCGAGGAAGGGCTTTTCGCCGCCCAGGTTGTCGTCGTTCGGTCCGCGATAACTGCGCATGTCCAACACGAACACATCCAGCAGCGGACCGTAACTGAGCTTGCGATAAATCCGCCCGCCCGCGTCGGCGCTTTGCCGGCGCATGGGTGAATATTCCAGCCAGGCCTGGCGCGCACGGCCGACCAGGGTGTTGATGTCGCGAGTCTGGTAGCGCTCATCCAGCTGTTTACTCGACGACCAGTTGTTGATCACCTCGTGATCGTCCCACTGCCAGATCTGCGGCACCTCGGCATTGAAGCGCCGCACGTTTTCATCCAGCAGGTTGTAGCGGTAATTGCCGCGATATTCATCCAGGGTTTCGGCGACTTTGCTCTTGGCTTCGGTGGTGATGTTGCGCCAGATGCGTCCACCTTCGGTGGCCAGTTGCGCCGGCACCGGGCCGTCGGCGTAGATGGTGTCGCCGCTGTGGATAAAGAAGTCCGGCAGACGCAGGCGCATGGCTTCATAGATGCGCATGCCGCCGATGTCCGGGTTGATGCCGAAGCCTTGCCCGACGGTGTCGCCACTCCACACAAAACGGATATCGCGACGCTGTTGCGGCACGCTGCGCAGGTGGCCGAACCACGGCTCGCTGGCGGTGCCGGTCTGGGCGTCTTCGAAATGCACGCGGTAGAAAATCGCCTGGTCGGCAGGCAACCCGGTGAGTTCGACGCGGGCGGTAAAATCGCTGCGGTTGTCGGCCAGGGGCGAGACGAATCGGCGTGGGTTGCTGAACACACTGCGGGTGTCCCACTCCACCACCATCCGTGCCGGGCGGTCGCTGCGGCTCCAGATCATCGCGCGGTCACCGAGCACATCGCCTGATTGCACACCATCGGTGAGCAGCGGGCGGTCCTTGACCGACGCAATCACCGCCGGCGCCAGGCCCGGCAACAACAGGCCCGCGCCAACAGCTTGCATCACGCGGCGACGGCCGAGATCGAAGTGGCTCATGCGTGTGCCCTCTTGAGTATCAAAAGGGCCACTTAAGCATGGCCGGATGAAGCAGATATGACACCGCCCTTACAGACACTGAAGATCAAATGTGGGAGGGGGCTTGCCCCCGATGGCAGTGTGTCAGCTGCAAATAAGCTGGCTGACACACCGCTATCGGGGGCAAGCCCCCTCCCACATTTTTTTACCGCGTCAGGCAGTGACGGCCAGCTCCGCCGCTTCCGGCCGCTTGATCAGCGCATACACCACACCGGTCAGCACACTGCCGGCCACGATCGCCAGCAGATACAGCAGCGCATGATTCATCGCATTCGGAATCACCAACACGAACAACCCACCGTGGGGCGCGGCCAGTTTGCAGCCGAAGTACATCGACAGCGCGCCGGTCAATGCGCCACCGGCGATGCTGGCCGGGATCACGCGCAATGGGTCCTTGGCGGCAAACGGAATCGCGCCTTCGGAGATAAAGCACAGGCCGAGAATCATCGCGGCCTTGCCGGCTTCGCGTTCAGTCTGGGCGAACTTGCGCCGGGCCAGGAACGTCGCGATGCCCATGCCAATCGGCGGCACCATGCCGGCGGCCATGGTCGCGGCCATCGGCGCCCCGCTCGACGCCGCCAGCAGGCCGACGGAAAACGCGTACGCCGCCTTGTTGATCGGCCCGCCCAGGTCGACACACATCATGCCGCCCAACAGGATGCCCAACAGCACCGCGTTGGTGGTGCCCATGGTGCTGAGAAAATCCGTCAGCCCGGTCAGCAAGCGCGCCACCGGTGGGCCAACCAGATAGATCATGGCCAGGCCAGTGAACAAACTGGCGAGCAACGGGATGATCAGGATCGGCTTGAGCGCCTCCAGGCTTTGCGGCAAGCGCACCGCCCGGGAGATCAGCTTGACGCTGTAGCCGGCCAGGAAACCGGCGAAGATCCCGCCAATGAACCCGGCGCCCAGCGTGCCCGCCAGCAGGCCGCCGATCATGCCCGGCGCCAGGCCGGGGCGATCGGCAATCGAGTAGGCGATGTAGCCGGCGAGCAACGGCACCATCAGCATGAACGCCTGGTCGCCGACGGTTTTCAGCGCCGCCGCCAGGGTGCCTTTTTCTTCAAAGGCATGGATGCCGAACACAAAGGACAAGGCGATCAACAAACCGCCCGCCACCACCATCGGCAACATGAACGACACCCCGGTGAGCAGGTGTTTGTACACGCCGGTTTTTTCCGACTTGGCCACTGCGCCGCTGCCGGCGCTTTCCACCGCGCCTTCGGCCAGCGCCTTGTTGAGCGTGGCTTCCGATTGCTTGAGGGCAATACCGGTGCCGCAGCGGTAGATCTTCTTGCCGGCGAAGCGCTCGGTGGCGACTTCGATATCCGCCGCCAGCAGCACCACGTCGGCGTCGGCGATGGCCTGCGGACTCAACGGCGTGCGCGCACCGACCGAGCCCTGGGTCTCGACCTGCAAGTCATAGCCCAGGCGCTTGGCCGTCTGCTGCAAGGCCTCGGCGGCCATGAACGTATGGGCAACGCCGGTCGGGCAAGCGGTAATCGCGACAATGCGCGGGGCATTCCCGGCCGGTGCCTCGGTCGCCACGTACACCTGCGCCTCCTCGGCGCCCCGACGCAATACCGCGTCGACATCCGCCAGCGCCTGGGCCGGCGTGCTCTGGAACACGCGCTTGCCGACAAAACGCTGCATATCCAGCGGCGTGCTGCTGACCAGCAACACCCACTCGGCGTCATCGAGGGTCGCCTGGGACAGCTGGCTGTCCGGGCGCTGCACGTCCACCACTTCGACACTGGTGCTCCAGCCCTGGCGCTGTGCGGCGGCGTCCAGCAAGCGGGCGCACAGCACACTGGTGACCATGCCGTTCGGGCAGGCGGTAACAATGGCTAACTTCATCACAAACCCTCTTATTGTTCTGTCAGCGTGCGCACATCGACGCCGCTTTCGAGACGCGCCAACTGCGCGTCATCGCTGATGCCGAAACCGATCTGCGTCACCGCCATCGCGGCAATCGCCGTGGCGCGGCGCAGGGTCTGCTCGGGCGCTTCGTCGCGCAGCAGGCCGTGGAGCATGCCCGCCAGCAGCGAATCGCCGGCGCCTACGGTGCTGGCCACCGTCACCTTGGGCGGCGTGGCCTGCAGGGTCGCCCCCGAGCTGTACCAGCTCACGCCGGCAGCACCGTCCGAGACCACCACATGTTCCACGCCCTGTTGATGCAACTGGCGGATGGCATCGGTGGCGTTATCCAGCGCCTGGGCAAGCTCTTCAGTATTGGGCTTGACCATCCAGGGGCCCGCCTTCAACCCGGCGCGCAAGGCTTCGCCGCTGGTGTCCAGGGCCACTTTCAAACCGAGGTTTTTCAATTGCTCGATCAGTGCCTGAAACCATTGCGGGCTGACGCCACGCGGCAAGCTGCCGGCGACCACCACCGCGTCGAAGTCAGGGCCGATCAGCGCAAGTCGCTTGAGCAGTTCGGCTTGCGCCTGCTCGCTCACCAGCGGCCCCGGTGCGTTGATGTCGGTGACCCGGCCATCCTGTTCGGCAATCTTGATATTGCTGCGGGTTTCCCCCGGCACGCGAACGAACGCGTCGCCAAACCCACGGTGGGCGATCAGTGCTTCGAACGCCTGCGGGTTGTCCTCACCGAGAAAGCCGCCCACGGTCACCGCGTGGCCGAGGTCCGCCAGCACCTGCGCCACGTTCACGCCCTTGCCGGCGGCATGGGTGATGAGCGTTTCGCTGCGGTTGACTGCACCGGGTTCCAGGCGCGCCAGGCGTACCGTGAGGTCCAACGCCGGATTCAGCGTCAGGGTCAAAATCCTTGCCATTTACACGGCCTCCACTAGAGCACGTACTTCGGCGGGCGAGCCCACCGCGAGTGCCTGTTGCGCCAGGCCCTGGGCCTGGCTCAGGCTGAATTCACGCACCCGCGCCTTCACTTCGGGGATGCTGCGGGCCGACACGCTCAACTCGTCCACACCCAGGCCAATCAGCACCGGCACCGCCAGCGGGTCCGCCGCCAGCTCACCGCACACGCCGACCCATTTGCCATGGGCATGGGCGGCACGCACGGTGATGTCGATCAGTTGCAGCACGGCCGGGTGCAGGCCATCGGCCTGGGCCGACAGTGTCGGGTGCCCACGGTCGATGGCCAGGGTGTATTGGGTCAGGTCGTTGGTGCCGACGCTGAAAAAGTCGACTTCCCGGGCGAGCACCGGCGCCAGCAGCGCGGCCGACGGCACTTCGATCATGATCCCCAGTTGCAGGTCGGCCACCGGGATTTCCAGGCGCAGACGCTCGGTCATGTCCCGAGCCGCGCGCCATTCATCCACGCTGCCGACCATGGGGAACATGATGCGCAACGGCCGGTTGTCCGCCGAACGCAACAGCGCGCGCAGTTGCGCTTCCATGATCTGCGGGCGTTGCAGGGTCAGACGAATGCCGCGCACACCGAGGAAGGGGTTTTCTTCCTCGGCAATCGGCCAGTACGGCAGCGGTTTATCGCCGCCCACATCGAGGGTGCGTACCACCAGCGGGCGCCCGTCGAGACCGTCGAGTACGCGGCGGTATTCGGCTTCCTGGGTGGCTTCGTCCGGCGCTTGCGGGTGGGCCATGAAAATCAGCTCGGTGCGTAACAGGCCGATGCCCTCGGCGCCCTGCTCCACCGCCGCGGCCACTCCGGCGCTTTCGCCGATATTGGCGAACACTTCCACCGCGTGGCCGTCGCGGGTCAGCGCCGGTTCATGGCGTTGCGCAGAGGCGGCTTGCAGGCGTTGCTCGCGAGTGTCGCGCTCGACGGTCGCGCGTTGCAGGGTGGCCGCATCGGGGTCGACGTGCAGGCGGCCGCGCTGGCCGTCGAGCAACAAGGGT